>CAXUGH010000005.1:22957-50347 GCA_964250365.1 uncultured Ktedonobacteraceae bacterium
ATGAGCCGCTCGGCAATCTGATTATTCGTATAGCCTTCCGCGACCAGCTTCAAAATCTCTCGTTCGCGCTCCGTCAAGCTGCTGTAACTGTCCTTCTCTTCTCCCGTTCGCACGCGTTGCAGATAGTCTCCGACCATCACGGATTGGGCCGTTGGTGAGAGATAGAACTGTCCATTCTGAATGACACGTAGCGCAGAGATAAGGTCGGTGTCAGCCGCCTCTTTGAGCATATAGCCCGACGCACCAGCACGCAAAGCTTGAAACACGTACTCGTCATGTTCGTGCATCGTCAAAACAAGCACCTTCGTCTCTGGCAGCACCTTCTTAATTTGGCGTGTCGCCTCGATGCCGTTCATATCGGGCATAGTAATGTCCATAAGAATAACATCGGGTTGCAACTTCTGTGCCTCTTGAATGGCCTGACGACCATCTTGCGCCTCGCCAACAACCTCAAAATCCGGTTGCGCGTTCAGCATCATGCGTAGACCCGCCCGTAAAATCGTGTGGTCGTCAGCAAGTAGAATACGAATCTTCATTTAGAATAATTCCTTACAAACGTATGCTTTCTATAAATGAGTTACCTTCTCTTTGTCTATCCTACAAGTTCGGCAGCAACCGCTCGGCGCGGGACTGCTACGGCTCGAAGTGGTATATGCACCTGGACGCGTGTGCCCTGTCCAGGCTGAGAGTCGATATCTACGGTTCCATCAAGTAGAAGGGCACGTTCCTGCATACCCACCAGCCCTAATCCTCTGTCCTGGTCTGCCGTGTTGCGTACCTCCTCGATGCGGAAGCCGCGTCCGTTATCAATAATAGTAGCGTTTACGGCGTCTGCCTCTTCATGTAGTGTAACGGTGACTTTGTGCGCCTGTGCATGTTTCGCAATATTCGTCAAAGACTCTTGCACAATGCGATAGAGTGCGGTCTCCATCTCAGGCGAGAGACGTTCGCGGTCTTTAAAGCCAGTCGCGTGAAACTCAACCTCAATCGAAGTCTTTTGTTGATATTCTTTCACGTACCAGCGTAAGGCAGGCAGCAAGCCAAGGTCATCCAGCGCACTTGGTCGCAGGTCGATGCTAAGATTGCGAACCGCGCGTAACGTCTGGTGTGCCAGACGACGCGTCTCAGCGATGCGATCTCGCCCCTCCTGTGTCGCTGTGGACTCCTCTAGCACCGCGAGGCTTATCAAAAGCGAGGTGAGTACCTGTGAAGTCTCATCGTGTAACTCACGTGCGATACGTTTGCGTTCCTGCTCCTGTGCCTTAATGATCTGGCTGGCACGGACGCGATTTGCCTCATCAATGCCCTCTAGCATCGTATTGAAGGTGCTGGCAAGTTGGTCTGCTTCGGGATCAACGCCCGTGATTGGCGCGCGGAGTGTGCGCTCGCCAGTCTGCACACGTTTCATCACTTTGCCGAGGTCTAGCAGAGGACGGAACGCGATTTGCAGAACGACGAAATTGAGAATAACGCTCACAAGCCAACCAAGTGTGACGAACAATATCAGATAAACAGGCGCGTTCGGTATGCTGTGAAGCTGTGATGCAATCCACGTACCACCGCTTGCACCAACGAAGATAATAAAACTGTTGGCTAGAAGCACCTTGTAAAAAACAGGAATGCCTAGAAATGGTCGCAGAAGCCTGTTGTTCTGTACTCCTTCGTTGTAAGGAATGTTAGAGTCACTCATTGTATGTTCTCTTTGTGGTATTTTTACTTTTTTTATGTTACTGTAATTGTATCGGCTTTTTGTTTTTCCTGCAAACAACTTCTTACTACTGTATATAACAAAATAATCAGGTTAGGAATGCCCGAAAATCAGGTGAGTACCTGATGTAGCAAGAGGAAGGCACAGGTAAGCTATGTAGTACAGTCAATGTGGCTTCTTATAACAAGAAAATCTGTAACTCTTCTCGTTTTGCTCTTGAATACATTATAATGAGAAGAGAAGCGCAAACGTTCTAACCTTTTTGGTACGAGGGGTACCCACTGGAAACGTTCTATGCTATAATCTGCCACACACAGTGTTATTTGCATAAAGGTATCTTTGGTAAAGTTTTATCTCTTGAGGAGGCACAGTGAGCTCTACCAGTAATAAAAGCTTGCTTGATGTGGCGACGCAGAAGATTGTTGAGAGTCCTGTCTGGCGTTCTATCTTTCGACACGGCTATCCTGACACTCCATTGAACCAGTCGCTGGTGATGATGGGTAACGTCTTTCTGCACCTGCATCCAGTCAAAATCAGCCGTCAGGCGATGAAGATCACCTATACATGGTGTATGGGTGGTATCTCCTTCTTCCTGTTCTTGTTGCTGACAATTACCGGCGTATTCCTAATGTTTTATTATGTTCCTGACACACGCGATGCTTATCAGAACATCAATCAACTGAATAGTGCAATTTCTTTTGGTCACTTAGTCCGTAATATGCATCGTTGGGCCGCCCACTTGATGGTCGTCTCGGTCACACTGCACATGATTCGCGTCTTTTATCATGGCGCGTACAAGCCACCGAGAGAGTTCAACTGGGTTGTGGGTGTCCTTCTTTTCTTTGTCACTCTGTTCCTGAGTTTCACTGGCTATTTGTTGCCCTGGGACCAGATTGCGATCTGGGCTATTACCGTTGGTACAAACCTCGCTCCATACACACCTTTGTTGGGCGATCCCGCGTACAAGGTGTTGGTTGGAGGTGGTGCCGTTGGTCAGGCAACACTGATCCGCTTCTATGTCGGTCACGTCATTCTGCTTCCATTAGCAGGTGCGTTGCTCATGGCGGTTCACTTCTGGCGTATTCGTAAGGATGGCGGCGAGGCTGGTCCACCACCACCCTCACGCCGTGAATTGGAGGCTAGGGCCGAGCGTGCTGAGCGTCCCGCCGCCGTTGGCACTACTGCTCGTTAATGTTGTACTGACTGTCTTTCTATGCTTTTAAGAGGATATGAATATGGCAATCGAACAGAAAGAACCGAGAGTCCAGACACAGGCCGCCGCGACACAGCGGCGCTACCGCACTCTGGCTGTGGTAAAGCAGGAAGCAATTACGCGTGTTGAGAAGCCACTCGAAGACTCTGTTTTCGTATGGCCTCACCTCCTGGTTCGTGAGTTCTTTTCCGCTACCATTGTCACCGTCATGGTGACGATTCTGGCGATTAGAATTGATGCACCTTTGCGTGCCCCTGCGAATCCAAACTTGACGCCAAATCCGGCGAAAGCACCCTGGTACTTCCTGGGTCTGCAGGAACTGTTGCACTACTTTCCACCTACAACCGGTGGTGTGTTGGGTCCTGGCTTGACTCTGCTGGCTCTGGTGGTGTTACCCTACGTTGATCGCAATCCCAGTCGTGCCTATGCGGACCGCAAGGTTGCTATTGCAACCTTTACGATGTTCCTGGTGTTCTGGGCTGTGATTACAATTGCGGGTAGCTTCTTTCGCGGTCCAGGTTGGGTGTGGGTCTGGCCCTGGCAGGGCCTGTACTTTGACCTGTAATCGGGCAAAGGCAAAGAGAAAAAGAGGACAATTATGAGTCTTGATACACCACCAATCACACCGCAACAATATGAAGTTCTTCATGGTGGTGGTGCGGAGGCAGCGGAGATAGCGCAGCGTCGTCTGTCGCGTCGCCGCTTCTTGCGTAGGTCTATGCTCTCAGTATGGGGCGTGTCTACCACCGCTGCTGTTGCTGGTGCGCTATATATGCTTTATCCAAATCTTGCCGGACAGTTCGGTGCGCCAATTACTGCGGGTGCGAAAACCGATTTTCCTGCGGCGGCATCGCTTGAAGAATTCGCTATTGGTTCAAAGGGCGTGTTCTACAATCAAGCGGCAAGAACATACCTTATTCATATGGCTGCGAACTTTCCATTCCGTCCTATTCAGGGGCTTGCCAGTCAACTAGACTCGGAGTCTGTCGCAAAAGATAAGGATGGCTCGTACTGGATCGCGCTCTATCAGAAGTGCGTTCACCTGGGCTGTACCGTGCCTTTCCGTGACGACTGCTCTAGCTTTAAGTGTCCCTGTCATGGTTCGCACTACAATGTCACGGGCGAGTGGCTTGATGGTCCTGCACCTATCAGCTTGAATCGTTTTGAGATACAATTTAACGGTTCAGATGTCGTTGTCAATACGGGTTCGCTGAACACGAAAGTACCTCATCCTGATAACACAACACGACTGATTGCTGCGCCATCAAAACTTTGTAGCGCAAGCTAACACTCTGCTCCATAAAGGAGAAAGAGTTGACGTATATTCTTTAACAATATATACCGCTGTCTCTCAGGATGGTTCGCCCATTAGAGAGACAGTATGTTGTTGAAGAGATGCTTTTCGATGGAAGTATCATGCCTGTTTCGCTAACGGAAGATAGATTCAGGTGTAAGAGGTTGATTATGGGAAATTTTGTTTATGCAGTTCTGGGCATTATCGCTGCTGTGCTGGTGACGATTGGCCTGCTGTACATGTTTTACTCGCGCTCCAATGCGGTTGAGAAAACAGGGTCAGGTGCGCTCATTATGTTGGCACTTGTCTCCGTAATGATACCTATTTTCTGGATTGCAGAGGGAAATAATCAGGCGACTGCGAAGATGCAACAACACACACTCGCAGTACAACGCGGTTCTGGTCTCTATGCCCAGTATTGTATCGAGGGCTGCTATACCATTCTGAATAATAAAGTTGTTAATCCTAAATACAATGGCTATACCGTCGCGCAGATGAACGCCATGACTGACAATGATTTGATGCGTATTATCAATGGCGGCAATTACAATCCTGCGGCACCATTGCCCGCGAATAAAAATGCCATTGTGTATAGCCAGGATTACAACGGTCCTTTGTCCGCGAATGATGTGCAATATCTCTTCGAGTTCTTGCGTTCCGCTGACCCAGCATATTTGGTAAAGAATGGCTATGCTAGCAGTCAGAAGCAAGCTGCTTCTCAGAATGGCTTTAATTCGCTTCCTGATGTCCTGCAAAACGGTATTCCACCCGACATTGGTGCGAATCCTAATGCTTACGCAACAGCCGTTGCGCTCGGTAAAGCCGGTCAGTTTGGTGTGCCAACTGACATGAGGAACATGAAGCATGTCACTATGTATATGGTGCCGACGGTTCCTGGTCGTAGTTGTCAGCCAGCATGTTATCAAATTCTGAATCTGGAAGTGAAGGTTGGGACCGTGATTACCTGGATCAATCAGAGTCCCGATAAGCACACAGTCACGGCACTTTATGGTAATGGTTCAGATACTGGAAAGCTTGCAAAGCAAATCTTCGACTCAGGTTACAACACAGGTATTACAACTGGGAAGCAATACTCCTATACCGTGACGCAGGCAGCGTATAAATTTAACCCGGATCATACCGTTGTTTACTTCTGTCAGTATCATGTGCAAATGCTTGCGAAACTGACGATAGTTCAATAGAGAATTGAAATGTCGCGGTTTGTACAAACCGCGACGCTGTTTCTTTTTGATCGCTGGTCATGATATGAGAAACTATCATGTTGAAAGGGTTTGCGATCTATGCAACAAACACAACGTCGAGAGACATCCGAGCAGATGTCGTGGGCGCGTGCAATGATTTTTGCCGTAGGCTTTTTCTTTATTGCCGCTCTGCTCGTGGGTCAAGTACCCAGTTATATCTATTTACAAATGACAGCCGCTTCGCTCGTTGGCGCGGAGCAAGGCTCAATAGCGATGGGACTCACCTGTTTAGGCGGTTTTGCAGTCATTCAAGTTATTGTTCTGCTCTTCGACCCTAAGCCAGTCGTCCCGCCGATCATCTTTCCGGCTCTTGGCTCTATCCTGTCTATCGGTGGCATCGCACTCATGCTATGGTCCGTAACAACAGGCTGTAACCCCGCCGAAAACGAGAACGGCGTTGCCACCTGTAATCAGTACTTCCCGCTTGCAAACACAGGCACGAGTTTGTTCCCAGTGCTGAACGGAAAATTTCTCTGGTTTCAGCCGCGTGCGTTCGATTTTGTAATGATTGGTGCGATTGTGCTAGGCGTAGGTGCCGCAATGATATTCTACGGCATTCTGGCACTGCGTGAGCAACGCAATCCTGATCGCCGTGACCTCGGCACCACGCCCATGATTCGCTGGATGATCATTATTGCTAGTGTCTTGCTCGTTGCCTTCACCATTTTTTATACCTACTACAACGACAAGGGACTTGGTGTATTACTCTTTCCAGGGCATGTCGTCAATGGTAAGCTTATGGATAATCATCCATTCCGTGGCACAAAGATCGTCGATCTTATCCTGGGTACGGTCCTTGGGGCGACGGTCATGCTGATTCTCGGTGCATTCGCCCTCCGCTTGCATTACCTGATGCGACCGGTACGCAAACGCACGATGGGTGCCTTGTATATGATTGGTGCGCTCGGCCTTGCCCAGATTGGTGCCATTCTCGTCCTGTTCGGAATTGTAGCCTACCCGCTCATCAACTGGATGCACTACTGGAGCTTCATCGGACTTGGCGACTACTTCACGATTTGCGCTCGCCAGATAGCGATTCCGCAAAGTTGTGCGTTCTCGCCACAGGCTGGCTATCTTATTGACGCCATCGTCTCGACGAACTTCTTTGCCGTGCTTGCCTTAGCCATCTGGGGTTGGAAATCGCATCGTAACGCGGTCGTCATCGGAGGCGTCTCTATTACCGCTGTTCTTGCGCTAACCACGCTTCTTGTTCACTTGCATACCGATGAATTTCTGGTTGGCTTGCTACTCTGTGGCGGTGCTCTGGTTCTCGCAGCCGTATGGACAAGCGTGGCACGTCGTGAGTTCGCTGTTGTGGGTGAGAACAATCTTGGTTGTACGGGAATGTGGTTGATTGTGGGTACATCTCTTTTCATCTACCTCGCGGCATTTGCCTTCTTTTCCATTCCAGGTTTCCGCGAGACAGAACCAAACATTCCGTTCATCTCTGGCTTGAATGTTCCTGCTCCCGCCACTGCTGGTAACGCACCTGCACTGGGACAGGCCGATGCCGTCTTTATGCTGATACTTATGGGCATACTCGCTGGCATACAATTTATATTCCTCATACGAAACCGCTACAAAGTGTAGCAAGGGCAAGAAAAAACGGGAGAGATGGCATGCCATCTCTCCCGTTTTTTCTTGCCCTTGTTTCTCGCACGCGTGTTATAATGAAGGGACATTAACAAGAGTAGAAGGAACATGTATGCAGAGTGAACAGCCTCTCAAGGTTTTTATACTTGCTGCTGAAATCGTGCCGTTTGTTAAAGTTGGTGGCCTCGCGGATGTGGTAGGTGCGCTACCTAAAGCTCTTCAATCTCTAGGCCATGATGTGCGCCTTGTGATGCCACGCTACCGGCAAGTTGACCTGGATCGTTTCCAGTTGCGACCAATCATAGAGAAACTGCCCGTACCTATGGGCAGCTATCGGGTAGACGTTACTATTTACGAGGGTAGCATCGGAGACAATATTCCCGTCTACATGATTGATGCTCCCCGTTACTTTGAACGCGAAAATATCTATGGCTATACCGATGATGGCGAGCGTTTTATTCTGTTTTGCCGTGCTGCGCTAGAGGTCGTTCGTGCCCTCGATTGGTCTCCCGATATCGTTCACTGCAATGATTGGCATACTGGTATCGTCCCCAACTGGATGCATACCGTCTACAAAGACGACCCGTTTTTCTCTCATGCCGCCACCGTCTACACCATTCACAATCTTGCTTATCAAGGTATCTTCGGCTATCGCATTCTTGAGGTTGCTGGCGTTGCGGCTAATGGATTTGTCTATCCGCAAATCTCGGAGCTTGCCAATGTCGTTGATATTATGGGACGAGGTATTCTCTTTGCCGACGCCATTACCACAGTCAGTCCACGCTATGCTCAGGAGATTTTAACGCCGACCTTTGGCGAACGCCTCGATCACATGCTCCGCGCCCGCCGTAATCGTCTCTTTGGTATCCTCAACGGCGTGGACTATCAAGATATCGATCCGCTGCATGACCATCGTATTCCCGCTCCATTCGATATAGATACGCTGGATAAGCGCGTTGAAAACAAAATTGCACTACAAGAGCAGACTCATCTCCCCGTTCGCAAAGACGTTCCCGTGCTAGCAATGATTTCTCGTCTTGCCGACCAGAAAGGCTTTGATCTGTTGTCGCAGATTATTCAGCCACTACTCGCGCAAGGCGTACAATTCGTTGTACTCGGCATCGGCGATCAGCACTATCACGAACTCTTCCAGAGCCTTGCAGCTCGCTATCCTGAGCAGGTGGCAATATTCTTGACCTTCAATACGGAGATTGCTCAACGCATCTATGCAGGAAGCGATATGTTTCTCATGCCTTCGCGCTTCGAGCCGTGCGGTATCAGCCAGATGATTGCGATGCGCTATGGTAGCGTACCAGTTGTGCGAAGTGTCGGTGGCCTCGCCGACACCGTGCAGGAATACAAGCCCCATACAGGCGAGGGCAACGGCTTCACCTTCACCAATTACGATCCGTGGGAGCTATTCGCCGCGATTGTACGCGCCCTTGAGGTGTATCGCTTTGGTGATACATGGCGCACACTGCAAGAGCGTGGCATGCGAGCCGACCATTCGTGGAATGTCTCAGCCCGTCGCTATGTTGAAGTATATCGTAATGCATTGCAATTTCACGAAGAAGGGAAGTAGGGGTGTGTACTGTCGAGGGCGCAACTTCGGGACAGGGGAGAGAAGCAGCGTTCGACAGTACACATGTGGGGTGATACGATAAAAGAGCATTACCTCTTACTACAATGAACCGTAGCGCAAAGGTTTTTGGCATATGGCGCGGATGGCGTATCTCGATTGTCAGGCAGGAATCAGTTGTGAAGCACTGCTTAGTGCATTGCTTGATGCTGGCCTTGCGCTCGAAGTTCTTCAACAGCAACTCGCACTCCTACCTCTACATACATATAACTTGACGCCTACTCATGTTTGGAGTGGTAAGACGCATGGCACATCTGTAACGATACGTCTTGTTTCACAGGAGCAAAATGTATACAATTGGTCCGAGATTGAGACTCTGCTATCTGCTCCACAGGTACTATCATACATTCATGATACAACTACGGCGATACTACAACGACTGGTAGAGGCCGAGGCGAAAGTAAGCAATGAAGAAATCTCCCATGCATCTTTCACCATAGAGGCAACTGCATTGATTTTTCTTATAGCCTGTATTGTGGGTTTGCATGAGTTGGATATCCCTCATTTCTACGTTTCTGCCTTGCCACTGACTGTGCAAAGACAGGCAGGTGAGATACAGGCACCATCGCCAGCTACACTCGAATTACTGCGTCTTGTAGGTGCTGTCTGGAAACCTGGTATATCTGAGGGTGAAGGCGTGACGCCTATAGCCGCAGCCTTACTCGCAACGCTTGCTCGTTTCGAGGCACCACCTTTTATGATTGAGCAAATAGGATATGGCGTCAATGCAACAACATCGTCGAACTTTCTGCGCCTTTATATAGGAAAAGCACAAGATATGGAGGCAGAGAAAGATGGTGGGGCGGATACAGATTGGGTTACTGTGGTATCGACAAACATTGACAATATGAATGGTGAGCTGCTTGGTGGGCTGATGGAGCGACTCTTAGGGGCTGGTGCATTAGATGTTAGCTACACTCCCATGCAAATGAAAAAGAATCGTCCTGCAACAATGCTCATGGTTGTCTGCCCACTCGAAAAAGGCGATGAACTCGCATATATTTTGTTACGGGAGACCACAACGCTAGGCGTGCGTGTACAGCAAGTGCAACGCCTCAAAGCGCAACGCACTGCTCAATGCATCGACACGCCGTTTGGTTCTATGCTCATTAAAGTAAAGCGTTTGGGGACACAAATTATTAGTGCGGCGCCCGAATATGAAGAGTGCCAGCGCATCGCTCGTGAGCAGAATATGCCGTTAACGGATGTCTATGCAGTCGTGCAGCAGTGGATTGCGAATACTATAATAGAGAGTAAAGAGAAATAAAAACCGTACACATATATCTCTTCCAACGAGCAAACTTCCTCGCTCAATGGAATAGGAGAGAGGTCGAATGGAATTTATAGATTGGCGCAAGGGACGACAAAATTCAAGTGAAGCCGCACAAAAAAGGTCTGATGACAACGCACGCAAGAGAGCGTATGCCCACTACGTAGAGGAACAGATACACGACGCGATGGAGCGTGGCCTGTTCGATAACCTCCCTGGCTATGGCAAGCCGCTCAAAATCGACGAAAATCCCTATGCTGGCGACAAAGAGATGGGTTATCACCTGCTCAAAAACAACGGTTACGCACCGGCAGAGGTGGAGCTGATCAAGGAGATTCGCGCAACGCGTGAACGCGCCGAGGCAAAAATCGAGCGCGTAGTGAAAAGAGGCAAGCAACTACGCGCACGGCGCGTCCCCCCGTTTCCTAGCGAGAAACGAAGTTTTAACACCTCCGTTGAAAGAGCGGCAAAAGAGTATGAGCAGACGTTAGAAAACATCAACAAAAAGATTTTGACACTGAACATTCAGACTCCATCCGCTATGCATCAAACACCATTGGACGTGGAACGATTGGTGGCACAATTTCGTGGGGCTTCTCCACTCTTTACCGATCTTGCGCCGCGCTCGTGGTATCTCTAGCATTCTTATTGCTGCTGTTGCTGTGGCTGTTGTCGCTGTGGTGCTGGCTCTTGCTGTCGTGCATGCGAATCATCGGGGATAGCCACGACAGGCATCTCCTCCTCTTCTTTGGGGGCGACTTCATAACCAGTGGGAAGTACTTCTGACTGTGAGACCTTCACCGTCACCGAGAGTTCACTATCGGCTCCTCCTCTGAAGACGCCGCGTGTAGGGGGCACATCGGCATAATCGCGTCCAAGAGCGACGCGGATATGCCGACCTTCGGCGAGTGTGTCATTGGTTGGATCAAAACCAATCCAGCCAAGTCCAGGTAGCAGTGCCTCTACCCATGCATGTGTTGCGCTTTCAGAGGAGCGATCTCGATAACCGCTTTGTTGAAAGAGATAGCCGCTCACATAACGGCATGGAATACCGAGTGTGCGAACCAAAGTAATCATGATGTGCGCGAAATCCTGACAGACGCCGCGCCGAATGCGTAAAGCGTCGTCAATGGGCGAGTCTACTCTTGTGTTCTTGGGAGCATAATTGAGGCTATTGTGAAGCCTTATCATCGTCTCACGTAGTACGGTGAGTGGGTCATCGCGCCTACGCACGTCAAGTTCTTGCGCCAGTTCATACAGCAAGTCGGTTGGAGTCGCAAAGTGGCTTGGTTGCAACATATCCCAGTATTGATCGTCTGCGGTAAGCACGTCTAGCTCCTCCCATGCACTTGCGGAAAGTGCCTGTGGTGGGGATGGAGGAGGTATCAACTCAACAAGCGACTGGGCGTTGATGGTAAGTTGTGTATGACGATTTGGCACGTCAAAATGATGAACCTTGTTGCCATGCTCGCCACGATAATCCAGGATGTGGGCGCGTGGACTGGTCACGACACGGAAATCTAGGCAGTGTTGCGTCCCTTCCGTTCGTGGCTGAGTCCGCACCTCCATAATGCTTTCGCTGATGGGTGCGCTATAACGGAAGCGTGTGATATGACGAATGTTGTAATACATACTGCATGTCCTTAGGAAGTGAGGGCGACATCAATGGGATAGGTAATATACACCTGATACAATGCTTCGTTGATCTGCCGACACTGAAACTGAATATTCTCCAGGTACGCGTGCATATTCCCCTCCATAATCTCGTCGATCTGGTCATAGTCGAGCGATGCACGTAAGCGACCTGTAAGGCGTTCGACTCGACCTGCGTTGCGTACTCCTGTAAGCTTGGTGATGGATTGTAACGCATTCTGTATCATAGTCGCGGCGAAACGCAACGAACGAGGCGACTCAGCATTCAGCAACAGAAACTCCGCGATTTGATTCGGTTGAACATTCGCCGTATACACCTTGCAATATGCCTCGAACGCGGCGCAAGAGCGCAACAAGCCTACCCAACTCATGTAGTCAAGCGAGGAATTGGTAAACGGCTCATGTATCTCCATGAGCGAATGAAAATGCACATCGAGTAGCATAGCGGTCTGCGCGGCTCGTTCGGTATAGCAGCCGAGGCGAATAAAGTGCCAGCCTTCGCTATGGTTCATCGTAGCATCGGTCACGCCTTGAAAAAGCTGAATGCCCTCTTTGACCCGTGCCAGAAATATATGCGGCTGACCATGCCATATCTTGTCGATACTCGTACTTTTCACTCGTAGATAGAGCCGATTCAGTTGCTCCCACATCTCCGAGCTAATCTGTTCGCGCACCTGCCGTGCATTCTCACGCGCTGCTGCGAGGCACGAGGCAATCGAGGCGTTGTTTGTTGTATCAAATGTGAGCCACTGCATCACACGATACGCCTCATCTGCCCCGCTCTCAAGTGTGGGAAGGCGCAGACTCCGATGTAAGCGTTCCCAGCGCATGTCTGCATACTGAGCTGATTCGAGCATCTGATTGAGATTGACATCGAGCAGCCGTGCCGTGTGTTCAGCTCGCTCCAAATAGCGGCTCATCCAGTAAAGGCTGTCGGCGACGCGCGATAGCATAGAAGGAACTCCTTTCCTTTGTCTTCGGTAGGGACCGATTTATCGCGTCCTCTCAGCGACAGACAACGCCAAGGGGGTGAAACGTAGGTTGCAGCCTTCCGACATGACCCACCCTACTATGCCCCCGCGCCCGCTAAAATGCGGGCCCTACTCATGACCCAAGACCCATGTATCTTTGCTGCCACCGCCTTGCGACGAATTGACGACCAGCGAGCCGCGCCGTAGGGCGACGCGCGTGAGGCCACCAGGGACAATAGTGATGCTGTCTCCATTGAGAACGAATGGGCGCAAATCTACATGCCGAGGCTCAATACGACTATCGAGAAAACAGGGGGCACGCGACAGTGCCAGCGTTGGTTGCGCGATATAGTTGCGTGGATTTGCGAGAATTGCCTGCCGAAATTCCGCCCGCTGCTTCTCTGTACTATAGGGACCAATCAGCATGCCGTAACCGCCCGACTCACCTACCGCCTTGACGACCAGTTCATCCAAATGCTCAAGCACGTATTGTAGATGCGATGAATCGGTAAGAAGATAGGTCTCCACATTTGGCAGAATCGCCTCTTCGCCGAGATAGTAGCGAATGATTGCGGGCACATAAGCGTAGAGGGCTTTATCATCAGCGACGCCTGTACCAATCGCGTTGGCGAGCGAGACGTTCCCAGCGCGATACGCGTTCAGGAGGCCAGGGACACCGAGCGTCGAGTCGGGACGAAAGGCGAGTGGATCGAGAAAGTCATCGTCAATGCGGCGATAAATCACATCGACGCGGCACAAGCCAGCCGTAGTACGCATGTACACGATGTTGTCATGCACGAGCAGATCGCGCCCCTCGACCAGTTCGATGCCCATTTGACGCGCAAGATAGGTATGCTCGAAGTAGGCCGAGTTATAGACGCCAGGAGTCAATAACACAATCGTCGGATCGGGACGCATGATGGGAGCGAGCGATGTGAGAGTATTCAGCAATGCCTGCCCGTAATGGTCTATCGGGCGTACATCGTAGCTGCTGAAGAGCGTAGGAAAGACGTTTTTCATCACCTGACGATTTGCCAGCATGTAGGAGACGCCGCTAGGTACACGCAAATTGTCTTCGAGTACCGCGAACGAACCGTCGGGCAAACGTACAAGGTCGGTACCGACGATTGAAATGTAGGTATCATGTGGGACGTGTAAACCTTGCATCTCACGTCGAAAGTGCTTGCAGCTATAGACTAATGTGCGCGGCACAACGTTGTCTTTGAGGATATGTGCTTCGTGATAGATGTCCTTGAGAAACAGGTTGAGGGCGGTAATGCGTTGCGATAAGCCAAGCTCAATGGTCTCCCATTCGCTACTTGTGATGATACGTGGCAGCAAGTCATAGGGCCAGATACGTTCAGTGCCCTCATCGCCTCCATAGACGGTGAAGGTAATACCTTGATTGAGAAACGCAACGTCCGCCGCCTGTTGTCGCTGAGCAAGCGTATCCATCGACAACTCAAGCAATCGCTGGTATAATTCCTGATACGGAAGACGCGCAATGCCTCCTCGCTGAAACATCTCATCGTAGGCTTTATCAAGAGAGTAGTGCGAGAAGGGAGGCGGCAACGTAGGCTGCTCAAACGTATCGGACTTGTCTGATTGTATCACGCGTTCTATCCTGTAGTACTAGGTGCCACTGTAGGAAATACACAAAACCTCACATGAGATGTGAGGCAACATTGCCCGACATGTTTTCTTGGAAAGGCTTGCTGTGCTATAGGACTATGATAGCAGTCAGGGAGAATACATGTCAAATATCTTCCAGTTTATGTTAGAATAGTGAAAATACAATTTCTTATGTGTCGGTGGCACACGCGGCGAGAGGAATCTATGCAAACGACAACTATAGCAAGGCGACAACGGAGCTTGATAGGAGGATTCCGCGACGGACTGCTTTGGCCTATTCTCATTCTTCTATTTGGTCTCGTTCTGGGTGTAGTAGCAAGTATCTATGCATCTACTAGTCAATATACTCTTGGTGAGCAGAAAGTTACCGTGCAACGAAATGTGGATGGTATGCTAAGTTCAATGATCGACCAGGAGACGGGTTTACGGGGTTATATTACTACCAATGACACGACATTTTTGGAACCTTTCACAACTGGTCGCCCTCAGTACTTATCCTATCTGCAACAGTTAAAGGATGCTACCAACAATACTTCTTACAATAATACTTCGACTCTCATTCTTCTTGCTGATAACCGCGCTACTGACTGGTACGAGAATTTCGCTTTGGTGCAGGTCAAGAATATGCAGTCGGGCAATCTTGCCGCCGCACGTTCGGTGGCTACAAGTACGGCAGGGAAGCAGTCTTTTGATGCTTTTAGAAACGCGATTGCACAGCTACAGGGAGTGGTGAATAGCGATGTTGTCAACCTGCAAGCACAGGTCAACACGATTAACACGATTTTTATTGCTGCTGTTATCGTCGTTTTCTGTATTGCTATGATTGTGTTATGGCGCACTTTGGGCAGCTTGACCAGCAATTTGCAGGGGCAACTAAATACTTTGCAAGATACAACAGATCAACTCGGCTCAGGCAATTTGTCCGCACGCGTACCAGACCTTAGTTATGGTGAGCTGAGTCGATTAGGCAAGACCTTTAATTCGATGGCGGTAAAGTTGCAAGACCAACAACACGCCTTACAAGAGCGCGATATTATGGAGAGTGTGCAGGAACTCAATTCGATTCTGACGAAAAGTCTTGACCTTGAAGCTCTGACGAAAGATTTTATCAGCAATGTTCTCTCTTTGCTCAACTTACAACTCGGCATCCTGTACCTCTACGATTCTCACACACACCAACTGACGATGTTTGCTTCACAAGGGATAGATACACAGAATGTTCAGCACGAATTTCTGCTTGGCGAAGGTCTCGTTGGACAGGTCGCTCAAAGTCGCAAAACACTCTATCTCTCCACGCAGAATGATGGGCAGAAAGAGCCATTTCGCGTGAAAACATCTTTGGGAACACTACTGCCGTCAGGACTCTACCACCTTCCACTCGCTGATGGTAAGGACCTGCTAGGGGTTCTCGTCGTTGGCTCCGTCTATCCCATGAACGAAAATGCTCGCAATGTCCTCAACGTTGTCGCAAGCAATCTTACATCTGCCTTGAGCAATACTCGATCCTACCGTCATATACAGGAACAGGCGGAAGAGTTAGCGCAGCGCAGCCGTGACCAGGAGGCTGCGAATATCGCGCTGCGACGTCAGCGCGACGACTTAACCGTGTTGAATGCCGCCCTTGAGGATGCAAATAAAGCGAGAAGCCAGTTCCTCTCTACCATGTCGCATGAGCTACGTACACCCTTGACCTCTATTCTCGGTTTCAGCCAAATTTTGCTTCGCACCAACGACAGCAAAAATCTGAACTCACGACAGAAAAGCAATGTTGAGCGCATCCTGAAGAATGGACAGCACCTGCTTTCACTTATTAACGACGTACTCGATCTTGCGAAAATCGAAGCTGGACGTATGGATGTCAATAATAGTCAGGTGGACCTGCGTGAACTGCTCCCTTCTGTCGTCGAGGAAACACACTCGATTGCTGTAGAGCGGAAAGTTGCCTTGCAATGGAACGTGGAAGAGGGCGTAGATACGCTTGAAACCGATCCAATTAAGCTACGGCAGATAATGCTCAATTTGATTTCAAACGCCTTGAAATTTACTGAAAAGGGTTCTGTCACTGTCAGTGCAAGACATATCTCGACTGCGCCTAACTCTGCTGGTGAACGCACGGAAAGCGGAGAAGATGATGGAGAGCAGATCGCTATCTCGGTGCAAGACACCGGTATTGGTATCACGCCCGAAATGCAAGAGCGCATTTTCGAGGCGTTTTATCAAGTTGATGGCAGCAACACACGTAAATATGGTGGTACAGGTCTTGGCCTCTCAATTGTGCGCCAACTTACCATTCTGCTTGGTGGCAAGCTAGAGTTACAAAGTGTACCGGATCAAGGTAGTACCTTTACTCTCTACCTACCTGTTCATGCTCGTGCCTTACGTCCTGAACAACAGGATACGCGCCTCAACAGTGGTGCGTTAATGCTCCAAGGCAAATCATCAACTACGAACGTGTTGGAGACACTTGCCGAGGCGAATGGGCAAGATCAGCATCTGGTACTGGCGATTGACGACAATCCAGATGTCATTAGCCTTATCAACAATGCCCTGGAAAATTCACCATATAGAGTCATTGGCGTCAACGATTCTTCAAAAGCAGTTGAAGTGGTGCAGAAGTTACAGCCAACAGCGGTCACGCTCGACGTGATGATGCCAGAGGTCAACGGTTGGCAAATTCTGCATCAGTTGCGTGCCAATCCTGCGACATCGAGTGTTCCTGTGATTATGCTTACTGTGCTAGAAGACCGCTCTGCTGCTCATGTGCTAGGAGCCGATGAGTACTTGGTGAAGCCAGTAGACCGCGACACCTTACTCAACACCTTGCGACAGGTTGCTACGCATAATACACTTTCGCCCGTCACCGTGTCCAGCGTCACAACTTTGCAGGGAGAGACTGAGAATTCAGCATCTTCACAGCAGCAGTTTCTTGTTCTCAACACAGAATCTTCTGAACAAGCTGGACTGGAACGAGTTCTCTCGGAGGCTGGCTTGACCGTGAAAATAGCCTCAACCGAAACGGATATGTTGAATATCATCCAGACCTCTAAACCTGACGTTATTGTGGTGCGCGTCATTCCTGATGCCGCGAAGGAGCTGTAAAAGACGTGCAAGATACACAAACAACAAAAACGATCCTGATCGTTGACGACAGCGAGGACATGCGAACTCTGCTGGGGCTGGTGCTAGAGGACGAAGGCTACACACTCTTCTATGCAGAAGATGGCGAGAAGGCAGTTGCACAGGCTATCGAACACCATCCCAACCTTATTCTCATGGACATGTCGCTTCCTGGGATAAGTGGTTGGGATGCTGTCAAGCAGCTACGCGCTCGTCCTGACTTCCAACGTACTCCCATCATCGCCGTCACCGCCTACGTCACCAAAGCCGACGAAGAACACGCCAGAGCTATCGGCTGTAACGCTCACCTCGGCAAACCCTTTGATATTATGCAGGTGCTTGACACCATAGAGTCGCTGCTAGGAGAATAATATTCTGTTTATCGTCTAAAACACAGGCATAGGAGACCGATTTATCGCATTGAAGATAGGCGTAGGGGTCCGATGTATCGCACCCGCGCACGCGCGAAGCAATGTGCGCTCCTCCACATGACATATATCAAAGCCATCGTCCCCAGCATTCATCTCGTACACCATGAGGTGACACGCCTCTTCCCTCATACACCGCTCTCTGCAATAGAGCGCGTAAATGAGGGCGTTTCAACCTACGTGTACAGAGTGAGTACAAACAACGAAACTTTTTATTTGCGCCTTCTACCAGAGATAGGTGCAAGCTTCGCTCCCGAAGTCTATGTGCATCAACTTCTACGCAGCAAAGGCGTGCGTGTACCAGAGGTATTACGCTTCGAGCATCGTAACGAAGTATTGCAACTCTCCCTCATGCTCACCACTGAAATTAAGGGTGTGCATATAGGACATTGTGCATCTATAGATGACCAGAAAACTCTTCTTAGACAAGCTGGTAGAGACCTTGCCATTATCAACAGTATACCAGTACAAGGCTTCGGCTGGATAAAAAGAGATAACGATGAAGTCGTGCAATTGGAGGCAGAATTTCCAACGTACAGGGCTTGGATAGATGAGCAGCTTGAGGACGATCTTGCTTTGCTGGCAACCAAACAGCTATTGAACAGTAGCGATATAACAAACATTTCTACTCTTCTTGCTCGTTATAACTCATGGCTCAACGAGGAACAGGCATACCTTGCACACGGCGACTTTGACGCGACGCACATCTATCAACTGCAAGGGCAATATACGGGCATCATCGACTTCGGTGAAATTCGCGGTGCCACCACATGGTATGACTTAGGACATTTTCAGTTGCACGATGGCGAAACGCTTCCCAATACGGTCTTACAGTATCTTCTCGAAGGCTATCAAGACGTTACGCCCTTACCATTCGATTACGAACAGCGCATAAACTTTGCGAGTCTACTCATCGCTCTTAAAATGCTCGCTCATGTAACGAGCAAATATCCTGATCGCACTCTTAATCGAGAGGTAACGTTTGTGCAGAGAGTTATACGGATGTTGCTTATTTGAAAGGAAGCGTTTTGTTCTCTCTTTTCAATTTTAGGAGAAATTAGGGTGAGTCCTAACCGCATAAGCTCGTATACTTGAAGGACACCATCTTAATGTTATAGCAGAGGAGGAAACCATGTCAAAGGAACAGCTTATCCAGGAGTTAGCCGAGGCATTTGAGCAACTCATAACAACCGCTACCGAAGCGGCACAACGTGGCGTAACTCGTCAAGGGAATGGATGGGGACCGCGCGAGATCGTCGCCCATCTAGCAGGCTGGGAAGTCATGGCAACAGTGCGTATTCCTCGTATTGTTGCTGGCATGCTACCTCTGGAAGAATCCGACGAGGCACGGCAAGAGGTCATGAATGACGCAATCAACGCGACGATTGTTACGATGATTGGCGATCAATCATTTGAAACAGTGTGTAGTATTCTGCGTCAAGCATACCAGCACGATATCGAGCTATTGGAAACGTTGGACGACACGTTGTTCCAGCCAGGACAATACGTCTACGAGCGCACGATTGGCGTTCTTGAGCATTGTCAGGAACATCGTGAGATGCTCGTTCTCGGTTATGCTTGATTTTATAAGGACGAATAGTTTTTGTACTATTCGTTTGGTATCACTTCTATAAGCTCCGCAATATTCACCTTCAGAGCTTCTGCAAACTTCTCAAGCGTACTCACGGTTACATCCTTTGTCTCATTATTCCAGATAGCTCGGACGGTATTGTAGTTTATGTCCGCCATTCGACTGAGCTTCGACATATTTATCTTTTTTGCCTCTGCGATTTCGCGTATTTTTAATCTTACCATTATTGCCTCCTCACATTTTAGTACTATTATATCATTGACATTGAGGTATAACAATTATAAGTTATAGGTAAAAGTGAATACAATCCGTTAGATAGCATCTTACATATCGCTTTTAACCTAAAGACTATTACAGAGAAATATTTTTGTTAAATGTATTTAGTGAGGTACGTTTTATGCCAATATCTGGTAAGCCAAAGGATAATACAACGAGGAAGGGCGAGATTACCGAGAGCGTAGTGCTAGCAAGGTTAATCCAGCTAGGATATCGCTGTCTCATTCCCTGGGGGCACGATCATCGCTACGATATAGCCGTTGACGATGATGGAAAGCTTATTCGTATTCAGTGCAAGACCGCACATTATATCGAGGAATGGGGGTGTCTTGAATTCAACACGGCTATTACTTATGCAAGAGTCGGAGGAAAGCCACACATAACAAAAGGTTATAAGGGAGAAGCGGATTACTTTGGAGTATACGCCTCTGAAACAGGAAAGGTCTACTTGATACCTGTAGAGGCCGTGCCGATAGGTTCCAAAGCAAAATTGCGACTTGATGCAGCAAAAAATAATCAGCAGAAAGGAGTGAAGTGGGCTAAGGATTATGAGATATAATAGTTCGTCTTTATCAAAGGAGCCTCTAGCAAATCAAGCTAGAAGCTCCTCTGTAAGTTTAGAAAGAGCCGATGAACAGATTCGAACTGTTGACCGTCTCATTACGAATGAGATGCTCTACCAACTGAGCTACATCGGCAATTTTTTAATTCCTTACACGATATCGTGTGAACGCACCGATTATACCCTCAACCCCCTCACCCTGTCAAGCACTTTTTCTAATAGAGGGGAATTTCAGGCAAGCGGCATGACAGCGACTTGTCGCTAGCATGCCGCTTGCCTGCAATTCCCCTCTCCTCCTCCTTTCCAAAAACAGCCGTTCAGTAATCTCGACAAGCGGCGGGCGGTATGGTAAGATAGGGCTAGTTATTTCGCATCTCTATTTGTTCTATTTGTTTGTTAGTTTGGAGACCCACCTGCATGCGTTCCCTGTTGCTGGCAACGACCAACCCTCACAAAATTGAGGAGTTCCGCGCCATATTTACCGACCTACCCTTTCAACTCCTCTCACTCGCGGACGTTAAGCTCAGCGACATGGATGTCGAGGAAACAGGGACCACCTTTCAACAGAATGCGGAACTCAAAGCTCTTGCCTACGCGAATGCTTCCAACATGCTTGTACTTGCCGACGATTCCGGCATAGAAATAGATGCACTTGACGGTGCCCCCGGTGTCTACTCCGCACGTTTCCTGGGAGTAGAAACGTCCTATCCAGAGCGGTTTCGCGTCATCCTTGAGCGATTACGAGGGCTTGAGGGAAGACAACGCGCCGCTCGCTATCGCTGCGTTATTTGCATCGCGGAACCATCGGGCTATCAACAATGTGTCGAGGGTACGATGGAGGGCTACATCGCGGATGCGCCGCGTGGTACGGGTGGTTTTGGCTATGACCCGATCTTCCTGGTGCCAGAGTTCGGCAAAACGGCTGCGGAGCTACCGCCCGAAGTCAAAAATCGCATTAGTCATCGTGGACGTGCCGCCCGTCTTGCACGCCCATTACTCGAAGCGTGGCCTGTTTCCGCGCAAAAATAAAGACAAACATCCTATAATTGGAGTAGTTGAGAGAGACGTAAGGAACGCACTATATGGCGAAAAAGCTCCCCGTCCGTGTTGCCCTCGATCTGGAAACAACGGGTCTGCACGCCGAGCAAGACGCTATCCTTGAGGTTGCCGCGATCAAGTTCCAGGGTTCCGAGGTGCTGGACATCTTTGAGTCATTTGTTGCCCCTGGTCGTCCCATTCCGTATCGTGTGCAACGCCTGACAAACATTACCGCAAGTTTGCTCACAGGTGCCCCTCTCTTCGAGACTATTGCCCCAGAACTAAAGGAATTCCTCGGTGACTTGCCCATCGTTGGGCACAGTATTCCCTTTGACGCGGGCTTTTTACGCAAGCGTGGGCTTGCCTATAGCAATCCGCTCATCGACACCTTTGAACTGGCCTCGGTCCTGCTGCCATCACTCAAAAGCTACAATCTTGGTCAAGTTGCTGAGGCTCTGAACATACATGTGCCACCAGGGAGGCATCGTGCGATGGTGGATACCGTGCTTGCAAAGGATGTATTTCTCGCGCTGTATCAGCGTTTACAAACGATTGATAGTGCGCTCCTCAAAGACTTAGCGAACCTTGACGCTCCGCGCTCCTGGCCTCTACTCGGCTTTTTCCGCCAGGAACTACGCAATAGACAGGAGCAAGAGGGGACGCAAGTAACACGAGGCAGTCTTGGCGACCTGTTCGCATCGCAGTTAGGCGTAGACCCGCGTATCCTATCGTTTGCGATTGCACGCGAAAGCGACGCGAATTTCTCGCTTGCAGCTTCAACACCTGACGAGCAAGCAATAGCGAGTGTCGATGTATCTTCTCTCCCCGAATTCATTGAGGCGGAGGCTACTCCAGAACAAGTGGCAGAGATAGCAGGACACAAAGGCTACCAGACGGCTCGCGTGGCTGTGCAGAATGCGTTCGAGCAACATACGCCGCTCTTCTTAGAGGTCACTATTGGCAGAAACGATTATACTCCCGCGCTTTTACCAGCTCTGGAATGGCTGGCAACACCTGCACAAGAGAACGAGCAACCAAAGCGGCTCATTCTTGCTTGTGGTAATGCACTGCATGCGCGTCGTCTGCTAGAGCAAACGTTACCACGACTCCAAACACGTCTTCCACGCCCGCTCTCAGTGGCGTACCTTGCGGAACACGGTGGCTACCTATGTCCGCATCGCTGGTTTGGTGCAGCATTACGACGTACAAGTGGCGAACTTAGTGCGGAGCAGGCGCGAGGACTGGCAAAGGTGGGGCTATGGGCGCAACAGACGTTGACAGGAGAACGAAGCGAACTCACACTGCTGCAACAGGAGCATGGCGCATGGGAGCGCATTTGTTCAGGCGTAGAGCGTATTCCCTCATCGGACAAACGCTCTGGTACAATGTACGAACGTTGTACCTACCGCAAGCGTGGCTATTGCTTCCTGAGTCGCGCCGAAGAACGCGTAAGAGACGCACAGATTATCGTGACAACGCACATTGGACTGTTTGATGATCTCTCTAGCTCGCATTCGTTACTCGACTCCATAGACTACCGTGTAATTCTCGATGCGGACATGCTGGAAGAGGAAAATGCACGTTGGAGCAGTGCCGACCTCGACTCAACGCGTCTACTCACAATTCTAAATACTCTTGGGACCGAACTACCCAACGGACGCTATCAAGGTCTACTCGCTCTTGCTGCTCCATCACTGCGTGAGCGTGGACCAGGAGGACTCTCTTCGACCTCGACCATTGCTAAGAACGAACTCGATACGCGTCTGCTTACCTGGTTTCAAGCTTTACGTCAAGCACGAGGTGCTGTAGAGAAATTATTTACCTGCTACACCCGTTTAATAGAGGAATTTATACAGCAGGGAAGTAACGGGAATGGACGCGAGAAAGGCAAGGGTAGCGAAACATCAGGACGTGATAAGAACAAGAGTGAGGCATCGAGTCGTGCTCATAGTGGCGGACGCACGAATGAGCGTTCTGATATTCCAATGCGTCTCACGGCTCAGACGCGTACACTCAGTTCCTGGTCTGACGCAGAACACGCATGGCAGCAGGTCGCATCGCGTTTACAGGCGGTAATTGATATCGCATACGAGGCTGAAAAAACAATGCTCACAACACAACGTAGCCGTCATCGCCTCGATGTCGGAAGCAGCGAAGATAGCTCAGTTGCAGCAGAGCTTGTGACAGCGGTACAACAACTGCTCGATCAGAAAAAGCTAGGACAGCAAGCTATGACGTTGGGTGATAGTGATATTGTGTACTGGTTACGTATGCCACAAGCTCCCTATCCCCAGAATGCGGCACGTTCTGGCGAAACGCGCGAGGAGATACAAACGCCTGTGCTGTACTCACAACTGGTGCAGTCCTCTGTCTTCATAAAGCGTTACCTCTTGAGAGAGCGATCAAGCACGCTCTTTGTCGGGTCGGCACTTTCTGTTGATAACTCATTTGCGTATTATCGAAGGCGATTCGGCCTTGAAGACGAGACCAGCCCTGCGTTTTCTGTTACCACCGAGCATCATGAGCAAACGTTGCTGTACCTGCCAAATGACGTGCCAGAGCCAAATATGTCGCAGTATCAGCGTCATCTTGAGGAGTCATTGATACAGCTTGTAACGGCTCTTAAAGGACAAACTGTTGTATTGTTTACCTCACATGCTGCGCTCCGCAGTTCGTATTCCGCGATAAAACCTGTGCTTGAGTCGCGTGGTATTCTGGTGCTAGGACAGGGCATGGATGGTTCGCCGCGTCAATTGTGGCAACTCGTGCAAGAGCAAGAACATATTGTGTTACTAACAACGAGTAGTTTCTGGGATACCGTTGATGACATGCAGTTTTCGCCGACATGTGTTGTGCTGACACGTCTTCCTATGCCAGTACTCAACGATCCGCCTATCGCGGCACGCGTGGAACACTACTCAGACCAACTCCACCAGCTTACCGTGCCAGTAGCGGCTCTACGTGTGCGTCGCCTACTCAATAGACTTGCGTGGAATCAGCCGAAGCGCAACGCTATCGTGTTATTTGATCGTCGCATTACCTCAAAAGAATATGGCACAATGATTCTGCATAGCTTGCCACGTTGTTCACAACGCCAGTCGCCAGCATCTCACATGTCTGAGGCCATTCTTGAGTGGCTTGCAGGAACGGGTACATTGGAAGAAGACTAGCGACACATACAAGGAAAAATATTTCTATGCCATTAGAGTTACCTGTAACGCAACACAATCTTCGCGTTGTGCATGGGGCGTGCCCGCACGATTGTCCTGATACGTGTGCATTAGAAACGCTTGTCGATGCAGAGGGGCGTGCTGTATCTGTGCGTGGTCGTAAGGATCATGCTGTGACACAAGGTTGGCTATGTGCGAAGGTCAATCGTTATTTGGAGCGTACCTATCATCCCGAACGGCTACTCTATCCGATGAAACGGGTCGGTCCTAAAGGGAGTGGACGTTTTGAACGTATCTCCTGGGACAAGGCTATTGCTGAGATTGCAACGCGTTGGAACGATATTATGACACAACACGGGGCGCAGTGTATTCTTCCTTACAGCTATGCAGGTACACTCGGATTGGTGCAAGGAAAGATAACAGATACACGCCTCTGGAATCGTCTTGGAGCATGTCGGCTAGAACGTGCAATCTGTGGGCATGCAGCCGAAGAAGCAGTGGATTTGACAATCGGTGGTAGCTTTGCTATGTCGCCAGAAACTCTGCCAAAGAGCAAACTTATCCTCATCTGGGGCAGTAATCCAGCAAGTACTGCCCCACACATCATGCCCTATCTGCGTAAGGCGCAGCATGCAGGTACCCGCGTCATCGTCATTGACCCTATCCGAACGCTTACCGCTCGCTCCGCCAATTCGCATATTCAGCCGCTTCCAGGAAGCGATGCCGCCCTTGTCCTTGCCATGATGCACGTTATGGTTCAAGAAGACCTGCATAACTCGACATGGATTGCTGAACATACGATAGGTTGGGAGTCCCTCTTAGATCGCATACTGGCGATGCCACCAGAACGCGCAGCAGACATTACAGGGTTAGCGGCTGAAACGATTGTTGAACTTGCGCGAGAGTATGCCACGACGACACCGGCTCTGCTACGTGTGAGTGATGGTATCAACCGTCACACGAACGGTGGTCAGACTGTGAGAACGCTCGTCTGTCTACCCGCTATCGTTGGGCAATACGGCATACTAGGCGGTGGACTCATGTACAGTACTAGCGATTGGTTCAAGTGGAATAAAGATGCTGTGGAGGGCGATGCGGAAGGCGTGTGTCCTCCCGCTCCGCGGACTCTGAATATGAATAGACTGGGCGCAATTCTTACTGGCGAAGCAAACCCTCCTATCTATTCGCTGTACGTCTATAATGCGAATCCCGTCGCCTCGACGCCGAATGCTGGCAAGATTGTCGAGGGTCTGCAACGCGATGACCTGTTTACTGTCGTCCACGAACTTTTTCTGACGGATACCGCACGCTACGCTGACATTGTGCTACCTGCTACGAGCCAGTTAGAGCAGGTCGATGTTCACAAGCCCTACGGTCATCTCTCGCTACAATACAACACACAGGCTATCGAACCGCTTGGTGAGGCGCGGAGCAACTGGGATGTGATGCGTGCATTAGCGGCTGCTCTCGGCTTTGAAGAATCCTGGCTGCAAGATGATGCCGAGGCGGTTATACGTTCCATTATCGACGCAACGGCTACCGTCAATCCGCTTGCTAAAGACTTGACATTAGAACGCTTACAAACAGAGGGAATGTATACGTTTGCTATTCCAGAGGATGAGCGCATTCCGTTCGCCAATGGCGTGTTCCGTACACCTTCGGGCAAGGTCGAGTTCTACTCTGCACAAGCGGCAGAAAAAGGCTACGACCCTGTACCCAACTGGGTGCCAGAGGTCGAGACGAGAAAACCGAGAAGAAGGCATTCTGTTAGCGGAACAGAAATGTCAGAAACGTCGTCTAAGGAAGCCCTTCCATTGTTGTGTCCGGCGGCTCATCACTTTGTGAGCTCGACGTTCGCCAACCTCGACACGATGAAAACGAAAGAACATGCACCCACGCTCCGCATTCATCCCGATGATGCTGCGTTGCGTAACATTCGTAGTGGGCAAAGAGTACGTATCAGCAATGAACGCGGCTCGTGTCAACTCGTCGCCTCTGTTACCGAAGATGTGCGTGCTGGTATGCTTGCCACTACCACTGTTTGGTGGCCTCAATACAGCCCCGATTTCCGCAATGTCAATTGGACCACTTCTGACAGGCTCGCCGATTTTGCTGGTGGTAGCACCTTCTACACCAATCTCGTATATGTGGAACCATTGTAACCAGATTACATGGCGTTTTGATGAAAGATTTCGTACAGCACAATTCCAGTTGCGACAGCGAGATTGAGCGAATCGCTACGTCCCACCATTGGAATGCTCACCATTGTATCGCATATCGCCTGTTGCTCTGCCGACAAACCTTCGCGTTCACTCCCCATGAGGAGTACAAGTGGACGAGAATACGTCGCGCGTCGATATAGAACAGAAGCGGAGTCGGAGGTACCTATAACATGCAGAGAATGGTGCTTTGTCCATTGCGCGAATTGCGAGAAGCTTGCTTTGATGAGTTGTTGCGAAAAAATCGCACCCATACTTGCTCGTAGCGCACTCGCATCATAGGGATCGGCAGATTGCCCCAGCAGTATCAAACCAGCACTACCTACTGCATCACTGGTACGAAGTATTGTGCCAATATTGCCTGGGTCTTGGGCGGCATCGAGGGCAATCCAGCATAAGCCGTCGTTTCCTTGTATCTGTTCCAGGGTATGCCAGCGTTGCTGCACCACCGCTCCCAGACCCTGTGGACCATCCTTGATCGAGAGGCTTTTGAAGACATCGGCAGAAACTTCAAGGAGAGTAGTTCCTTGCGCTTGCTGCTGCTGCACCAATTCCAGACCAAACTGGCTTTTGAGTAGAGTAGGTGCGTAGATCAGTGTATGTATCTCGGCATGAAGCTGTATTGCCTCTGCAACGATACGAATTCCTTCGGCAAAAAAAAGCTGAGTGCGCTCTCGTTCGGAACGTTGAGCAAGGCTGCGTATCTGCTTGATACGTGGATTTGCTAAGCTGGAAATAAGCATTGGCGTCCATT
>CAXUGH010000006.1:0-2146 GCA_964250365.1 uncultured Ktedonobacteraceae bacterium
CCCTTAAACGGCCCGGTGATCTCTGAGGTTATCCAGCCCCCATAAAAATCTCCCTCTTGCGGTTGTACCAACTCATCGTTGACATAGCAAGCGTCCATCTGCGAGGGATAAATGGCGATATAGTTAGTGAGGCTCTCGTAGCCATTGCTCGGCTTGCGATAGTACCATGCGCCGTTCTCAAGCGTTTTGTCACCAACGGTTATGGTGTAATACGATGCGTTGCCTTTGAACTCGCAATACGTGTTACGCGAAGTTGGGGTAAGATACTCTCTCTTGACATCTTCTGGCGGCAAGTAGTACACGGGTGGATGGCTGGTTTCCAGCACGCGCTTCGCCCGATTCGTGTTCACGATCTCGACACCATTGAGAATGACGCGAATATGTTTATTGCTATCCTCTACACGCGGTGGACGTGGGTAGTCCCATACCGATTCTTGACCAGGACCCGGCGGAATTCTCTTGCTTCTGTTCATAAACCTGCAACCTTTCTACGAATACTATTCAAAGGTAACTTAGCACAAGTTTGTGGAGATGTCGAGGGAAAACTTTTATCTCGATGGGAAGAACCGAGGACATATGCAAATATGCTGCATACGATGCGTGGCAGAAATATCCTATCTGTCTCAACTAGTACTACTATGTATCAAATCTCTTGACAGAAACCGGTTTCTAGGTTACAGTTTTTATAGTAAGATGTATTTGTTACATACATTTGTGGGCAAAGGAGCTACGCTATGAAAAAACGTATTTGTATCACAAGTTTCATCGCAACACTCGTCATCGCACTGGTCCTCGTATTGAGTTCCGCGACAGGTTTGAATGCCTCCGCCAAGGGCACTTCTGTCACGAGCGCAAAGAAAACCTTCAAAAACGCATGTGGGAAAGCACCTAAGGGATACGCTCATTGTCTCTCCCTTGTATCGACGACAACGATTAAAGCTCCCCTCCATGAGACGACCCATGCTCTTCGACCGTTTGCAGCGGGGGCACCAGGGCAGAGTGCTCCATACGGTCCAGCAGCTTTACATGCCGCTTATAATCTGCCAAACACCACTGCGGGTACGCAGACCGTTGCCATAGTTGATGCCTATGATGATCCCAATGCCGAGAGCGATCTCGCCGTCTACCGCTCGAATTTCGGTCTACCTGCCTGCACTTCGGGTAATGGCTGTTTCCGCAAAGTTGATCAGGGTGGTGGTACCAACTATCCGGCTGCTAATAGTGGCTGGGCGGGAGAAATATCGCTCGATGTCGATATGGTAAGTGCTATCTGTAACAATTGTAATATCCTGCTCGTCGAAGCAAATTCCGCTAATTTTAGCGATCTTGGGACGGGTGTCAACACGGCGGTATCGTTAGGAGCAAACGAAGTAAGCAACAGTTATGGTGGTGGCGAAGCCAATGGCGTTGCCTCTCTCTGTAGCTCATACTATGAGCATCCAAATGTAGCTATTACCGCCAGTACTGGTGATGGTGGGCCTGGAGTCGAGTCACCCGCTGATTGTTCAGGCGTCGTTGCTGTGGGTGGTACGACGCTCAATAGCGATGGCAGCGAAACACCCTGGTCTGGTGCCGGTGGTGGTTGTAGCGCATTCATCTCAATTCCCTCGTGGGAGAATAGTGGCGTCACAGGATGTGGAAATCGTGCTGTCGCCGATGTTTCTGCTGTTGCTGATCCTAATACCGGAGTGAGTGTCTATAACACCTATCAGGCCAATGGCTGGTACCAATATGGCGGCACGAGCGCATCTTCGCCCATCATTGCTGCCACCTACGCACTTGCTGGCGGCGTCTCAGGTGAGGCTGCTAGTGTTCCCTGGTCAAATTATACGAACGGCTGTCTCTCTAGCATCAATGGACAGACCTACAATTATCAGACAGGACTTGGTACACCTAATGGTACAGGCTGTTTCGGTGGTGGTGGCAACGGCGGTAACGGATCGTACTACTATATCCAGAACCGCAACAGTGGCAAAGTTCTCGACGACACTGGCTGGTCTACCTCGAATGGCACTGTTATGGAACAGTGGGACCTGGGCAACGGACAAGCCAACCAGGAGTGGAGCGTTCTCGGTGCCTGAACTCCTTTTCTAAGAGTAGAGATGGGCAAAACAAAACCCAGAAGGGGGCAGATCCTCCACTCGGG
>CAXUGH010000006.1:2156-49899 GCA_964250365.1 uncultured Ktedonobacteraceae bacterium
TACGAAAAAAAAAACCCCCCCGGCTACAATTCCCCAGTTGGGGTTGTTGTCTTTGCCATCTCTACTCTCCTCTAAAACGCCTTGATTATCGGAGTAAGGGATATCAGTTGGTAGACAGAATTGCATTGTGTAGAGTCTGCCACGCCGGTTTCGCTGAGCCATCAGCTCTGCGAAGTCCGAAAAAGTTCTCGACAGTCGATGTACTAGTTCCCTGGTCTTTGTATGAATACCAGTAAATGGCACCAATGAAGTTCGATGCGCGAGCCAAGTGTATTGAGTCGTTCGCCATCTGCGCTTGAAGAGCCTCGTCAACGTGGTCAGGATTCGAGCCGAATTTGTAGTCCACGAGAGTCGCTCCAACTCCAGGACCATTAGTGGGCGCACCATACTCAGTAATCCAAATTTTCTTACTGGCTAAGCCGTGAGCTTTAAGAATGCCCTCGATATCTCCCACCATCTTTTGCCATGCATTCCAGTCCGCAGGATAACCAGGTAGCACTGGAAATGAGTAGGGATGGTCTCCAATTGCGTCTGCGAAGTTTGCACCACCTTGATTAACGAATGCATTAAGGAAGTCGTGCTGAGAAATGTTGCCCTTCGAGGTCGCAGTGGGAGCAAGGCCGCCAGAGACGATAAAGGCGTGCGGATCAACAGCTTTTATTGCTGTGGATGTCGCGTTCAATAATTGTATGTACTGGGCGACATTTGGAGCGGGTTGCCAGAAGGCGACAACATTGGGTTCATTCCATATTTCCCATGTATGTACATTCATTGACATGTAGCGCGTAGCGGCAGCGGCAGCGAACGAGGCGAACGCACTTGAGCTTGCAGGGGCACATTTTTCTGTCTTGCAACCTACTGGTCGTGCCCAAGCAGGAGTATAGTCAAGAATTGGGAGTACCGTCAGGTTTCTTGATTGTGCCGCCTGCACTACTCTGTCAAAGTTGCTCCAGTTGTAGGAAGTAGCCGAATCATGCTGGATATCGTTCCAGTCGAGGTCAATACGGATTGAGGTAACGCCTAGCGCAACCGCATCGTCGAGCGTCTGTGCAAGTACAGTTGGGCTATCTCCTACCAGCGTATCACCATAGGAGATACCCACTGGGACGGACGTAGCTGTGTGTGCAACTGGTTTACTTGAGTGTGGAAAGCCCCACGGAGTAATGGTAAACATGAGGACCCATGTGCTCAAAAAGAGCGATGTAAGCATGAATTTACTTGAATGTGGCATGGCATTTTCCTGGCGATTTTGACTAGAAGGGAGACTGCAAGGGTCTCCCTTACACGTAGAGGAACATGAACATGTAGGGGAGACCACAAGGGTCTCCCTGTTCCCTCTTTATGCTCTGTTTTTACTTATCGGACAGGAATGCTTTCTTGAATATATTTTCATCAACCTATTAAAATTTTGTCTGTGACGAAGCTAGGGCGCCCTGGTTTGGCAAACATTCACATTTTCACGTTAAGTGAACGCCTATAGGGTCGCCCATCGTTTTTTTGTACTCGCTCGTTCGTTCACATCCCACGTACAAAAAAGGGACGACCTACTAGTGGTCATCCCTTTTAGAAACGCGTGCGAAATCTATGTCCGCGTGGGAATCGCGTCGGTTATACGCGACGGCGTGTACCACCACTGACAAGGCGGAGCAGGAAGATCAGGATACAGGCACCAACGAAAGCAACAAAGATGCTCCATAGGAGGCCGCTACCGCCTAGGTTAAATGCATTCATAATGAAACCACCGATAAGGGCACCGACGATACCAACAACGATATCACCGACGACGCCGTAGCCACCGCCACGCATAACAACACTAGCAAGGAAGCCAGCGATCAAACCCACGACGATCCAGAAAATCAAAGCTGTGATAAGTGACATTGTAAAAACTCCTTTTGTATCTAACGATCTAATCTATAGTCCTGTACAAATGCAGATGTACTACATTCTTCTGCTCACCATTCTGTGAGAAGAACTCTCTGCATTCGATGTTCATACTATAACCTACTTTTTTTGATATATCAAGTGTTTTGAAATACTCTAAGATGGCCTTAAACCTGTACTTATGTTTCTAATTCTGTGAACAAATGATAGATAACCTAATGCTCTTTTGACGCTCAATTTGGTACTTTACAAGAAGCCATCCTCATTTTTCTTATCTTTTTTAGTACGTATGAGATTGTGTAACCGTATACATTCCACGAATTGACCCAGCAGTTTTCTATGACTTTGATGTCAAAGGCTCTTTCTTGGATACTTCTGTTTAAACCAAATTGTATAGCTCGACTAATCGCAGCTATAAGAACGTCAAAGTTGTCACATCTTAGATGAAAGTTCAGGAGTTGAGAAAATTATCACTTTGGATGTCAAGTACATATAGGTCAAAGAACGAGAACGTTTCCTACATTGTGTACCTTGACAAACTACCTGAGCAACATTATATTAGTACAGTACTTATTAGAGGATATATTCAGCTACTTTACAATTCATCTTTGATCCGTAATTGATGTAATTTGTGCTTTGTGATTTTTGCAGGGTTAAGCTACACAGAACTATCTTTAAAGCGACTGCCGTCTACTGTATTATGTTTATCGTAGGAAGGTACTAGATGAAGTTCCGCCTGATTGTAAGCTTTGTAGGGGCTATAGTAGTAGTGATTGGTGCTACTCTAGCAGTATTCTTACTTAGACCAAATATTTTTTCATCAAGACAGCCACAAACCTCTAGCATAATTGCACTTGAAAACGCTCATCAGGGAACAACTGATTGGCAAATTGCAGCAAAAAACGGTGCAACAATAGAAATACAGGCATATGCTAACCAAACATCTGTGGCAAATGGGCAAAAGCTTACTTTCTATGTCAGCACTATACGAGAGCATACGATTTTTTCAGTTAAGATTTATCGCTTAGGATGGTACGGAGGAGCTGGGGGACGACTCTTTGCAACTCAGGAAAACTTGATTGGTCATGCACAAGGATACTACAATTCCAATCTTCACCGTTTAATAAACTGTAAGTCTTGTCACGTTGACACCACTACAGGGCTTGTTGAAGCGAATTGGCAGCCCTCTTATACGCTTACCATTCCCTCTACCTGGGTCACAGGAGTCTACTTAGCAAAATTTACTGATGCTCAGGGCAAACAGACCTACACGCCGTTTGATGTACAAGGCAACGCTCAAGCAACATATTTCGTTGTCACTTCAAACACCACGTATCAAGCATACAACCAATGGGGCGGGTACAGTCTCTATAAATCATTTGACAACCATTTAGACAAAGCAGCAAAGGTATCGTTTGACCGACCATATGATCGTGCGAATGGTGCAGGTGATTTACTCCTCTTTGAAATCGACGCTATCCGGTGGTTAGAACATCAAGGCTATGATCTTTCTTATGGAAGTAGTGTTGATGTGCATTCAGACCCAGCGCAACTACTCAATCACCACGCTTATCTCTCGCTCGGTCATGATGAATATTGGACGAAAGAGATGCGCGACGGTGTAGAGCGAGCGCGTGATAGCGGTGTAGGGCTTGCGTTTGTAGGTGCGAATGCGGCATATTGGCAGATGCGCTTCGAGCCTGATAGTGCAGGGATAGAAAATCGTACAGAGGTTTGCTACAAAGTGCAAACTTCTCTTAAAGACCTATCACGAGATCCGCTTTTTGGACAAGACAATAGCCGTGTAACGGCGCTATGGCGTGATCCTGTACTCGCACGTCCAGAGAATGCATTAATTGGTATTATGTGGTCTAATTATACACAGAATCCTCTCGGATTTCCCTGGCGGTTTGCGCCGGAAGCTGAGTCATCGTTGTTGGATGGTACAGGTCTGCAAGCAGGTCAAAAGTATGGCTGTGAACTCGTCGGCTATGAATGGGACCGTGTGTATGATAATGGAGCTACACCTGCCGGGTTACATATACTTGCGCGATCCGATACTGTGAATTTTCGCAATGAACGCGACTTCAGTAACACCACCTACTATATAGCTTCTTCGGGGTCAATGGTCTTTGCAACAGGTTCGATTTACTGGGCGGCAGGTTTGGACAGCTATCGTTACTCGCCTGAAAAAGTCTGCAATGGTCAAGTTGCGGTTATTCCTGGTATGCAAAAGCTCATGATAAACGTTATGAAGACATTAGCAGTATCTCACGTCTCTTGATAACTATGAAACAAACATCTACAATCTCATCTTATAGGTGCCAATATAGAGCTGTTTCTCTGCTGGTTATTGTCGCTCTTGCTCTTGTAGCATGTATGACACAGCAAATTCCTAGGAAACAGATGATATATCGCGCCACGATGATTTATCAAGGGGTATATGTGCGTGGTCTTACTTCACCAGATTTGGAGAAGTTACGACAATTTGAAACTGATGTTGAGAAAAAAGCCGCCATTGTTATGTGGTACCAGTCATGGGCTGCACCAAATGAAATGAATTTTAATACTGCGTTGATGAACGCAGTAAGACAGCATGGCTCAATTCCTCTTATCACATGGGAGCCGAGAAACATCTTGCAAGGACCGAATCAGCCACAGTTTAAGCTGCAAAACATCATTGATGGTTTCTACGACAGATACATCCGCACTTTTGCGTATTACGCTAAACTATGGAACCATCCATTCTTTTTGCGTTTTGCTCATGAAATGAATGATCAATGGGCACCTTGGTCAGAGCAAGTAAATAACAATAGAACAGGACAATATATACTCGCGTGGAGACATATTCATGATATATTTAAAGCAGAAGGTACAGCAAATGCTACATGGGTATGGTGTCCCGATTCGGGTGCAGACATAGATACTCTTCGAGAACTCTACCCTGGTGATTCGTATGTCGATTGGGTGTGTATGGATGGATATAATGATGGCAATGATCAATGGAGATCATTTGCCACAACTATCGGACCCACTTACGAGAACTTGCGTGAGATTACAGACAAACCGCAGATGATAGCAGAAATAGGTTCAGCAGAAAAAGGGGGAAGTAAGGCCAATTGGATTACTGATGCATACTCCTACCAACTGCCGAACAACTTTCCGGCTATACGAGCAATTTTATGGTTCAACGTCAATCAAGAGAAGGAAACCGTAGGAATTGACTGGCGCATTGAGTCTTCTACTGCCTCACAACATGCCTTTGCCTCCGCAGTACATGCTCCGATTTATGTCACGAATCAATTCTCTTCTTTAACTAAATCACCGATACCAAGTTTAGGTTAATGCATTCATTCGGGGAGCGTAACGTTATGCTATATCAACTAGCTACACTCCCCGAACGAATGCATCGGCTATTTCGCCAATCTTACCTTTCTTACTACCGCCTTTGAGACACGGCGTGCTGCTGCCTCAGTACCTATAACAAAGCGATACAAAGGACCAAAGCTAGCAACCGAGGATATACCAATGAAATATAATCCTGGTATGCTACTCTCGAACTGGTCATTCAAGATTGGTGCGTTCTGGTATGTTTGTATCTTTGATAACAATGAAGAGTGTAACATCTTTAACTTCTTAGTATCAACACGGTATCCTGTTGCAAGAATTACATGATCGGCTTTTAGTGTTGTATTGTCTGAAAGGGACAGACTTACACCATCATCTAGTTCTTTCATTGATTGCACATGCTGCTGATGTATGGATATCTTTCCGTCAATGCGTGGTTTCAACCAGGGTGCTCCAGCAGGACCATAACGACCACGCCCCAAAAGCAACTTATTCTTAGCCGTGCGTGAAAGTCGCCAGAAAGCGTAAGGGAAATGCTCTAATCCCCAACTAAACCAACTATAGCCAATACCTGCTTTGGGATGGCGAAGCATGTGCAGAGGAGAGAGAGGAATAGAGGTTCCAAGCCCCGCAAGCCAGACAATAGGATGTCGAGTTACTAACTGCACATGGGCACCGCACTCCTGAACAAGAGCAGATGTCTCCAACGCGCTTTGTCCGCCCCCTATGACGATCACCTGTTTGTCAATAAAACGGTCAAAAGAGATATGATCCGCAGCGTGAGACACCAGATCAGGAGAAAATGAATCATACTCAGCTGGTCGATACTTATAATAACTCAATCCAGGAGCGAGTATAACAGCCGAGCTTTGTACGACCCGATCATCTACAAGAGTGACGATAAAACCTTCATCTTTCTTCTCGATAGTTTTCACAAAGGTCTCATCTACATTTGGCACGGCTTGCTTTTGAAACCATAAAGCATAGTCGATAAACGTTTCCATTGTAAGAGGAGAACTAGGTTGAATTTCTTTTTTCTGAAAGTACCTTTCTAAGGTGCAACGTGCATGCGGATCTGATAGATTGGTTGCCCACCACTCTGAGCGCAACATCATGCCTTTAGGCATCGATTCGAGCCACAAGGCTAGAGGTTTTCCAAATATTGCGACATTCATTCCACTTTCTTGTAGGTGCGCCGCCGCTGAAAGGCCATAAGGACCAGCTCCTACTATAATTACATCATAATGCGTTGGAGATAGAACATCTTGCGATTTTTGGACATTAGACGGTACAGTCATAACAATTGCCTCCTTAAAAGGTTACGATTCAATGCTGGTTCACTACTAAAGCATCCATAACATGCTCCATCAACTTCTGCATGCCCGGAACTACATGTTTTTGACCGGAACACGATGGGTCCGTGTAGAGTCGATATTCATCGAGGGCTGTAGTCCAGAAAATGGAACCGGTAGCAAAGACCATTGCCCCTGATGAAGCGATGTAGTACGTTGTATTGCTCACGTCTGATTTATTCGTAAGATCAACAGTATGTGATACACTAAGCACCTGTAATCCTGGAGGCGTAGCTCCATTGTTATAGATGCGGTCCCATTCGTAGCCTACTACTCCACACCCATACATTTGCCCCTGTTGAAGTCCGGTTCCTTCTAAAAGAGAGGAGTTTGCTTCAGGATTGACACGCCACGGATATCCTCTCACGCGATGAACGTCAGAAGAGAACATAATACCGGCTAGAGCGTTTTCTGGGCGAGCGAGCAGAGGATCACGCCATAGAGTGGTTACGCGGCTATTATCCTTACCATAAAGCGGATCATTCGAGAGATCCTTGTGAGAGGTCTCTACTTTATAACAAACTATCGTTCGATTTGGAGTACCAGCACTATCCGGTTCAAAGCGCATTTGCCAGTACACTTCGTTTCCTTCAAAAAATGCTAAGCCCACGCCGTGATTCCGCGCAGACTCTACACCATCACGCATTTCTTTCGTCCAGTATTCATCGTGACCAAGCGAAAGATAGGCGCGGTAATGTAGTATTTGTGCAGGATTTGCATGGAGATCGACATCGCTCATGTAGGATACACTGTACCCCTCTCTTTCCATCCAGTGAATAGCTGGAGCTTCCATAACAAGAACTTGGGCTGAACCATATCCATCAGCTTCAGTGTAGGGTCGATTAAACGATACTTTGACGCCGCGTCCTATGCTCCCGATGCCAGCAGGGTTATATGCCATGTAGAGACTGTACTCACCCCAATCATTGTAGGCTTGGTAGGTCGTGTCGGCTGTCACAGCAATGTAAGAAGTTGTTGGCCCTTTCACATCAAACGGCACATATGTTTGCAAATTATTTGCATCAATAAATTTTGCTAGATAGACTCCTGTCATCCAATTGGAAGGAATCGTCAGAGTATAGGATGGATGCCAGTGTGCATCAACAAGCCCTGTTGAGACATCTACAGTACATGAAGTACAATCAATGAGTTGATGGCTGTTAGGATTGTAGTATCCTTGCTGATGACCTATCTGGCTTTTGATGGAAGTCATCAAGCGTCCCCCAGTACCGCCATACCATCCCAGGCGGTAGATTTCAATAGAATACACGGCGTTATTTGTTTGGGTACTTGCATAAAAGGTCAGCCTTTGCCCAGGGAATATAGAAGTTGCACTGGCATACGCCTGAATTTGCACAGTAGCTTCATCACGTCCCGGAATCCTCCACCTCGTTGTACCATGCTGTGTATTCTCAAGAATGATAGCTTTACTTCGAGTAATTTCTGTATTTCCTAGCTTGAGTGAAGACATTTGTTTAACAGACGCATGCGATTTATACATCATAAAAGTAAATAGCGAGGCACCTATTGCCAAAGCTATCAGTATAAGCACTACAATCTTGCGTCTCATCTTGAATTCTCCACAATTGACTGATACTCTGTTTCGAGCTTAGTAGAAAGACTACGAGAGTCATGATGCTTGATAATCCAAGCTCGCGCTTGTTGCCCCAAAGCTTTTGCATCCTCTGGATGTTGAAAAAGATATTCGAGTTGTGTATCTAAATCTTCAGCGGTGTTAGCATGGCATAAGGGTGGTGACATTGGATAAGCGTCTTCATAATGGAAGGGACAAATCACCGGTTTCGCACAACTCATTGCTTGCAATTCACAGAAGGAGAGTATGCCCAAGAAAAATTGACCAACTACCACATCAGCTGATCGAAGTAAATGATGCACTTCTTGATAAGGAACAGGAGAAATAAACTCAAAACGCCCCTCATACTTCTGCTTGTAATACTCCTTCAACATTCCCCAATCCAATAATTGCACACGAACATTGGGGTGACGACGAGAAAAACGGTCTAATCCTTCTGTAGCAATATCAGGTCCCTTAATTGGATCAAGGCGTGTAAAAAAGAGAATAGTCCAAGGTTGGGTAGAAGACAACGTATTTTCGGCGGGTGCGAATTGTTCTGTATCAACTAGCCCTGGAAAATAGGTAGCACGAGGATATACTGCCTGCACAATTGGCACGAGGTCCGGTGTGATGCAATGAACGCCAGCAGAGCGGTGAAAAACAGCGGAGAGGAGTAAACGAAAAAAAGGATGCTTCAAGCGATATCGCACGTCACTACCATGACACTCTACAATAAAAGGAATGCGACTTGTTAATCCGAGAATACCATAGCTAGCCCAATGAATATGAGCGAGATCAAAGTGATTTGTGTCAAGTTCTCCAACCACACGACGCAGGCTCAGGGTACGTCCTAGCATTTTAGTAAGCTTTATTGGAAGAGAATCCGTGTTGCCATTTAGACTAGGTTGATACACTTTTACGAAATGATTGCGCCGAGCCAACTCACGAGCCTGGATTGCGGCGACTTGATTCAAATTACGAACGTAGAGAATACGCATATGACCTCCGAGCATAGATTAAGCATACGCATCAAATCTATGCTAGTCGTACTTACTTTGTGAAAACATTTTTGTATAGACGAAGAAGTTGGAAATGTTCCTGTTCCCAGCAAAGGTCTTGCTGAGCTGCTCGTAACGCATTGTGTCGCATACGTTCAAGTTCCTCTCGGTCCTCTAGCATCAAATTTATTGCATGTGCAATATCTTGAGAAGAGCAAGAAGGTACAATATGCCCGACATCATATGTGTGAAGAACATCTGCCACAGCATCAAGCGATGTAGCGAGAACAGGTAAACCTGCCATCAGATATTCAAAGAGTTTGTTCGGTAGGCACATTTGCACATTTAGCGAGAGTTCAGGTGAATAGATGATTAGGCCAATATCGGCTGATGCTGTCCACTTGAGTAGTTCATTATAAAGGACTGGCGGAAGAATGCGAATGCGCTCTGTTACACCTTCTTTACGTGCAAGTTCTTCCAGGTCAGATATTGTGTTATCAGCTATTCTCCCCATTAAAACTATTACAACATTTGGTTGGAGGAAAGCAGCCGCACGCACAATATTGTCAAGACGCCGATCCGCCTGTATATTTCCCTGGTACAAAGCAATTCGTACTTCGGAACTCAGTCCTAGATGTTGGCGAAGTAGATCATTTTTTTCAACAAGTTGATACGTGGGCGTATTGCGAATGAGCGTTATGTTCGAGGCAGCATACCGTTTGCGAATTTCCTGGACAATAGGTGGAGAAACAGTGATCACGCCAGCGCAACGCGCCATAATAGCTGTCAGCAACCATACCAGTAATGCTCGTAATCGAGGTTTGCGAGTACGGTCTAGCTGACTTAATGGAAGTTCGTGTGCATCATAGATGAGTAATTTGCGACGGAGCATTGCAGCAAGAAAGCATGCAGGTAGTGTATTGAGATCATGAGCATGATAGACATCTGTTGGAACTTTCATTAAAGTCAATGCGCTTACAACCATTTTCTCTAGCGATTGTAGAGGCTTCAAAAGCTTACGTGTGGGTGCTAGCCAACGAGGTTTCACCATGTGTTTAACGTGAATACCTTGTATATTTTCCTCGGCAGGAGCATTTTTATCACTTACAACGTCAACAATGGTGACATCGTACCCTTCGTTTACAAGTGCTGTAGCCTCGCGCATCACTCGACCATCAGATGTTACTGGAATATGTATACGCAAATACATACATACCCTGACAGGTGTTTGAAAGCCACTATCATTGCTGACTATAGTATTATTCTGAGTAAGTGTTTTCATCGTAATATTTCCTAGCGTACTAGAGTAGTGAAAGAACATTCCTGAAAAGTTTAACGTGATTTTCGAGTTACAAGCCTCTTACTCATTATTTGTGACACACGAACGACGAAACCTCTTGTTGCTACTAGTGCAGGAAGAGGATCACGCCAATCAAGATAGTCATATCGAGTAGGAGTGAAGAAAGAAAGAACAAAATCGAGTAGTGATTGGGCGGGAGGAGGTACTCCTGGTCTTCCCCGTTGCCGTAATGCTGCTACAGTGGTTGAGATATCGCCCTTCAAGTAACGCATCCAGTTTCCTGTATGGTAATGCTTCACACTATCAATTTCCTCCTGATTTGCCCATTGATAGAGCAGGTGAGGAAAATCTACTCCCGAACGAATTGCAATCTCAACTGAAGCAGATAATCGTGGGTTGATCTCCATAAGATATGGAATGCCTGCACTATCACGCCGAAATTCCACTTCGGAGTAGCCTTCCAGTTCAATGGATTGTATGAGACGTTCTGCTTGCGGACCGATATCATCAGGTACAGAGATACTCTGCCTGAGAACAGATTGCCCCCCTAAGGGTGGAACTGTGCGCTTCGCCCACTGAGCAAAACGCGCATATGTTCGCCCTTGTGCATACAAGAAACTTACAGCCTCACGTCTTCCTGAGAGAAACTGCTGAAAAAGGACTGCTCCTCCTCCAAGAGACATCAATTGTTCAACTACAAGCTGAGCCTCATTCAAGGTCGTGACCAATTGCGACACCACCCTAATACCTTGATGCTCCATCGACACCCATGACTCAATAGGCTTAATCACCGCTGGCAACCCTATTTCATTAAGAGCTTCCTTCACCTGATCCACGGAGCTTACAACAACGCCTCGTGGAACATTCAGTCCAAGCTGCTTAGCCACGTCCAACGTCTGTTGCTTGTTTACAGCTATTGCAAGCGCCGACTCTTTCGCTATTGCAATTCGCACACGGCGTTCGATGAGTTCGCGATGACGACGCAATAACTCAATGGTGCCATCCGAAGAGGGAATGACCACACGAACAGCATTTTTATCAAGCATCGCTTCTAAATAAGAGAGGTAAGCGTCTGCGCCCTCGTCGGCTGGACATACATACGCTCTTTGACACCAACGGGAGGAGAAAGTAGGCGCACAATCCTTCTTTCCTAATGCAGCTATACGCAAGCCACGACTTCCTAGAGAGCGTACTGTCATAAGAGATTGCCGTAACCGCGCATCAAGTACTAACGCATCGTATGTACTAGTGCTTGCATTAGCATCTGCGTATTCATGTTCCTCTACTATTCTTCGTTTGTCATTTTGAGAGGCTTCTCTTAATACGTTTTTCACTTTTTACCTTCTTATTAACTTAACACGATCAAAAATGTGAAGCATACTAACTATCTTGTCTCTAATAAGCTCTATTCCTGAGGTCTTTGCTATGATGACCAACCGGTGTTGCTGAGAATCTGTAAAGATGCGCTTTAAGAGATAAGGATTCGTTTCTGAAGTGTTGTATCCCGAAATTGTCGTCAATGCGTAATCGTATCCCGCTTTTTGCACCGCAACGATTCCACTCCTTCCAATTTGTTCAGGTTTTCCATAAGGGTAGGCAAAGTAATGTACTGGATGTTCCAATTGCTGCTCTATTATGGAGCGAGATTCACTTACCTCTCTCTGTACCTCAATAGAGTCGGAGAGATTCGCCAGAAGCGGATGATGCATTGTATGTGCTCCAAATGAAATCCATGTACTTTTTTCCATTTGCTCTACTTGCGCCCACGTAAGTAGAGAAGTCGGTTCCTCCTTAATAACTAGTGAGGGTGGTACCGCTAGTAGCTTCCGCAAAGAGATCAAGATTTTCTCTTTTTCAGCAGTTGAGGTAGTACTACTCATAGCAGCATCGATTGCCACTGCTAAGGCTCTTCTTTGCTCCTGAATGCCTAGATGATAGACGTGTCCCCCAAATGTCACTTCGTCTACCTGAGCATGTAGGAGAAGACGATCTGCCCACCAGAAACTATTTCCCATCTCCATGTATCCTGGAATAAGGAAAATGGTCATGGGAATTTGTAACTCCTCGGCAAGCACGAAAGCGTGAGTATAGTTGTCAGAGTACCCATCGTCAAACGTAAGTACCAATCGTGGACGCCGATCTTTCCGTTGCCGCACATCTTCATTAGACAAGTACAGTTCTTTTAACGCTGTTTCCAAACTTATTACATGAAATGCGCGGCATAAGTAGAGTAGATGCTTGTGTAAGTTTCCTTCTGCACGATGATAATTGAGAATAATTAGGTATTGTCTTGAGCGTAATGTCCACCAACGGACTAGCTTTAGTAGCCCGCTGTAATAGAGACAAGCCGATAAGAGTACCTGCACTCTACTTCGCATATTTTTCCCCTCTATTCGCAACCATAACTCGGTTATCTTAGAAACATGTATATTGTTGCTATGCCTGTTTGACATGCACTTTACTTCCTTGATTGACGGTCTTACCTCTCTGTGGAAGCTTTGCAATAAGTACAAGGCATCCTGCATAAATGGCGAGAGCAACGACGTAGACAACACACACGAGAAGTAATCCCTGCGACTGTGCAAGGTAGCTACTCCCAACATAAAGCGCAACACCAATGAACAGTGCTCCAATAAAGCGTCCAATTTCAAAAGGAATAGGATAGAGACGCTGATTTACGATATAAGCGACTGTAGCAAGCACGATGTACGCTATCAACGTTGATTCAGCAGCACCCATTCCTTTAAAAAGGGGAATCAAGATCAAGTTAACGAAGATATTGACAAGAGCAGCGATAGTCGTAAAAACAGCGGTCAACCATGTTCTACGAGTAATATTTGCCCCTGCCATAAAAACATAATACACACCATAAAATACAATAGACACTGCAACGAAAGGAATAATTGGTGCCGCTGAGTGATACTCGACCGGAAAAAGCCAGTAAAGAATTAAAGTGGCGACAAGCGAAGAACCAAACGCTGCAAAGAGCAGGAAGAGACTAAACCAGCGAAAGATAAGTTTGAAGACCTCAGTAGCGTCTTTCCGTTTGGCGACAGTAAACATCGTTGTAGGCCATGCCAGTGAGAATGGACCCATGATTACAACTGACATCGCTGAACCTAACGTGTATACGACAGCATATCGTGCTGTCTCTGTGAGCGATACAAATAGACTAAGCAAGTAGCGATCCGATAGTTGTAACACCCAGTAGGAAACAAAATTCAGCACAAGGGGCAAACCAAACGCCAGAAGTCCCTTCACCATGTTGATACGTATTTTCAAACCGGCTTTGACGATAATAATTGGAAATGTACAGATCACGATACAGGCAAAGCCACTTCCATTAGCGATAATTGAACCTGCAATTCCCCAATGTAAGACTCCGACAAGTACAATGTTGCCAAGAAGCGTGACAAGTAGATTGCTAATAGACAAGAGTGAAAAGGGTAACGGACGGTCTTGGGCGCGTAACCATGCCAGTCCTGGAAGTGTGAGATTTTGTAGTAATACAACTCCGCTTGCTAAGGCAATATACACTCCCATTGTAGCTTGACCTAATAACAAAAAGGCCAACCATGAAGATAGAGCTATCACTCCAATCATCGTAAATGATGAGGCAAGTATGAGAAGTGAGGTTACTGTCGCAACGACAGCACGACGCTCCTCTGCGGAAGTGTAATCATAGTTATATGCGCGAAAGAAAGCAGAGTATAAACCTAGCTGTGTAATACCTGAACCCAATCCAATCATCGTGTTAATAATCGTAAGAGCACCATAGTTCGATGCAGAAAGACGATGCGTTAGAAATGGTGCAAGGACGAGTGAGATTAACGGAACAGCGACGGAGGAGAGCGCGTAGATACCGGAACTCTTGATGAGCTTGCGTATGGTGGCAATCTGTCCCTCTACAGCAGAAGATTCCCGTAACTTTTTTTCGATCTCCTTTGCCTGCTTTACTTTCACAACTGGAATAATCCAAGTTTCCATAGAGGCTATGGCGTCGATCTCCTCCGCTCCTTGGTCGTACTGTATTAACTCACCAATATCCGAGGTAACACTAGGTTGTGGTGTTAGAGGAAGCTGAGCAAACTGATCATCTCTATCAAAGGCATCCTGCACACGCGGAAGCCTTATTGTAGCGTCGATCTGGTCATCAAGCATATTTATCCCTCAGCTTTTCTATCTGCTGATTGTAGCAGCGCAATTTGAGAAGCAACAGAAGGAGTATGTAAACTCCTGGACGACATCTGCTTTCGTCTCTTAAGAATGCTCAAGAAAATACCACGAATTCCTGTACGCTGAAACTTGTGGTAAGCACGAGCCAAACGATTTTCGATATGATAGAGAGGAGAGTACTTATACTTTGCCCAACGTGCAGCTAGATTTGCACAATGATCACAGCCAGAATACTGAGCGAGTGCTGTGAGCAATGTAATATGCAGTGCATGGTAGAAACGAGATGCTCTTTGCTTATAAAGCAGATCGTAGCGCGACCAGTTTCCAGTGTCGTACTGCTCGATGAGTTTATGAAAAGTTGCGAGGCTTCGTCGAATAAGTGAGTCTATTTGCGCGTCTCCAGCGACTGCGACATAATCATAGAGACCAAAGAGCGAGAGAATATATCCATTAAGTACATGTGAAGGTGGATATACAGCAAACTCTTCAAAAAATACTCCTTCCTCACCAACTGTGGTGCTAACGCCTCCATCCTTGATATCTAACTCAAAAGTAAGCACGCCACGACGAGCTGCTTGAAGAAAAACTTCATCATCCGTTAACTGATTTGCCCGTACCAATACCGAAATGACATTTCCTTGCGTTAAGGCAGAACACCAGGGGGTAGAGGCATTATAGTCAATCACAGAAAAAGGAATCGACCAGCGTCCCATCTGTTGCTCTTCATGTTCCAGAAGCCAGTGAGCTTGCGTCATGAATGCATGACTAAACTTTTCATCTCCTGTTCTGAGATACGCATTCCAATTAGCGAGAGCGTATTGTGCAATTGTAGTAGGATGATACGCAGCAGGATATAGTCCAGTAGGCGCGTTATAAGGTACCCCCGATTCATCAAGTGTGCCATGTGGTAACGTTAGTAAAGCTTCAAAGTCCATTGGATAGGGTAAGAAACGGGAGGCATCATGCAATATAGACACCAAACGGTAACAAGGTTTTGCCTGCTCTTTACGCCAAAGTTGCCACTCAGCAATGAAGAAGCTAATAATAGGCAGAGTACTCCACCTGCTGTATAAACTCATTTTCTTTCTCACTTACTCCTGACTAGTCTGTTCCGCAGTTCCAATCGCTCTGGTCAAGACTCGCTTGAACACAGTAGCATTATGTTGTTGCTCAACATAATGCCTCGCTGCACGTCCCATATTGAGGCAAAGCTCCGCATCATTGATAAGGCGAGTCAGAGCATTGCTCGTTTGCTCTACATTCTCGGCAGGAACAGCAATTCCACGTCCCTCTGCAAGTAGCTTTTCATTTGATAGAGGTCGTGTTGAGGCGATAACAGCACAAGCAGATGCCATTGCCTCTAGTACCGCCATAGAAAGGCATGCGCCCCGTATGCTTGTGTAGAGGAAAATGTCGGCAATACCGAGAAGTGAGACGACATCACTTGGCGAAGTTTCTCCCCACAACGTGTAAGTATGGTCCAACTGGCGTGTATGAATATCTTCTTCTATCTGAGGACGCAGAGGTCCATCGCCTGCAATGATAACTTTCACTCTCCTACGTACCTCTTGCGAAAGTTCGGAAAGTGTTTGGCTTATTCCATTAAGGGCGATATGAATACCTTTCTCGGCAGCAAGCCTACAAGTCATAGCAATGACAATGGAATCTGCAGGAATATTGAGTTTAGCGCGTAGAAGTCTCTTTTGGTTTCCATCAAGATCAAGATAGCGGTGAGCATCAATCATACTGCCGAAGCGGGTAAAACGGCTTGAAGAGATGCCAAGACGCTTGCAAATCTCCTCTGTCCCATCGCCAGCAACTCCTGGTATTAAGTAATGATCCACAAAGCGAGCAGAGATACGCGCTAACAGGGAGAGTGAAGGCCAATACCCGATGTAGCACAACCGTCCCCAAAGTTGACGGGGAAATGACCAATTTTTTGTCGCGAGTGCCGCTATACGCTCAGCACGATACGACGGGTTTTTGAGCAAAGTTAGATTGCCGTGATCAATACAAACGACGCGCACTCCTGCTAGTTTCGCCACCAGTACGGAGAAAGCTGAGGTAAAGACGCCATCCTGTGGCAGAATAACCTGATATCTTTTTCCTTGATGCAAAAGTGAGGTAAGCTTCCATAAACCCGTTAAAAAGTAAAGCCACACTGCTGGAAATTGCCAAGGTCCAGTTTTTGCTGTACCGAATTTGTAGATAGTAAGATCATCTGGGTTGGGTCCAACATGTTGCGTTAAATATTCTATTTGCCATTCAGCTTTTGTTACTTGAGCAACACTCGCTAAGACTGCTCGTGTACCGCCAGTGACTGGGAAGGCATGAATAGGTACGCATACACGAAGGACTGACGCTTCTTGCGACTCAGGAAATAGTGTCGTTTGTATCCGCTTCCATAGGAGTCGAGCATGTGAGTTGTACCACTGAATACCTTTATACAATATCCTAGAGCGTCGACTATGCTGATAGTGTTTCCAGCGAAGTGCTACTCTTGTACAATGTTCACATCCTGTACCGATTGCAAGTGCTTCAAGCAATTCCGTCTGTGCTACAAGTTGAGAAGGAGTACTCAAGTGCCGATGGAGCAGATCATAACGGGTCCAAAAACCGTTATCGAACTCATCAATAACTGCATGAAGTGTTAAGCAGCCTTTTTCAATACACTCCTGCACATAAACACTATCAATGATCTGTGCATAATCATAAAGCCCCTGAAGCGCGAAGAGGCTTCCTAGTAATGAATGACTTGCTGGATAAGCTGCCATCTCTTCAAAGAAGGTACCATGCTCTCCTATAGGAGTGCTTATACCTCCATCAAGAATATCTCGTTCAAAAGTGCGTACCGTTCTGTGTGCTAACGCTAAAAATGTAGCATCACCGGTACATTGATATGCTCTGACAACTACAGAAAGTACACATCCTTGCGTGGTAGCAGATAATCTGGAATTACCTTCTCTTATCTTTTGCTGTAGAAGTACGCATAGCCATGAGCTTGCATTCTCGCCCAGAGAAACTTCGTTTTCGATGAACCATTGTGCTTGTGCTAGAAATTCGTGGCGATGGTATGGCTCCTCAGTTATGAGGTATTGATTCCAATGAGCTAAAGCATGTAGCGCAATGAATGTTGGATCATGTTGCGATGAGGCATCATTGTAAAAAAATCCTTTCGTATCAATGCTATCACTTTCGATAGCAAGACATAATGACAGGTTTACAGGATAACAGGACTCACGAGGAAATTTTTCGGGAGATATAGTTTGCGTATTTTTGTCGTCTTTGTTCATTTCTTTATACATTAAAGATGCCTCTAGTTAGTTCAAAGCAACGCTCGTCACATTTTTATCTTTGTTCAATGTCTTCAAGGATTTGAAAGTTCTTGTTAGAAGAGGAGATGCCACCGCTCCAAGAATTAACCAACCTGTCATCGCTAATGGAGCAAGAGTCCATCCATTGATGCTTATACTATTAACACTTAAAGCTACAATAGCCGCGATTCCTCCTCCAACAAGAGAACGGGTTTGACTATCTGCTAAGAACCAGTTACGCAAAGCCAAACAGAAAATGAGGAGAAGGAGTGTAAGAAATAGGGCAAGGACTGGCAAGCCAGCCATTGCAGCTATCTCCAGGTAGGCGTTGTGGGGATGTGCTAATGGTACATATTGTGCAATGACGCGATAAGGTTCTGCACGAGCGAGATAGCTAAGTAGCCCCAAGCCAATACCTGTAAGGGGAAAAGCGCGAATGACATTTACTCCAGTTTGCCATGCGGAGAGTCGTGATACTACTTCAGTTGACCCTGTCGCGTGTTGCAGTTCCAAACCGACCTGCGCTGGAAATACATAACCGATAACTACTGCTGCTACAAGAATGATGCTGAGAATTTGAAAGCGATATCGTATTTGTCCTGCCAGGAGAATAAAGGCGACAAGCCCTGCGAAAACACCAACCCAGGCTCCATTACTAAAAATATAAAGCAATGCTGAGATTATCAAGCACATCTCCACAAAGTACAAAACTTTTGTACGGATAGATTGGCTCTCGAAGAAGAGTCCGAGAGGAATAAAAAACATCATTGCCATAAAAGCTCCATTCCAGTTAGGGTCAAGAAAGAAAGAGCCGATACGATGAACACCTGTACCTGCTAGTTGATAATTTGATACTTGTGCAAGCAAAGCATCATAATGTGTTGTTCCAAATAAGAGAGTTCCTGTTGTGGCCTGAATGATCGTGTGTATCGCAAGCAGCGTACCGAGAGCCGCAAGCAATTGTAGTACATATCGTAGAGTAAGAATGTTCCGTGCAATGACGGCTCCTAGCCACACTATAATGAGGGGAGCAAAAAAATCATTGAGGTAATACTCAATTCCGTCATTCCAAGTAACACCACGAGTAGCTGGAAAAATAGCTAAAGCAAGCAGCAATATCCATAGCCAGAAAGCACGAGGACCAACCCAGGGACGCTGAGGAGATCGAAATAGGAAGAAGACAAAGAGCAATACAAGCACGAGGACCAACGCCATAATTCGCAAGCCTAAGTACCAATCAAGGTAGAGATGAGCGGCAACTACGAGTACTGCTGCCAACTGATCCTGCCTCAGAGCAATAACAACAACAAATAATAGACTTCCAGCGATTGCTCCCCCGATGGCAGAGTTAAATATTCCAAGTACGACACTCAACAATAGCGCAAATACAATTGTGACGAGAAGAAAAGGAGAGAATTGGAACAAGCTCTCACTCATTGTCTTCCAATTCCATGCCCATGCACTATTTTTTATCATCGTTCTGCTCCTAAACTCGTTTGTAGCTGTTTAGTTGGACCAAATTTAAGGATTCATTATTGACAATCATTGCAGGCCATAACTCAGTCATTTGATGGACTCGCTCTCGACCGACTATCTGAACGGCACGTTGTAAGCCGCGCACAACCGCTGGTGGGCGTTTGTATTGCCCATGTGCATCAGAAGCAATACAATGAACTAATCCTTTTTTGAGCAAATTTTCGGCAACTTTTCGAGTTGTATTACCTTGCATTCCCACCAAACTACCAGCAGTCAATTGTGCCAGAACTCCTCTTTCAACCAAAGCGGCAAGACGGTTTGGCTCCTTCTGAAATGCTCTATAGCGCTCTGGATGAGCAATAATTGGCACTATTCCAGCCGACTGTAGCTCAAAAATTACCCGATCTGTTTCAGGAAGCCATGTACTGTTCCATAATTCAAGGAGCAAATAACGACTATTGTTGAGTGTTGCCAAGTTTCCTTTTCTAATTTCTTCTACCAATCCGGGTGTTATAAGAGCCTCATGACCTGGATAGAGACGTAGTGATATCGAGCGACGAATTAACTCCTGCTGCAAACTCTGAATCCGTTCTTGAACTTCTGCCACCGTTCGTTGCTGAAACTCATCGTTATAGTGAGGAGTTGCAATTCCAGCATACACGCCCTCTTGTACCAGCGATTGTGCGAGCAGAATAGACTCTTCCATCGTCTCTGGACCATCATCTACGCCATACAAGATGTGCAAATGAGTATCAATCATAGTTCTTCTCCTTCTCATTTGCAGAAATAATCAATAGTAACATTTGTATCTTCGCTCAGGTTGTGAGAGAAGAGTACATTCTCTTTACCACTATTTGTCATCCCGTGCGTCATGTTGTTAATCTTCGCGCAAGATGGCAACGTTACCTGCAAATTAAAGTTCCATCGTGTTCCTGCCTGTTTTTGTACTGTATCTACATATTGCCAGTTACTCGTGTTCTTCATCGCGGTTTTGGATGTCTTCCACACAAAGGAAATAGTTCGCGTTTGACCGTAAGAAAGTGTAAAGGAGCCAGCCCATACTTCATGTCCAAAGACATTGCTTACACCGCGTTGCTCCCATCCATCTTGCGCTTGTAAAACACTCCCCGATGGTACATACACACGCGTAAAATCCTGATAGAGAGAAGAACCGTAGTAAAGTCCTTTGGTTGTCCATGCATAGGTGATAGTTGTACGATGCGTGACTGTACCATCTGCTGCAATAAACACATGATCATTCATGCTATCGGTAATAAAATTATTTGCTTTATTTCCTGAAATATTTGCATCTACAACAAAAATATTATCGTGGTCTGGTTGCTGGATAGCACCATCAAGATGAAGCTGATGCAAGAGGCTCTCAGCTTCATCTTGATTGAAATATACCTGAATATCCTTCGTATGCATTGCATCTATAAGAAGTTGCACAAACTTAGATGTATCGGAGGATGGTAACTGGCGAACACGAGCAAGAAAATATTCTGCTAGTAATGCTGTAAAATGCTTACGGTCTGATGATTGCCCATCTGGTGCTAAAACTAGTCCTTTTTCTTCATCCACTCGTCCTAACTGATAATAATGGATACGATCAATCAGATTCTGTGCAGTAACCGTCTCCTGGTACTCTGGAATGCTAATAGGTCCAGTGATTTGAAGGGCATGCTGAATCAATGCTGGTGTTATAGCAATCACTCCTTGAACAGGAACACGACCTCCTTCTTGTATATAATTTTGCTCACTATATTGTGCAGCAACAGGAAAATCTGCATCCAGATTAGAGTCACGAAAGCTCCAACTCGCCGGAGAGAGAGTAAACCATGAGTAAGCCTTAGGATAAGAAATTTTATGACCGGAATCTACGAAGGGCTTATCGAGTAAATAACTATCTCTGATGTTAGCAGTCGTTAATCGCGCCCCTGAAAGAGTTGCAATGCCATAGTTGCCAATGAAACCTCCTCCTGGTCTCAGTTCAGTCGAGTCAAGAACTTCTATCAAATAGTTTGCCGATGTTCCAATGCCAAGCAAAGCAGGCATTACAGGAATAACATTTTCAACAAGAGTAAACCACGCACGTAACGTTGGTAGTTCTTGTTGAAAGGTATGCAACAGCGTTACAAGATGTGGATCAAACGCGAGTTGACTCGGTTGCACTTGTTTCAACTGGTCTGCTATTTGATTGAACGCGGCTCCAATTTTCTGAGCGTTCTGCTGTATAGCAGCAATATCAGTCTTTGAGAGTTCTTGCCCATTGATAGGATTGTGTAAATGAGAAATGAGTAAGTTGAGAGTATCGCAAGCGACCAAGCCGTTTTGTGACACCTCGACAGCCACCGGAAGCAAGTGTTGAGCAGCATAAAGCCTATTTCCATATATAGGAAACGAGCTTCCACTCGCGGGTACTAACTGCATATCATTTTCGAGATGAATAAAAATAGGTGTGGCAGCGGCGAATTCTCGCCGCGCTTCATTCACAGGATAACTATCAAGAACATTCTTTGAGTATCCTGCTAGGAAAACTTCAGCCTTCTTCAAATGCTGAATGCCTACCTGTGCTAATAATTGATCACTATGAAAGCGTGTATCATACACGATAAAGCCAACAACCGTAAGAATTGTGCCAAGTAATACCGAGGTCAAAAGAATACCTAGCAGCACATAATACCTCTTCGGCTTCTTTCTTCTATGATATACGCGCACTCGTACTTGTTCTTTATCTTTTACATGTGTTTGATCCGCCATAGTCGTATATTTCATCTTTCCTACTATTCGATTGATCTAACTGTCTGCACCTTTTGAGTTTTTTGTTCTTCCTGAATTAGTGGTACAGGCGTGGTAGGAAGAGTTTCAGCAGGCTTGCCTTTCTTTACCTTCTGACTCTCTGCATTTCTCTGTTCTTGAGAACGGTAGTAGGAGTAGTAGGAATAGTCACTATCACGACGGTTACGACGTTGCTTGTTCACCACATAACCAACCACCCGCGTTCCAGTTTGCCGCAAGATAGCTTCTAATCGCTCAAAATTGCTCTTTTTCGCGCGTGTGATATCGACCACCACGAGTGTACTATCAACCTTTGAGGCAATAATACTGGCATCAGACAAGCCTATGATTGGAGGACCATCAAAGATGACTATCTCCATGTTTGTGTTCGCGATAGTTGTGAGAAGACGCTGCATAGATTTTGAGTCGAGCAGTTCTGAAGGATTGGGGGGCAAAGGTCCAGAAGGCATAACCCATAGATTAGGAATGCTAACCGAGTGTAAGAAAGGACTAAGTGTTGTATCTTGTACCTTTGCACCGTTTGAAAGCTGAGTAGTATTCGCCTTGGAGGTACTACCGGCTGCAAGAATAGCATTACTTAATCCCATTCTATCGGCAGGAATATCGAAGAGAGCGTGTAAAGATGGCTTATGCAAGTCTGCATCGATGAGAAGAGTGTTCTTTCCTGCCTTTGCCATAAAAATTGCTAAATTCGCCGCTGTCGTACTCTTACCTTCAGAAGGAAGGCCACTTGTAACCAATAAGAAGCGCAAAGGCTTGTCAATGCCTGAGAATCCAATGTTTGTGCGGAGAATACGATAGGCTTCATTACTTGCATTTTGCCCTATTGAATTCATACCATCCTCTTTCTTAGAGGATGTGTACCAAACCGTAGTGAGTACAGGCCAACTTGTCAGTTTACCAAGAGCTTCTCCTGTTCTGACCCGTGTATCCAACTGAGAGTAAGCTAGAGCCAGTAGAACACCTAATAACAAGCCAGCTAGCAGGCCAATGCCAGTATTAAGCGTCACATTTGGTTGATGAACTTTAGTGGCAGGTTGCGCTGCTTGAACTACGCGAAGAACGTCTTGATTTTGCGCTTGACTCAATTCGAGTTGAGCTAACGCGGTCTGACCTTGATTGTAATGCTGTTGCAATCCATTAAGTTCTGTTTGTGCAACCTCGATGAGTGCTTGCTTCCCTCCCTGAGATTGCATACTTGCAATTCTGTTTGTAAGATCATCTATTTGTTTGCGCGTATTCGCAAGGTCTTGCTGAAGTTGTTGCTGCCCTCTAGCATTATCCTGCTGCGTCAACTGTAGTTGTTGTTTAATGAGCGTTGCAGCAACATCATTGGCAAGAACAGCTGCCCTTTGAGGATTTGCATCTAACACGTCGATCTCAAGTAATTGCGTATTAGGTCTAGCCGAAGAGCTTACGTGTTTTGCAAGGTCCTCTACAGACAAATTGGGGTAGTGAGAGGCAACTTCGCGAAGCACTGGATCACTCGTTGCTAGCAGAGCTTCAGTCTGAACGAGTTGATCACTAGCCAACAAACTGTTATAGTCGGATTGGCTACTCGATGAATGAACAACCACATCAATTAATACGGACGATTGGTAGAGAGGAGTAGTCAATTTACTTACAGTAAAGGTTCCTACACCTACCAACACCAAACAAAGGAAAACCAGCTTCCATTGTTTGACCAATACAGCCCAATACTGTGCAAACGTCATTTTCTTGTTCTCCTCAAAATTTAAAGCTAAACGTTTGTCTCATCAATTCTTCACTTCTTCCAGTTCAGACTACCTAATCGAGTGCAGAAACGAAGGGAGTTTGAACTACTTTTTTATCAAGTAGACGAGTAATACATCCATCAAATGCAGCGACGAGTCTATCACGATCAAATTTTTCCTCAGCATATGTTCGGCCTCGCATTCCTAGCATTGTAGCCTGTTGTGGATGCTCAAACAGATGTAGTATTGCAGATACCAGAGCGGTAGAATTTTCTGGCTCAACATACATAGCAGCACCCGCTTCTATCTCCGCGACTCGACGAGCCTCTCCATCTACTCCCAGCAAAATAGGGCGACCACAGGACATAATTTCAAACAATTTTGCCGGTAGCAACCCTTTAAGTACATTGGCTTTGCGTGCAGGGATAAGGCAAATATCACCTGCAGCATAAATCAAAGGCATTTTTTGATTGGATTGAGCATCAACAAAGGTAACATTCTTCAAGTTGCACCTCTTCGCCTCTTCTTTTAAGAATGTCTTTTCTCCGCCATCGCCGACAAACACAAACTGAATATCCGTTCTATCGTGCAATTGACCAGCAGCATTCAGGATAGTTGTTAATCCATGAACAACTCCATGAGTACCAGCATAAAGCACCGTAAATTTTTCGTTCCAACCAAGTTCAATACGAGCCTGAGCTGATGTTTTTGGTAGCGGTCGAAATAAAGTAGTATCTACACCATTTATGCCCAGGAAGATTCGATCCGGTGAAAGTCCTCGTCGGATAAGGTTATCGCGAACGCCTTCCGCCACAACCCATATAAGGCTTGCATGTTTGTATGCCGACTTCTCTAACCAGTGAGCCAAACGAATGAGCAGAGGATTACGCAATTTACCGAGTTGTATTGGTGTTTCGGGCCAGAGATCTGAAACCCAAAGAACAACAGGACTACGCTTCCACAACGATAGAAGACGACCAATCATGAAATGGAAGAGCGGAGGTGATTGTACGACAATCACATCAGGACGACCAATACGATACCCACCAAGTAACGGAGCTAGAAAGGTAAAGGTAAGATGAGGCAAAATACGTCTCAAAAATGTTGTATTCGAGTTGACATAGTTCCAAACGCGCACAACTCGTACACCTTCAAGCATCTCTTCCTGAATGAGGTGTCCACGATATTTTTGTGGGACAATTCCAGTTGGATAATTAGGAACTGTCGTTAATACAGTTACTTGATGCCCCAGTTTAACAAGCCTTTTCGCTGTCTCGCTGATACGCACCATAGCCGCCCCTTTCTCCGGCAGATAATAATATGTGATAAAAAGAATGTGAGACACAATTTCACCTCTTACTTAAACTTTACAAATAACGGTGTATACTTTTACCAACTTCGCGCAATACGTTTCGCTGCATCGCCCTCTCCAAATAGGTTTTGTTTTTGTACTTGGGGCTTTGGTTTATCTACAGCACTAAGAATTGTAGGCCAATGCGTTCCTGCTAATGTATTCCAACCTGCATAGACTGTTTCAATCCATTCAGTCTCTTCGCGTAACGTTACACATGGCACCTCAAGAAAAAATGCTTCTTTTTGCACTCCACCAGAGTCGGTGAGAATACGAAAAGCCTCTCGTTCCAGTGCCAGCATGTCGAGATAGCCAACCGGATCAATCAAATGAACATGCTTCTCCCAGATAAGGCCAGAACGTTCTAAAAAGACTCGTGTACGTGGATGCACTGGAAATATTACTGGAAGTTCCAGCCGATTTAATGCATGTGCAATCGCTTGAATCGCCTCGGAATTGTCTGTATTGGCAGCACGATGTACAGTTACTAGTATGTAGCCTTGCGATGAAACACCCAACTTCGTTAAAATTTTCTCCGCGTGAGTGTCAATTTTAGATTGGACTTGAAGCAACATATCATACATAACGTCACCTACCATCTCGACATTTTGTGTAATTCCTTCATTGCTTAATTGTCGTCTGGCGGTTTCTACTGGACAGAACAAACGGCTGGAAACATGGTCAGTAACCACCCGATTGATCTCCTCTGGCATAGCACGGTTAAAGCTTCGGAGTCCTGCTTCAACATGTGCAACTGGAATGTGTAATTTTGTAGCTGCCAAAGCACCTGCTAGTGTAGAGTTTGTATCACCATACACAACTACCCAATCAGGAGACTCTTTTATCAATACTGCCTCGATTGTCTCAAGCATACGACCGGTCTGTACACCATGCGTACCGGAGCCAACGTCGAGATGATAGTTAGGTACAGGAATATTCAGTTCATCAAAGAACTGCATAGACATGTTATAGTCGTAATGCTGTCCCGTATGAATGATAATTTCGTTGTGTCTCTGCCTTATTGCATGACTGACAGGAGCCAGTTTGATAAACTGAGGACGTGCCCCTACAATAGATGCTACCAGCACTACTTACCTTCTCCTTCTCCTTGAAAAGCCAGCGAGAGCTGCTGCATGTCTTTCTGCATTCCTATTTTTTCACTGCTGTTATTGCCAATGCTTATGTAGCGTATGCCTTGCGCTGAAACTTTTTCCTGGTTCAGTGCGCGGCGCCCGTCCAGCACTACCTTACAATGTGGAAAACGACTGAAATTCAATTCCTGGTATTTAGGATGAGCTGCTTGCAAAATAATCGCGCATATCTTGTTTTCGTACTCCGGTAGAAGTGGTGTATACCCCAATGCAGTGAGTTCTGAAGCACTAAATAGCGGATCGTCAATATAGACAGTGGCACCGTGTTCTATCAGAGCGTTTTGCAGCAACCGAGCACTTGTAAAAGCAGTTTCTCGCACGTTCCCACGATAGGCTGCTCCAAGAATGAGTACCGACTGATGCTCTAACCGATGAACAACACTTTCGATACGCTGTACGGCATATTCTGCCATTTCATCGTTAATGCGACGTGCGAGACGTGGCAGCGTAAGCGTGGGTAGTTGAGTGTCAGATATTTGCATATTTTTATCTTCGGTTCCCGCCAACAGAAAGTACGGGTAAACCGGAATGCAGTGTCCACCGACACCAACACCAGGACTATGAATGTGTGAGTAGGGTTGCGTGTTAGCAGCCATTATTGCCCGCCCGACATCGAGGCGGTGTGCATCAGCGAAACGGGCATATTCATTCGCTAGCGCGATGTTGACATCTCGGTAGGTTGTTTCAATGAGTTTGACGAACTCTGCTTCGTCCGTTGATTGCATCGTAATAATGTCGGCGTCTAACACAGATGCATAAAAAGCACTTACCGCAGCTATACTTTGCTCATTAATGCCGCCTACGACCTTGGGATAGTTCCTCAAATCGCGGAAGATCGTGCCTGAAGAGACACGCTCAGGGCTGTACGCGAGCAAGAAATCTTGGCCTGCCTGCAATCCCGATGCCTGTTCAAGAATACTCCGCAAGCGTATAGAGGTTGTACCTACCGGTAACGTCGTCTCATAAATGACGAGCGTTTCCGGCTGTAGAGCTGTACCTACCGCTTTCGTTGCCGCATCAAGTGCTGTGAAATCCGGCTGATGAAATTCATCGACAACAACAGGCACAATCACGACAACAACTCTCGCCTGAGATATGGCCTCGGAAAAGTCTGAAGTTGCGGAAAGCATCCCTTTTTGCACGAATGCAGCAACCTCGGACTCTAGTTCCGGCTCCTCTCGTACATGCGATTGTCCTGAGTTAATGGTGGCAACTACTTGCGGATTTATATCCACACCAAGCACCTGTCGTCCATGACGGGCATATTGCACTGCAAGTGGAAGACCTATCTTTCCCAAACCAATAACAGCAACTGGTGCAGAGGGAGAAGAAATGCTAGGCAAATTGGGTTGCATGAACCACCTCCACATGCATATCTTGCTTCTTCTCTTGCGTTGACTCTGTAAGCTGATTCACAACTTTAAAGACGGCTAAACCTTCTTCTCCTGAGACAGTGGGAGGCGTATCCTGCCGTATGGCGGCGAAAACGTCTTCGTACTCTAAATGTAAAGGTTCAGCTTTTTGAATTTTCAGGCGAGTCATGGTGCCTTCACTCACTCCCGTAAGAGAACGCATAGCATCCCATGTGGTAAGCGTATAATCATTCTCGTAGAAATACACATCCTGTGTTAGATAGTTGACGAGGTACATTCCCTTCTCACCGGTGATAGTCAGTTCGCGCACTTTTGTTGGGGTCAACCAATTGACATCAAGCACGCCTGTTATTCTATTTGCAAAACGCAGAATGCCTATCAACAAATCTTCGTGCGTATTATGAATTTGACGTTGTGTTTCTGCATACACCTGCTGGACCTCTGAACGCGCAAGGCCAAGCATGACATCAATATCATGAGTTGCGAGATCGAGAGTTACTCCTACGTCACGGATACGAGGTGGAAATGGACCAAGACGACGCGCATGCATGTGGAAAACACGCCCTAATTCTTCGGCGGCTATGCGTTGTTTGACGGCAATAATTGCTGGATTAAAGCGTTCAACATGACCAATAGCCAACTTGACGCTCTGTGTACGTGCGATTTGTATAAGTGTAAGTGCTTCTTCTATCGTACTCGCCATTGGCTTTTCGAGTAGCACATTGCACCCCTGGCCCATAGCGTATGCAGCGACTTCAAAATGGAGTTGTGTTGGTACGACGACTGCAACCAGGTCGGGATGCGTCTCCTCGATCATTTGGCGATAATCTACATAGCCAGCTACGTGAAAGCGACTCATCGCATTCTTCAAGCATTGCTCATTCGTATCCGCAACACCCACAAGCTGCACGAGTTCCTCGTGAAAATTTTTCAGAACTCGTACATGGTTCATGCCCATCGAGCCTGCACCTACAATGCCAACCTTTAGCCGCATAGAGCGCGTTCCTCCAGTGTAATAATCAGTTACTTTCATATACAAAAACTTAGAAGAAAGAATACGTTCATTTTGACTAGACTCCCGTTGTGAGAATGAAAACCTTCAGCGTCTTCAAGAGAATCAGGCAATCCAGGAAGAATGAATACGTATCAATATAGCGCATATCAAGCGGAATACGTGCTTCGTAGTGGTTATGCCGATCCGGGCTGATTTGCCATAGACCGGTAAGCCCTGGACGTACTGTACACCTCTTCTCCACATGAGTAGTGTACAGAATGAGTTCACGTTCATGAATGGCGCGTGGACCTACAAATGACATGTGACCGAGCAGGATATTGAAAAGCTGGGGCAATTCATCCAGATAGGTCTTACGCAGGAATTTTCCCAAAGGTGTGACGCGAGGGTCGAGTTGCAACTTCATACTTTTCCGATATTCCAGATGCAGTTCGGGATGCATCTCTAAATAAGTATCTGCGTTCGGAATCATCGTCCTGAACTTGAAAATGGTAAAAGACCGACCATGTAACCCTACCATTTCCCTAAAGTAGAGAATGGAACCACCATCATGTAACTTCACGCAAGCAGCAATAATAAGAAATACAGGAAATAGTAACACTATCCCAACAATAGAAAATACAATATCAAACACTCGTTTTATGACGAGATAGTATCGAAGAGAAGAAGGAAGAGAGATAGCAATGCTTGTAACATTTTTATCCATTGCGCTATCTTCTGTTGCAAGAGACACCGCTGTATCTTCTTCCATGTTACTTGTGTCTACGCTGTCCACACGCTACCTCCTTGTCTAGCCGCGCAGGGTAAGTACTTCCTTTACAATCGTTGAGAGGTCTTCCGCACTTAATGCGGGATGCACAGGTAAAGATAGGACTTGTTGTGCCACGCATTCAGTCACAGAAAGCTGTGTACCATCTGTACTCAGCACGCGAAACAAATCGGGATGCTCCTGATAGAATGGCTGTCGATAAATTGGTATTGGATAATGAACGGCGGTGCCAATTCCGCGTTCTTGTAAGGTTGCTATCCATACATTTCGTTGCTCAGGAACTCGGATCGTGTACTGATGAAAAACATGAAGGTGCCCTGGACGTACAATGGGAGTTTGCAAGAAATCGCGTAAATGACTTGTCAGAAAGTGTGCATTGGAAATACGTTTCTCTGTAAATTGCGGCAACTTCTCAAGCTGAACAATACCTATCGCGGCCTGTATCTCCGTCATACGCAGGTTATATCCCTGTATCACCTGATGGTAACGTGACTCTTGCCCGTGATTACGGAGGAGGCGTACATGCTCGGCAATAGCGATATCATTTGTTGTCACCATGCCGCCTTCGCCCGTTGTCATGTTTTTTGTGGCGTAGAACGAGAAGCAACCAGTACCAAAACTGCCTGTTTTCTTCCCGTCAATGGAAGCTGCATGAGCCTGACACGCATCCTCGATGAGAGATAGCGAATACGTTTCAGCCAAGTCCTCCAATGGCTTCATGTTACACGGATTGCCATAGAGATGTACCGGCATAATCGCCTTTGTACGTGATGTTAGCGCGTTCTTAACCTGAAGAGGATCGATATTGTAGGTATCTGGCTCGATATCGACAAATACTGGTGTTGCGCCTACATGAAGTATAGCGTTAGCGGTAGCAGAAAAACTGAATGCTGTAGTAATAACTTCGTCACCAGGACCGACTCCGTGTGCGAGTAGTGCGAGAAAGAGGGCAGCCGTTCCAGAAGAGACCGCGATAGCCTCTTTCACTTGACATAGTTCTGCAAAACGTTGCTCGAACAGTGCAACATTTTGTCCTTGAGCTAGCTGACCGGATGCAAGGACGCGACGAGCTGCGTCCTCTTCTTCTATACCCAAAAGAGGTTGAGCAATGGAAATCACAGAAGTTTTTCCCCCCAGAAAATACTGTAAGTTCGTTCTTCCCGAAAAACATCTTTTATTAGAGACGTGTTTGTGCAACGAACATAGAGAATCGAAAAGTACTACTTAAAGAACAAAAGTTACATCGTCAAATTGGCAGACTTGACGATTTTTCTCTTTCCATAGTGAAACACAACACATTGGGGGGGTAATGCATCATGCAGCGTTACGTTCGACAAAAGGTCGTATCAGAAATGTGTAGGGATAAGCAGGAAATTCCACGTTCCCCAACGCGGATGCCTGGCTAAGTAATTGTCCACTTCTAATCCTATTCATGACCATATTTCAATACGTAAATATAATAGTATATTTATTTTCATTTGTCAACTATAATAAGGATGAAGTTGAGTAACCCTTTTCAGGAAGAGATCACAACCTTGTGTTTGACAAACATTTTTCTTTTGCTTACAATCGGGAGCATCTTCTTTGAAGATGCATTTTATTTGAAAGTATAAACAAATGAGCAATAATTTCTACATCCATCCAACGGCGGAGGTATCCACACAAGCACATATAGGGTCAGGCACACGTATCTGGCGACAGGTACATGTACGAGATGGAGCGCAGATTGGAGAAGAATGCAATATCGGTGGTGGTGTCTACATTGACGTACATGTGCAGATTGGTTCGCGCGTCAAGATTCAGAATAACACCTCGGTTTTTGAGGGTGTGACAATTGAGGACGGTGTGTTCGTTGGACCTCATGTCTGCTTTACCAATGACCTGCTACCACGAGCAATTACACCTGACGGTAGGCTCAAGGCTGCAACAGATTGGCAGGTTACGCCAACACTCGTTCAGTATGGTGCCTCCATTGGAGCTGGCTCAGTTATTGTTTGCGGTGTGACAATAGGCACATTCGCCCTAGTTGGAGCAGGCTCTGTGGTAACAAAGGATGTACCACCGCACGCACTTATGTTCGGAAATCCTGCGCGATTGCATAGCTATGTCTGTCGCTGTGCGCGTCGATTGTCCAACATCCATGAAGAAGGAAAGGCACTTGTTGGAGAGTGCGAGACATGCAGTAAGCACTATTCGCTCAAGGAGAATTATTGAAAAAGCGAAGCATAGGTTTTAATCTCGTTTATTCATTGTATTCTAACTACCGAAGAAGCGTTGCACAGATCAGCCCTTCCAACATGCTACTTTTATACTAAAGCATAAAAAGCTGATCTGTGCAATTGTTTCTAGGAGCTTTAGACCGGTACTACAATGGTGTTCAACAAGTTGCCTTGCTTAGAATGCCTTGCATTAGTGGTCTCTAATGGACTTGCCGCTCTTTGATAGAGCGAATGTAGCGATTTAACTTACGAATAGTTTCCTCTACATTCGGTTGGATAAAATCGAACTCTGGTAGGTTAGGCAAATGATCCAGAGGAAGGGAACGAATGGTAACGCTCACGTTGCGCCCATTCGCATCGAGGCAAAAACTTCTTGTACGATACATATGTTCCACATCATCAATCTCTACAATTTCATTCTCATCTACTTTTTGCAAGGCACCAACACTATCATAAAAGTATGTGCTGATACTTTGACCGCTATCTCTATGGTTTACCGTATTGATTGTTAACCGTATCATAATGATGCGATGTTCGAGTGGCAAGACATAGGTATAAATGTTGACGCTGTAACGCATCATACCATCCTTGCCCAGTTTCCAGAGGATATCTTGCTTGAGATGTTGCTTGGCATCTTTCGCTCCTGGAACAGCGTATCCTCGTACAACCAGAAGACGTTCACGCTCCCTAGGAGTAAGGTCTTCCAAATCTTCTTCCTGCAACGCCTTCTCTAATCCATTCTTCGCCTTTCTATCGATCCAAATATCGTATTGGAGGTCGCTTGGAGTCTGCATCCCAAAGCGTACCATAAGCCATAGAGTACTGCCAACGATAAAACAGCACAATGCGGCGAGTAAAAACCATTTCATATTTCCTAGCCAGATGAAACCTAGTACGACGCTAGCGAAGCACAAAACAAAAGCAATACGTAGTGCATAAATTTTGCTCGTATCGTCTTTTGTAAAGTAGGCTCGCATCTGATCGTCAGTAAATTCGCGATATACTGCACTAGAAACTTTGGAAATCACAAAGGGAATTGATCCCTGAACACTTCGTCGAAATTGCATAAGAAAACTCCTTCCATTGGTTGCGAAACTAATTCCACCAACCTTGTGCATCCTGCATCAAGCGCGGTTGACAAGAATAGAGAATGTCTATGTACTCCTGGTCTTGTGATGTGAAAGAGATAGAACGCAACTGTTCTATGAGTTCGTCAGCATCGTCATAAAGGTGTGAATGCCCATTCCAACCGTAGTCCTGTTTGATGACAGCGAGTACGTAAAGGTAAGCCCAGGAAACGTGCAATGTATTAGCAGACTGCAATAGTTGGGTAGTTCGACAAAATGTTTGATAGTTTGCATGACGAGGGCGTTTGCCTCGAAAAAGTGCTAATGCCAGCAATGCACGTACCTGTGCAGACGCTGCAAGATGTTGTTTCTCTGTCAACAAATGAAGGGACTTTTCAAGGTGAGAAATTGCTAGGTCGTATTCACCTCTTTGGAGGGCATCCCGTCCATCTTGCAGCCCTTGCATCCCCACTGTTACTTTATCTTCCTGCACATGTGTAGTATTGACGATGGTGCCGAGGTTGACACCATTGACAGAACCATAAGCATTTCCATGATGTTGAACGCTAACAAGGCTACTTGCACCTGTATTAGTCTGTTGTAGGTCTGTTAGCAATCGTTGTGCCATTTCGTAGGCAGTTGTGTCTTGAGCAAGTCCAGCCTTACTGAGAGTGTCGCGTAAAGGCTTTTCCCATGTATCCTGGTCTTGTTGATATTCGTCCAGCACAAGCAACGATTTGCGTGCATCAGCTTTGCTTGTCAAAACCTTACGAATATGTTTCACCAACGCCTCCAACTCGTCTTTTATTGTATCGCTGATAGCACCTTGACTACCTGTTGCCAAAGCACCACCGATTGCCGTGAGGATGAGATTGATGACATCTGTCAAAATTTTTCTCCTTTAGTGAAGCCAATGAACAAGATGGTAAAAAAAAGAGTACTGCCAAACGCTAGGCAATACGAATATATTCGTACTCAACGCCCCCACTACTAGCACTCTGCTCCCGACGTAGGATATAACCTTCACTCCAAAGCTGTTTGAGTTTGTTACTTGCATTAGGAACTCTCAGACCAAGGACACTAGCAGCCTCACTTGTATATGCAACTGGAACCAAGAGGACATAATATAACATGTCTCGTAGTCCAGCACTTGGTTCTGGCCCTATAATAGAGTACTTCCCATTTGACTCACAAACAGTGATAGGTTGCTCCTGTCTGCGAGCTGCTGCATCCCAGTTCTCTAGCAAATCGGGGTCTTCGATATGACTAATACAAAATCCTTTCTTTCCACGGTAGCTTTTGGCTAGCTCAATAACAGATGTTCGTGGAAATGTGATATCTGTCTGCTCAATGCCATCTAACGAGATGGAAAGAATTTGTTCGTTAGGATGATCCTCTATCAACGCTTGGAGTTTATCACGAACTTGACGGCCTAAAGTGTGCCCCCAACCGTCGGAGCGTCCCATTATGTCTCGCAAGCGTATCTGCATCTCTATCTCCTTCACTAAATCTAGTGTAGCAGATTTAGCGAGAAGTGTCAAGAGGAAATGAGAAACAGATATGCGTTCCTGCTAAGGGAACCAAATGTTCTTGGTAAGACGCACGAAGGGAACGATTATCTGAAGAAGTAAGGTGTACGCTACATGTTTCAAGCCGAATGGTAACGCTTCCAGTAAGCTTTAAGGCTTTCCTGCCACACTCTTCTAATCCTTGCCCTGCACCTCCATGTTGCCATGAAAGCGTTCCCTGAAAAAGTTGACGTAGCGTCTCGGTATCATTTAGCGATGTTGAACTAAGAAGCTTAGGGCGTAGCGTTGTGAGTAAACCCACCCCGCTATCTGATACGACTACGAGTACTCGCCCTCCTTGCTGATAGACTTGTAGCGCGGCAGAGCCATTCAATACAGTCTGGCTATGTCCATAGATATTATTGACGAGTTCGGCAAAAGTTGTATAAGCTGTATGACCGAAGTGTTCTGCGTCAGGACGTTTTCCCATAGCTATTTCGAGTGCTTGTGCAAGCTGTTTAGGGATATCGTCATCTTGCTGATTGTGTAGGGGATGGATGCTTCTAAACTCGACTAGACCTCGGTTTTGTCCTTGATAGCGTTTTACTTCCGACCCGTCTGGACGATGTGGGTGAACTCGAACTTGCTCGGCAAGTAGAGAGAAAAAATTAGCACGATTCAGGTAATTCATCGCCTTGTGCGATTGTCCTTCAAAGAGCAAGGTCACTTGCTGCCCTCTCGCCACACTTTGATTTGCAAATGAAAGGAGCCGTACTGCAGCATCAACCATAATTTTGCATGAAGGTGGAAAGCGAAAAAGAAAACTCTCTGAATTTTCCAGAGATGTTGGGTTTGTCTTATATGTCTGTCTGAATGCTTGTTCAAATTCGTTTCCTGTCGCCCATCCATTGGAAAGTAACACAACACGTTCCATAACGATCCTCCTAGATAGCATGTCCTCGATACATCTGCCACCATCGGTACAGATAATGGCTCTTGTCTGGCATATATTTAGCTCTCCTTTGCATATTGCTCAATCCGTCGCTAATAGCATCAAATGACGAGTTAGAAATATCAGCCCAATATTTGAAGAGATCGAGAGTAGTCATAATGTGAAGTTGCGACAGGTGTTGCTGAAAGAGCAAAATAGCGTCTTGGTCATCAATTACAAGTGTCCAGTTCCGATTGGATGCTATAGACGCTGCAAATGCTTCACTATTCCCCAACTTTCCATTACTCACATAGGCTAAATTGATGACGGTTTCTTGCTCACGTTCACTTTCGACATCTACAAAAGAGAATAGTTTTTTATCAAGCGGTATTTGCAAATCAGTCAATGTAATATTGCCATTGTTGGTACGCACTTCTTTGTCGCGCACAATTGCTTTTTGTCCTGGCAGAACTTTCAGCACCGGTTCCATCACATTAGAAGCATGCAAGTTGACGATAGACCAAGCATCTATGATCGTATGGTCTCGCAAACGTGGGATATCACTCATGCCCTAAATCCTCCTGACTATTGGGAGGTTCCTGTGGCTCCTGTGGGATTTGTTTTATCACGACATCAGTTTGAGCCGTGGTAGTACCATCTTGCTGAAATAGCTCAAGCATCTTTCTGGCCTCCCACCGATCAACCTCAAGAAACTGCGAGAATTGTGCCTCGCTAATCAAACCACTTTCTAATGCTTCAAGAGCAAGATACTGATAGCGAAGGGGATATTTTTGTTCTTGCACCACGATAGGAGCAAGTCCTAACTGTTCCTGTGCCTCACGTACTTTGAAGCCACTTGCTTTCAACTTCTCTGCGAAGCCTGTTGGTAGTAATCTCAAATCCTCTAGGCGTAGCAGCATTGCTTCAACTGAGACTCCATAGTAGTGAGCAAGGATTAGTAGGTCTCCCAACTTGACGCTCTCTTTCATTTTCCGAATGTCATTAAAGCGTTTGACAACACTGTTTGTTGGCATGAGAAAGAATGTCGCAAAGTCATCGGCAAGGCGTTCGCTTTCTGGCTTACGCTGATAGGTATCATCACTGAAGACCGTTGGCTTCTGGCGATACGTCAGGAAATGCCCGTAGTCATGGGCTAGGGACCAACGACGCCGCTCTTCTGGATGATTGCTATTAACGGCAATGCACCCTCCTACCTGTTCATCATACAAATAGATGGCAGAAAACTTCTTAGGCAATGGGTAATAAAAGACTCGTAAACCTACATCCTGTTCCAGAATATCACGTAGTAATGGAATTTGTCCATTGTTCAATCCCAAACGAGTACGCTCCTCTATCGCAATATTTTCGGCTGCCTCACTTGTCGAGAGATTTCCCATTTCGTATACAGTAGGATAGCGACGGTTGAGCGGCGATTGCGTGATATGTTCGAGTTCATAATAATTGCGTGCTAAAAATTTAAGTTGCTCAACTGATGGCTCCACTAACTTGTTATCTTCTTCTGTTCGTAGCGAGGGGCCGCGAAACTGCGGTTGAGAGAGTGCGATATCAGGATGTGGACGCACTAAGTCTGTGATAGGCATATCGTATGCTTGTGCAAGTTTGATAAGTTCGCCCGCTTTGATACGACGCTCTCCCTTCTCTATAGAGGTCATCGTGGTACGAGCAACATCAATAAGCTTGGCGGCCTGTTCTTGCGTAAAGCCTTTTCTGATACGTGCCTGTTGCAGTTCACGCCCAAGCGTTTTCATGTCTATGGTATTCAGCACGCTGTAGTCCATAATGCACCCTTTCTGTCGTTCTTTTCTTCATCTTTTCAAGGGAGCGTTTGTATTGTGTCCCCCTTACTCAAGAAACGCTCGTCCTAGTGGCTCCCTTACTTGTTCCCATTCATTGACATACTCTCGGTAGAGTTGTAGAAGCCGCGTTTGTAGAACCGTCTGTGATACTTCCTGTTCTCTTTGCACACCCATATTTTCTACGATATCTGATAACGTGAGATAGTGTTGTGACATACGTTGCCAACTATCGGAAGTAGCCAGCAGCGTTTTCATTGTATTCACCTGTGCTAGCATTGCACGATAATAGAGTGCATCCTTCGGATTACGTTTCCTCTTGGAATTATCAGTAATTTGATAAGATGTTTTATCAGGTACTCCAGAAACAACAATAGCCTGACGCCTTAGAAGGCACGAAGAGCAGTAACCACATTGCTGTAGGTAAGCTCGATGTCTGCTATCACAACTTACTGTAAAGGACGCTAGTTTTGTAAAACCTTGCGTCAATAGTTCTTTACACATCTGCGCCTTTGTCCAAGAGAGAAAAGGGTTTCGGAAAAGGAATGGTTGTCCGAGAATAGTTGACAACAAATCGCTCATGTATACTAAAGATAACGGATGAACCGACCGTGAATGATCGAGTGCCACTTCCGATTTGCGAAACGGAAGATTAATAGCACCGACACCATTCTCATGGATATGGAGCGTGTTCTTCTCTATATGATGAGCGCATACAGCTCCCAGTAATAGAAATACGAAGCCTCGTGAACGCATACTAGAACTGGTGCGAATGTCGTCGTTCACGCCCCTTAGAGCAAAGGGAAGTTGTAAAAGCTGTATACGTCCAGGAAACAATCCAACTAACATTTCTGAGGTCTCTCGTTGCGTTGCATTCATATAGTTATTGCTACCAGTACCGAAGAGAATGTAGTTACTCGCATTATCCTGACACAGTTGTTGATAGGCACCTGCGAAAGCATCCAGACCTCCACTCCACAGAGCCACTCGTGTCGCCTCGTTTGTTTGTGATAAAAAAGGCAAAGGATGTTGTCTCTGTGCAGTACGTGGGTGCTTCGTATATGGGAGAAATTCAAACGTCCAAAAGTCTCCAGTAAACCAATATAAGACCTCCCTTAACTTCTCAGGAATAGATGTGTCATTTAATTTTCGATATGTCTGCAATGGAAGACGAATCCGAATACGGCGAGGCATCTCTTTTTCTGTCCGTACCATTTTTGAGTAGTTTGTAGCGAGACGATCCACGAGATGAACAGCGATAGCGATATCGACCAAATCCGAATGCTGAGGTGCGAGAGCTTGATAATTTAATAATGGTATCTGGCTGTCGTCTACCATGATTTGTACATCGATCACTCGATTAGCTCGATAGTCAAATATCCTCAAACCACTCTCTTTATATTGTTCGCCAATATGCTCAAAGGTAAAATCGTAATCATATTCTTCTAGCATCATAGTTCCTCCTATGCACCCAGCGTTGGAATGTCCGAATCAATGGTGTAGTCCATCTTTACACGCTTTCTTCTTGGCTGTCGCGGAAGATACACTGTCTCTTTTTTGTAAATGGCCTTGACGTACTCTTGTATGCGTGCTTTGACAAATGGACGCATCATTTCTAGCTGTTCGCCAACAAATGCATCACTCGCACCGTTATAGTGAGTAGGAGTGAGAGGCACACATTCTACGAATTTAGCTTCACATATATTCGTCATATATCCCGTGAGTAGTTCTATAAAACAGTTCGTAGGCTGAACACCATTACGAATCGCCCAAAATTCTTCCTTACAAGCTCTCGCGGCTAACTCTCGTAACGGCTTATTAGCATACACTCTTGTCTTTGTATCTATGAGAGCTTCTTCTTGCTGCCAATCGATCTTCTCAAAAAATTTTCTATCCAGAATGCTTTGTAGTTGTGTTGCGACCTCTTTCAGCATATGTATCAGCGTATCTTTGCCCCGTTTCATATCTTTCCACACATCCTCTGTTACCTTGTTAGCAAGCTCCTCGCCAGTCAATTTACCTTCACACAACTGCTTGTATGATGTATGGTATCGTCGTTCAAGATGTTCATGTACTATGTCGCCGTCTGGCATACGCATTTCCTTTTTTTCACTACCTAAAAAGAAAGAACATAAAAACAAGACACACTACAAACACAATGGCTTTAGCAAAGAGTATATGTCAGATAAAGAAAAATGTCAAGTATTTTATGGATAATTTTTTGCTAAAGTGTCAAATTTATATGACATATAAATTTATCTTAGGTGTTTTGCTTGCTCCCTGTCCCTTTGACCATTGCACCGCGCCTCTCACTTGCGGTAAGGTATGAACACGTACCTACCTAGTCAGGAGTAGCATTGCTTATGTCTTCGATTCCCAATACGCCTGTGCCAACTGCTCAAGGGAAGGACGCGTTGCCCAAACAATCATTTGCCTCTTCCCTTTTTCATCTGCCACGCAATGTGTATATCCTCTACCTATTCACATTGGGCAAGGGATTCCAACTCACAATAGCACTCTTGAATATCAGCTATTATGCTCACAGCCTCGGGTATAAGCCTGATTTTATTGGCGTTCTTAACGCGGCAAGTGCTATTGGTGCCCTTGTGAGTGCTGTCCCAACGGGTCTGCTTGCTGACCGCATTGGTCGCAAACCAGTCTTGTTAGTCTCAGCCGTCCTTGCGCCGCTCTTTCTTGCCCTCACGGGTTTAGTGACAGCGGCTCCCCTGTTATTGCTTTTCAGCTTTCTACAGGGCACGGTTGCAACGGCTTACTGGGTGACGAATGTCCCTCTACTCGTTGAAAATACCACAGAGCGACAGCGCGTCGGAGTGCTAGCCTTCAATAGCTTCCTGCTGCTCGGCGTCGGCTCGCTCGGTAACTTACTAGGTGGTGCGATTCCAGAGTTTGTAGGCACCTTGCTCCATGTATCCGCCGCCAGTACTGTTCCGCTACGCTGGGGTGTTTTAGCGGCGGCTCTTATCACCACCATCTTCGGCATTCCATTGGTACTCTTGCGTGAAAAACCACGCAGTACAACACAAACAGCACAGGAGAAGCGCAATACATCGCTCAAACAGGTACCGACAAAAGAGCGTTTTCCCGTCTTACTATTCGCGCAGTTGCTGTTGCCAGACCTTCTATTCACAATGGGTGAAGGAGCGGTCGTAGGACTCATCCAACTGTTCTTTGTGCTACGCTTCCACCTGCTTCCTGGTCCATTGGGCGTAATATTCACTATATCGGGTCTCGGCGGAGGTCTATTCTCACTCACGGCACCGCTCTTCGTGCATCGCTGGAGCAAGCTCCGCATTATCACGCTGGTACAATATCTCAGTGCGCCGCTGATGATACTGATTGGCTTCGCACCAACGCTACCACTTGCGATTGCGGGCGAATACACGCGTTCATTCATGCGTACACTAATCGACCCGATTTATACAAGCTTCGCAATGGAGAACGTTTCGGACCAGTATAGAGGACGGTTGAGCGGCTTTTACTCGACGACATGGAGCATAGGCTTTAGCATTGGTCCTGCTATTGCAGGCTGGTTACAGACGAATGTCAGCCTCTCGACCTCGTTCCTCTTTGGTGCAGCCTGTCTTGCGATAGCCCCCAGTTTATTGCTACTCTTTTTTGGGAGGCGTAAAAGGTAGAAGAATGTACCAATTGTGAGAAAATACCGTGTTTTTTTGTGAGAAACAAGATATACTACAAGAGCATCGTGATTGTTGTACTAGAGGAGTGCTTGATGCGGTCGAGTGTTGCTAATTCCAATCGCGTATCTCAACAAGAAGGTATCTCACCTTCTTTTTATCATACAAATACATTGACAACTCAACATACGGAACTGACACAAAAGGATGCGGCACCTGCTGAGGGCTGGTTTGTCCTGGTGTTGCTGGCTATCGCGGTCTATAGTGTAACGTTTTCCGTAGTTGCTGCTAACTGGGTTGACCACAGTATGGTACTGCTATGCAGTCCTATCGTTGGCCTATTGACTGGGCTTGTCGTAGCGAAGACGCCGCGCATGCCGCAGTCGCTTCTGCATCTTGGTGCCTGTCTGCTTGGTCACTGGCTGTCAATCTGGTTGACTAGTGTGCTTGCCTTTCATATATCGTGGCTGTTGCTATTAGGAAGCCTCCGTACTGTAATTTTTGGAGGTTTAGGCGCCACAAGCGATTTGCCGAATAACGAGATGATCATTTTTTTCTTCTATCTCTCGTTTCTCTGCTTCTTCCTGGGCTACTTTGGAAGTTGGCTGATCTACCGCGCACATTTACCCTGGCTGGTCGCTTTTGTATACTGCTCCATCATGCTGGTCAATCTCAACTATGTCAAACAAGACCTGTTGCTCCTCTTCGTTGTGTTAGTCTGCGCCCTTCTGCTGCTGATTGCACGCACACATTTGACCTCGCAGATTACACAATGGAGGCGTGAGGGACTCTACACGGATCGAGCGTGGATGCGCGGTATCACTCTACGCTGTATGCAAGCCGCCTCTGTTCTAACGCTAGTCGTGATTCTGCTCAGTCCGCTCTTGCCCATCGTCGATCAGGCGCAGAGCGGGAAGGTGTTCTGGGATCGTCTCGACAACGTATGGACGAATATTCTTAATGGGCATGTGTCACTGCAAAATCCTGGTGCGCTCACACAAGCGTATCAGGCACCGACAAACTTCTTTGGCAATTCGATGACAATTGCAGGTAGCGTTCACCTACCAACAGGTGAAGTTCTCAATTACACACGCTCAACGGGCGGCCCGACCTATCTCGAAGGCTTTACGTACAATCAGTTTGACGGGCATACATGGACCTCTTCCGTCAATAATACTGAAAGCCATGCCTATGGTCCGAATACGCCTCTGCCCGTCGATGTCTCACGCAACGACGCCGTGCAGACAACTACAACGGTCACAATTGTTCAGCCGCCGGAGAGCACCAAGCATTATATCTTCGGACCCGCGCAACCGAGCAGTTTCGATGTCGCAACAACTATATACACCGACGGCAACGGCTCAGATGAGACAACAAACATGTGGACACAGGACAGTCCATTGGTAGCAGGAGAGCGTTATCAGGTGATCTCGCTCGAACCGCCCGCTGTTGTCACCGATTCACCGTACTATAAAGATGTGCCTTTGCCCGCGGACAACACCGACTTCTGGACTCAATACAGCAACTACGATGTCTTAAAACTGCTTTATACGCAGTATCCTAAAGACCTCTCGGTGAATGAGCAAAAAACGCTAGCGCAGTGGACGCAGGGTGCGCCCAACACCTATACAACATTGAAAATGTTAGAGAGCCACCTGAGCGATCCGAATCAGTTCACCTACTCGCTCGACAACACGACGGTCCCCGGCAATGTCGATGCCGTTGACTGGCTGTTACAGACGCGAAAAGGATATTGTACCTACTATGCCAGTGCTATGAGTGTGATGGCGCGACAACTTGGTATTCCAACGCGTGTGGTAAGCGGCTTCAGTCATGGTCACTTCGACACGAAGCGCAAGGTTTGGGTTGTGCAGGGCGACGACGCGCATAGCTGGGTACAGGCATACCTACCCACCTATGGCTGGGTGAGCTTCGACCCCACTCCTGGTTTCGCCCCAACGACTATCGCAAAGGGTTCGCAGCCACCGCCAACGGTCACACCCTCACCGACAAAGCCGGTACCAACAAAGACGCCTGTAAAGACGGTCTCGCCGCCAACAACGCATCCTAAGAGTCCAACGCACCCGACTCCTAAGAAGGGTGCCACACAAGCGTTGCCTCAAATCAATCCGTCGCTACTACTATGGCTTTCCGGTATTGTGCTAGCTCTTTCGCTACTCTTTTTCGCTGTCGCCCTCGGTCGTTACTGGTGGCGCAACTTATACGCCAATAGTACTTTTATTGCGGGCATGTACTGGCGTTTCTGTTACCTTGCGCGTTTTCTCGGCCTCGGCCCTAGAGCATGGCAGACGCCCTACGAATATAGCAACGTACTCAGCGGACAGGTGCCACAGGGCGAAGGAGCATTCCGCCACCTCACCGATCTCTTCGTGCGTGACCGTTGGGCCGCTCCCCAGCAAGCACCACTCCCCAACGAGCAAGAGACCGCAGAGCAGCTCTGGCCCAGCCTATGGCGCATAATGGGCGAACTCTTCCTCCGCAAAATCAAACGATAGATATGAACAAGCAATTGTGCTGGTGGCACGCGTGCTACCAGCACAATTGCTTGTTCATATCTATATATGCATTCACGGATGTATCAATACACGTTACCGTGCAATTACCCTCTCGTTTTTGTACGTAGAACGGGAAAGGGCCGTTGTCGTAAATAGAAATACATGAACTCATGTGTGGAGGATGGGAGGATACAGAGTAATGCAGCTCAAACCACTGGTTACTTGTAGTTATGGATGGAAGCGCACCTTCGCGCTTTATCAAGACCGTATAGATGTAGACGGCATCATTTATTCCCTCGACGATCTCGTCCATGTGCGCTCAATATATCGCACAATATTGAACATTCCCTCGATACGTCTCGAATTGCATTTTCGTAAAAGGAACGTTGTACTGCGCGGCATCGCGGCAATTGAGGATGTCCAGAAAGTTGTCGAGTACCTCGATACATATTGCGCGGACGCTAAACGTGTGACTGCACGTCTGCGTTGGAGTCGCAAGCGACCCGCTGTAACACGAGAACAGGAATCAGGGAGACCGCAAGGGTCTCCCCTACACGTAGGAGGAGCGCGAGATGTAGAGGAGACCCTTGCGGTCTCCCTGTCTCCCGAAAAACAGATGCAGGCACTACCGCCGGATACTCCTGTGTGGCTACAAGACTTAGAACAACATGTCATTTATACGCGCAAACAACGCAACACTCAGATGAACCGTTCTCTACGTAGGTATGGAGTCAACGTACAAGAACTCTCGCATTCTGCGGAGGAAGAAACGTTGCCCTCTGTATCTGTTCCCTTGCGTCTCTTGCCACAAGAACGGGCGCACTATTGTACGAATGCAACGTTGTGTAGAGAAGTACTCCTCACGCCTCAACGCATCACCGACACAACAGCCGATCATGGCAAGCTCATTTTGACAAACAAACGCATCGTCTATCTTGGACGTACAGGGCAAATTGTGCTGGACTACGCACAGCTTACACACGTCGCACGACTATACAACACTATCGTGTTTTCAGCTGATTCGGAGTCGGTACGCCACAAATTCGAGGTACAGCGGCCTCTTGAGTGTGCGATGCATCTGGATCGCATTCTCCGCCAGTTTCAACGAAGAGGAGAGCGACAAGAATTTCCTGAGTTCGAGCCAACGTTGCGCGAGCTATATGCACATTCCACACGCACAACACAGCCGCGTTACGCAACGCACGCGCGTCAGACAGCTACTTTGCGACACATCAAACCAGCTATCGAGCTAGCCGATGTCGAAACACTCCCACTCTCTCTGCTCAACTCTGTGGGCATGGAAGTTGTAGAGTAAAAACGTATCTGTATATTTAGGGACAGGATAGAAGACGATGATGATGATAGATACTTTGATGGCTCTATGGAATCAAGATCGCAGAAAAAGAGCGACGCAAGTTATGCTTGTTTTTTTTCTTCTGTGCATCAGTATATCCGTACTTTTTGTTCTATTAAAGCCAGCGCAATCGCAACACCAAAACCAGAAAGCGGCTGTCAGCACCGCTACCGTACCCTCATTCGGTAACACAGTCGTACCTAATCTCACACCGACGATGAGCGTTGTCGTCGGCACACAACCAACACCGATACCAACAACGCAGCCGACGCCTGCACCAACAACGCAAACGCCCTGCTCTACAACGCCTTCGGGCGCAGCCAGCAATGGACTTAGTGCTTACACGAGTCTTCAACAAGGGCAATCTCCAACAACACCTACGGCTACGACAACGCCTAACAGTACAGGCACGCCCTATGTACCCAGGAAACATAATGATGGCGGCGGGGGTGGTGGTCCATTACCAGGAGTAACGCCAACATTCTCTGTTCCTACAACGCCCCCTTCCCAAAGCACCGCTACTCCTGGCACACAACCAGGAGGTAACGGTGGGGGATCGAATTGTGCCACGAGCAATAGTATTCTCAATGGTGTGAGACAAAATGTTTTCGCAACAATCGCTGAGAACATCTGGTTTATTCTAGGTGGCTCACTGCTCTGTACCATTCTCTTCTACGCAGCAATCTTCGCAGTGAAACGACGTGTCTTGTAAAGAATTTCCTCATAAAAATGCTCCCAACTGCAGTTGGGAGCATTTTTATGAGGAAATTCTTTATACAACTTTTCCAAGTGCCAGTACTGTACCTTTAGGTGCATTTAGCGTTGCCTTTGGACCACTTTCGAGGCTCACGGCAACGGCATCATTTCCTTTTACATCACCTACAATATTGACAGTAGCGGAACCATCGGATTGCATATTGAGTAGACCAACACTCTTTGTCTGCTTCCCCAGAATCTCCCAGCCCTGATACACCTGCTGGTTTTGCAGAGTGGGAAGGCCACGCAGAGTCATGATAGTAACATCGATTCCTCTACCAAAGTAGTGTACTGCCTCACCCGTTACATTAGGCGCGGCAGGCGTACCCTTGATGGCATATGTTGTTACCGCAACAGCGTTAGCTTGAGCTGAGGAGAGTTGAGTATTCAAGCCGGAGACCTGCGATTGCAACCCTGTCACCTGACGCTGTAAAGAGGCGTTCCACGTAAAGAGGCCACCTGAAAGTAGTAGCAAAAGCACAGCGGCAGCAGCAAGCAAAGGCATAGCCCAACGCGCTGCCGAACGACGACGCACTGGTGCTATCGGTCGCTCTGGCTCCTGCGGTCTTACTGACAATAAACGCGGTGCCGCTCGTGGAGAACGTACCGCTGGTATGTTGAGTGTGTCGTCTGAAGACTCAGAGACAACGGCTTGTACTGCGGACAAGACGCGTCTTTTCAGTTGAGGCGGGGGATTTACCTGCGACACGGAAAGCGGCAACAAATCCATTGTTGCACGTAGTTCTTTTATTAATTGTATACAATGAGGGCACGAATCGAGATGAGCCTCGATTTCCTCGCGCTCTTCGGGCGTCACGGCATCAAGCACATAGGCACCCGCAAGCTCTTCGATTTCCGCACAGGTCATAGTGGACGCTCCATTCTGTCTTCTTGACCTCTACTACGCCGCATTGCTGAGAATGGATTACTTTTTCTCATCAGTATTTTAAGACTCACAAATATACACAAGATATCAATATATCACTTCTTTACTATCCTACGTATAACTACGCTATTTTGTTCTCTATCCTAACACATGTGGGAAGATAGTTCACATACATGATATTTTTCGTAGGGACCCGATTTTGCTCTTTAAGAATTAAAAATGGTAACATTGCCCTTGATTGGTGCCATACGAAAATTTATGTTAGGAGTATACATCCATGACTCGTACACGATTGCGCGACCTCGGATTTACAATTGGACATCTTCCAACAGGACATTACAATGCTATTACCGATGTACCAGGAGTACTCGTAGGGCAGCACACTGTTATTGCTGATAGTCCGTCAGTGGCGCGTACAGGAGTGACGATGATCGTGCCGCGCGATGGAGCAATCTGGAGCAATAACGCCTTTGCAGGTGCCTTCTCTTTCAACGGCTGTGGCGAAATGACGGGCATTCACTGGGTAGAGGAGTCTGGCTTACTACATACTCCTATCGGCATCACAAATACAAATGCAGTTGGCGTAGTACGCGATACCATCGCAGCCTATCCAACCGAACAGGCAAAACAGGGTCTGCTTGTATCCTCAATTGCCAGTAGTTGGGATGGCACTCTTCCCATTGCCGCCGAGACTTGGGATGGCTGGCTTAATGATATTGCAGCATTTCCCATCACACAAGCACATGCCTATACAGCATTGACCAGTGCAAAAAGCGGTGCAGTCGAGGAGGGAAACGTTGGCGGGGGCACGGGCATGATTTGCCACGAGTTCAAAGGCGGCATCGGCACATCGTCGCGCATTGTCAACGTATTTGGGAACAATTATACCGTTGGTGTGCTGGTACAAACAAACTACGGCACACGCTCGTTGTTGCGCGTCGATGGTGTGCCCGTTGGACGCGAGCTAGGGTTTGATGTCGTGCCGAGTCCGTGGCTAGAAAAAGTGGGCGATGGCTCGATTATCGTCGTCATCGCCACCGACGCGCCACTGCTACCCATACAATGCAAACGCCTTGCGAAACGCGCGACGGTCGGGCTAGCTCGTGTAGGCGGCATAGGCACCAACGGTAGCGGCGATATCTTTCTTGCCTTTGCCACTGGAAATTCTCTGCCTGTTCCTGCCACCACGCCCTATACGCTCACAATGTTGCCGCATGACGCCCTTGATATCTTCTTCGAGGCTACCGCCGAAGCGGTCGAGGAGTCTATTTTGAACGCATTGACGGCTGCCGAGACGATGATTGGCTGGAAAGGGAGAACAGCATACGCATTGCCATTGGATGAGTTGCAACGTATCATGAAAAAATACGGACATTAGAGAAGGGAAAAAAGAGATGACTAAATCAGCATTGATTGTATGGGGCGGCTGGGAAGGCCACGAACCA
>CAXUGH010000007.1:0-4774 GCA_964250365.1 uncultured Ktedonobacteraceae bacterium
ATAGATGTTGTCTGGCCTGCCCAATTTTCTACGCAGGGTTGGACGTTGGACCTTTCGAGCAAGTGGCCTGCGAGCGACCGTGCAAACTATCTTCCGGGTCCAGTTAAGTCCTGTACCTACAATGGCGCGGTCGTGGCTGCACCAATGCGTACAGACCTGGGCGTCCTCTACTACCGTAAGGATATCGTCTCAACCCCTCCCACTACCTTTGACGAACTGACGAGCATGGCTAAGAGCAGTCTCTCTAAGACTAAGATTGGCTATGCGTGGCAGGGAATACAGGGCGAGGCAGTGGTGTGCGACTTTGTGGAGGTGTTGGCAGGTTATGGCGGCTCCGTGCTTGATCCCACCAATTCAAAAAAAGTGACCGTTAACAGCCCGGAAGGGGTAGCGGCACTCACCGAGATGGTCAATTGGGTTGGCACGGTCTCGCCCGTCTCGATCACCACGTATGGTGAGGAAGCTTGCCGCCAAGCCTTCCAGAATGGCGATGCCGCTCTTATGCGTAACTGGCCTTATGCTTACTCTCTAGGCAACGACGCAACTAAGTCAAAAGTGGCAGGCAAGTTCGATATCCATTCCATCCCCTATGGCGGCTCCAATACCACCGGGCATTCCTGTGTCGGCGGTTGGAATATGGCAATCAACGCCTACTCTAAGAACACAGATGCGGCGTGGAGTTTTATGAAGTATGTGCTCGGCGCAACTGCACAGAAGATATTAGCGATTACAGGTTCGTATACACCGGCCCTCAACAGTGTCTACAGTGATTCCGAGGTGCAGACGAAGCAGCCGCTCTTCACCAAGCTGGCCCCGATCCTGCAAAATTCGCTGCCGCGCCCAGTCTCACCGGTCTATACTGACCTTTCAAATCTCATTCAGGTCAATGTTCACCAGGCACTCACGAAGCAGGTTAGCCCTGCTGCCGCCCTGAGCAATTTGCAGTCCCAGTTGCAGACTCTTGTCTCGAAATAGTGTTTTCGTAGCTTTTGTCATGGTAGTGGCGCAATGCATGCACCACTACCATGTCAATTGACATAGCACCTCACTTTTTGAAAGAGAAAATAGGTAAGGGGAAAAGCATTATGGCAACTACTAGACAAGCAGCTACACTTCGCGCTGCACATAAAACTACTTTGCGCGAACGCTTCGATTTGGGAAATGGAATCTTTCCGTATTTCCTTGTAGCCCCCACTATCATCATTATTGCACTGGTAGCCGTTTATCCTATCATCGACTCGGTCCGTCTCAGTTTTCTGAATAATCCACTCATACCAACTGGCTCGACCTTTGTTGGCCTCAGAAATTATATCCAGGTCCTCGGCGATCCAGCATTTCGCAACTCGTTTGGATTGACGCTCGTCTTCAGCGTGGTGAGCGTAGCACTAGAAACCCTTGTGGGTTTTGCGGTCGCGCTTCTGATGAATCAAGTATTTCCAGGTCGTGGCCTGGTTCGCACCGCCATTCTCATTCCATTTGCCTTTCCGACCATTGTCTCCGGGCAAATCTGGTTATTGATGTTGAACGCTCAGAACGGTGTCTTGACGTACCTGTTCCAAGTATTCCATATCCTGGCACCAGGAGATTCCTTGTTGCGAACGCCGAGTGGAGTGGTAACTGCTGCTGTCATGATTGATGTCTGGAAAACAACGCCATTTATGGCACTGCTGTTGCTCGCTGGTCTGCAGGGTATTCCTAACGAACTTTACGAGGCGGCGGGCGTCGATGGTAGCAGTCGCTGGCAGCAATTCTGGACGATTACCCTTCCATTGCTCAGGAGCGCACTGTTGATTGCGTTACTGTTCCGTCTCCTGGATGCTCTGCGTGCATTTGATCTGTTTTACGTACTCACAGGTGGCGGTCGTGAAATACAGACATTGGCATTGTACTCATACGCGAATATGTTTGTGGGGACAACCTTCGACTTTGCTCCAGGAGTTGCTGCTGCTGTCATTCTCTTTCTCATCTGTGCCGTTGTTGGTCTTGTGGTCGTCTCATTTAGCCGTATCAGCCAGAACTAGTACACGTCCAAGGAAAGGGTAGTATATTATGGCAAAACAAGCACTTGTAGTCCCTTCAGTACAGGCCAGGACAAATACAACGACACCGACGAAGCGACAAATAAGCTGGGGAGCAATTGGTCGCTATGTTGCCCTTGTAGTTGTGTTACTCGTAGCTCTTGGTCCGTTCTACTGGACGGCGATAACCTCGATAAAAGTTGATGCCGAGATCAACGCATCGCCGCCCACGCTCTTTCCCCAATCGTTCACCACTAATAACTATACGCAAGCTTTCCTGAGCGTCCAGCCAGCTTTTGCGAAAGACCTGTTGAACAGTACAATCGTCGCGATCTTGACGACGATTCTGGCTTTGATCTTCGGGTCGATCTGTGCGTATTCGATTGCACGCACGAAATTCGTGGGAAAATCAGCAGTCCTGGCAATCGTACTCTCGGTGCAGATGTTCCCGCTCATTGCACTTGTCGGGCCGCTCTTCGTCTTTTTTACGAATACGATCAATGTCTACAACACGTATGTAGCACTGATTATCCCCTATCTCGTGATTTCGTTGCCCGTCACAGTGTACTTCTTGACATCGTTTTTCCGTGATTTGCCGCCAGACCTGGAAGAGGCAGCATTGGTTGACGGGACAACGCGTCTTGGGGCACTCTGGCGCATCGTCTTGCCACTCACGGCTCCTGGCGTCTTTACAACAGCAATCCTGTCCTTCATCACTGTGTGGAACGACTTCCTGTTCGGTTTAACTTTGACGACGGACTCGAATGCACAGACGGTGACTGTGGCTATTCCGCTTTTTAACGGAGAGCATCAGATTGCCTTTGGTGAGGTCAGTGCGGCTGCGATTATCGTCACCATTCCACTGGTGATTATGGTGCTGTTCTTGCAACGGCGAATCGTGTCCGGCTTGACGGCTGGAGCGGTAAAAGGCTAAAGCCAAAATGCTTCCAACAAAAAGCGTAACCAAGCACCTATTTGATTTTTCAAATAGGTGCTTGGTTACGCTTTTTGGTTGAAGCATTGGTTAAAAGCCTAACGAGGAGGGAAACAGTACATGATACAGTCCCATTTCTGGTGGCAAACGGGAGTTGTTTATCAGGTCTACCCACGTAGTTTTTGCGATAGCAACGGCGATGGTATAGGAGACCTTAGGGGTATCACGAGCAAACTAGATTACTTGCGTTGGCTGGGCGTGAATGCAATCTGGCTTTCGCCTATCTATCCGTCTCCAATGGCAGACTTTGGCTATGACATTACCAATTACAGCGATGTTGATCCACTCTTCGGGACTCTTGAAGACCTGGACAACTTGTTGCATGAGGCTCATCGGCGCGACCTCAAGCTTATCCTGGATTTCGTGCCTAACCACACCTCTGATGAACACCCCTGGTTCCAAGAGTCGCGTTCCAGTCGCATGAGCGAAATGCGCGACTGGTATATTTGGCGTGACCCTGCTGATGATGGTGGTCCGCCGAACAACTGGCTGAGCAGATTTAGTGGATCGGCGTGGCAATTTGATAAGCAGACAGGACAATATTATCTGCATTTGTATGATGTGAAACAGCCTGATCTGAACTGGCGCAATCCGCGTGTACGCCAGACCATGTATGACGCTATGCGCTTCTGGCTTGACCGAGGTGTTGACGGCTTTCGTGTAGATGCGCTTGAAGTACTTGTCAAAGATGAGCAGTTTCTGAATCATCCCGCAAATCCTCTATGGAAGCCTAGTGATCCCTACCATTTTAGCTTGATTGAAAAGTACGTTGTAGATCAACCAGGGATGCACGAGATTATGCAGGAGATGCGTTCCTTGACCGAAAGCTATGGGCAACGTGTGCTCATTGGTGAGCTTTATCTACCATTAGAGCAGTTGATGCTGTACTACGGTGAGCAGCTCGACGAAATTCACCTCCCGTTCAATTTCCATTTTGTGACCATGCCGAGTTGGGAAGCAAGCACTGTGCGCGAAGCTGTCGAGAATTATGAAGCGGCTCTCCCCTCGGAAGCGTGGCCTAATTGGGTTCTGGGCAATCATGATCAATCGCGTATTGCAACTCGCGTTGGGCGTGAGCAGGCGCGGTTGACTCAGATGTTATTGCTCACACTACGCGGAACACCTACTTGTTATTATGGTGACGAGTTGGGTATGCAGGACGTTCAGCTAGCAAAAGAATTCATACATGATCCACGAGGAAAAGAGCAGCCTGAATACGGGCGCGATCCGGTTCGTAGCCCAATGCAGTGGGATAGCAGTCCTAATGCGGGTTTCTGTTCTGCTGAAGTGAAGCCGTGGCTACCTGTCGCGCACGACTACCAGTCCTTCAACGTAGTAGCTGAGCAAAAAGACCCACGCTCCTTCCTAATGTTGGTGCGAGCCTTACTCGATGTTCGACATTCTCATCCTGCCTTAACGTTTGGTTCGTACCAAACGGTGAAGCAAGAAAATACTGCCTGTTTTGTCTATTTGCGCCAGCAAGCTGATCAGCGATGCTTGATAGCTCTCAACTTCTCTCCACACAGTCAAGTTGTGATAGTACCAGAGCAGGGTCAAGGTCGTATCCTGCTCTCCACATACGTAGACCGTGAGGGACTCATCCCATTATCAGAAATACATCTTCGAGAGAATGAGGGTCTGTTGATTGAGTTGAGAGAAGAGAAATAGTGTTTAGTAAGAAAGAATTGGTGGGTTGTGTTGGGGGAACAAGTTTTGCGGGGAACAAGGCCCGAATGTTTGTTTTCGACCCCGGTTGGGGGTG
>CAXUGH010000007.1:4784-6253 GCA_964250365.1 uncultured Ktedonobacteraceae bacterium
GGATTGTGTAGGGCAAACTTGTTTGCCCTACACAATCCACCAATTCTTTCTTAGCGACCCTGCTTCGCTTGCGCGTAGCGTTTGTTGATCTCGTCCCAGTTGACCACATTCCACCAGTTGTTGAGGTATTCTGGGCGGCGGTTCTGGTACTTGAGGTAGTAGGCATGCTCCCATACGTCGTTGCCGAAGATAGGATAAACGCCATTGAGCAATGGGCTATCCTGGTTCGCTGATGAGGTGATCTGGAGTTTGCCGTCTTGACCGAGCGTAACCCATGCCCAGCCGGAGCCGAACTGTTTCGTTGCGGCATCGTTGAACGCGGTCTTGAAGGCATCGAACGAGCCGAACGAAGACGTGATGGCCTGAGCAATGTCACCTGTAGGCTCACCACCGCCGTTTGGCTTCATAATCTGCCAGTACATGCTATGGTTGGCATGACCGCCGCCATTATTGCGAACCGCTGTACGCGTTGCTTCAGGAACCTCGTTGATGCGGAGTAGCACCTCTTCGGGCTGCAAGGATGCTAAAGGGCTATCCTTCAATGCATTGTTCAGGTTCGTCACGTAGGTTGCATGGTGCTTGTCGTGGTGAAGCTGCATGGTCTGAGTATCGATGTATGGCTCTAACGCGTTGTAGTCATAGGGCAGTGGTGGTAATTCAAATGCCATGTTAATACGTCTCCTTCAATCGAATATACTACGAGAGCCGCAATTCTGCGCGGTCCTCCTGCTTTGTAGGACAATCTCGCTACACAGCATGAGTGCTAGGCACTCTTGTTATTAGTTGTATGCGATAGCAGAGGTACATGTCAAGCCGAACCGCAAAGAACTGAACAAAAGGACAGGTACAATGCTACAGCTTTCTTTCTCTCTTGAAGCATGATATAGTGTCCATATCAATTTCGGCTTTTGACGAAATTGATGAGATAAATATGTAGAGTTAAGAATTTGGAGCAATGTATGACACAAGGTGTTGAGCATGCCGAGGCTCATACTCAAGTCAAAACAGTCCTGATAGTGGAGGACGATATACACATCGGCGAGGTATTGGTACAAGCAATTGTGCAAGAGACGCCCTTTATAGCGATGCTTGCTCAGAGTGGAGATGAAGCTCTCAATCTGGTCAAAAATATTAAGCCCAGCCTGTTCATTCTGGACTATCAGTTGCCGCGAATGAATGGTCTTGAACTTTACGATATACTCCATACAGACGCAGACCTGGCACAGCTCCCTGCCATCATGATTAGTGCCCGGTTGCCAGTGCAGGAACTGCAAAAACGTAATATCAAAGGTATGAACAAGCCACTTGACCTTGATGATTTCTTACAAACCATCGAGCAGTTCCTGGCTTGAACTCTCATGGGTAATAATGCAAATGAACAATTTAACAGGAACAAATCGAGGGTAGGGACCGATTTATCGCGTCCTTCTGGCGTCTCGATTGCCGACAAGGACGCGATAAATCGGTCC
>CAXUGH010000007.1:6263-19272 GCA_964250365.1 uncultured Ktedonobacteraceae bacterium
CAAAAAACCTCTGCTTGGGCCGTATTACGCGCGCCCTCGTGGCGCCTCTTTTGCCCACACGCCCGCTATAAAGGGGTCCCTACCGCTGTCCCTATTATTTCGTTCACCTGCCCCTACAAACTTTCTGGCGAACGGGCCGAATATTCTTTATACAATGCGTTGAGCAGACTATGAAATTCTGATATTAGAAGATGATTTTGTAACCGATAGTAGACTGTGTTGCCCTCACGTCGAGATGCGAGCAGACCAGCGTTCGCAAGTTGCCGCAGATGTTCCGAGGTTGTCGCCGCCGATAAACCAATGGCGCGTGCGATGTCGCCAGAGCGTCTCTCCGGTAGAGGAACGTTGTCCGGCTCATCCGGCATCGAAAGCAGTTCAAGAATATAACGACGACTGGTGTCGCATACCAGTGAGAGAAATTGGTCTACATATTTATCCATTTCCGCAGGGCGATGCGGAATTTGCTTGCTTGTTTGCTCCTGCGATGGGTCCGAAGTAGCCATACTAAAACTCCTCTATAAGTGTAGAATAAGGACAAAATTCCCTCTGGTTTGTGGCACACAAGGGAATTATGTAACTAGGACATAATATCTTTTCGTCGTACTCTACGCAAGGACAACCATAGGGTGATGAATGGGGGACGGACGCTTACAATTCGGCCTAGCTATGTTATAATGCCGCCAAAGCATTTGTTCTCGTCGTTGTTCTTTGGCAAAAAGGGTGTAATGAATTAGACCCCTACTTCCACAATTTTGAGGGTGAAAAAGAATACGCGGACGAGAGAGCAGGTATCCTATACCTTGAAGGGCTACAAAAATGAAGATCGGGAAGATCGTAAAATCGGATTCGCATATTAACTATGTCTGCCAGATTTACGGGCCGAATGAACGTATGGAGAAGCCTGGACCAGCGGACTACGCCTTTGGTCGCTTTGTACGCGTGGCTTTGCGTTCAGGCGAGTATGATGACTTCCTTGCACTCGCTTCCGATGAGAAAGAGCCAGTGACCTATGCGGTGGGGGTGATTTATGACACGATTCTACAAAATCCCGCCTTCGGCTCGCTGGGACCGCGTCTCTCGAATGAGACACAGGTTGAACTATTTTCGCCCGATTATATCTCGGAGAAAGCCATTCTTACGTATGTGATGATGCTTGGGATGATTGAGCAACGCAACGATGGCAACGGCAACACAATAGAGTATATCTCGGCGACACACGGCGTTCCGTCACTCTCGCTTGAGCTTGATTGCGATATCGAGACGATGAACGATGCGGATGTACAAGCCTTCCACTACTTCAACGATGCCACGAATGTTGGCGATGTAAGCCGCCCACACAGCCCCGATGCATACCTGCACATTGGCTACTTGCCACACATTATTGCACAGCGTAGTAGCCTTCTGCCAATGGTAACGCTGTGCATTATCGACCAGCTAGAGCGTTTATTTCCGCAAAATCTCGCGCTCCTCTCGATTGTCAAACGCAACTTCGCGTGGCGACTCAAGGTGGAGACGGCAGGATAAGATAGGAATTTTTTCATGATAGACTCATTCCAGCCTCTCCAGGCGCAATCGGTACGTAAACCTGTGGGTATCACTAAAGGACCAGGAGAGACCATTCACGAATATACGTTTGTCTCGCGTGACGATGAGCAGCAACTCAAAAATGGCGAATATGTCTACTACGAACTGCCTGATCCTGCGCTTGGAAAGCAAAATGGACATACACCGCTCCGTCGCGTCCTGGGGCGTATTCTTAAACGGGTGCCACTACAACTGTATCCCGACACCTTTCTTGGTGAGCCAGAGATCGCGCCGAGTCAAGTGGCGGCGATGGTGGGCTACAACTCGCATACGAACGAGCTATTTGAGCTGCACGTCGCTATCATGGGCTATTATGATAATGCAACAGGTTCGTTCATCAATCCGTGGATTCCGCCGCAATCGGGCAAGCAAATATTTCTCGCCGATAATGCCATGCTCGCCGAGGTATTGAGTCGCAAGCAGGATAAGCAGCGCGGCTCGGCAACCATTGGCTCGTTGCTCACGCGAGCGGCAGACGCCGTTCCCGTTGTGCTATCGGTCAAGGATGTAGTGAGTACACATCTCGCCATCATTGCCAGTACGGGTGCTGGCAAAAGCTACCTTGCCAGCGTGGTCATTGAGGAATTGATGCAGCCACATAATAAAGCATGCGTGCTGATTGTAGACCCACATGGCGAATATGGCACCCTCGACCAAATTATGAACTCGCCTCATTTCAGCGAACCTGCTGAGGGGCGTAGTAGCGGTTATCAGGCGCAAGTCAAGGTCTACAAGCCGGAGCAGGTCAAGGTACGTATCTCGTCGCTCAACATGGGCGACATGCGACACCTGTTGACGGAGATGACCGAGAAACAGCAGTATCTACTCAGTCGTGCAATGCGCCATGTGCGAGAACTCAAGAAGGGTACTCCGTGGGGCGTTGCCGACCTCAAACGCTCAATCAAGGCCGTCTCAAAGCAGAAAGACGACGAGGAGAGCGAGGGTGCCGACGACTCAGGGACGGTACACGCGCTTAATTGGCGTGTCGAGCAACGCTTCGAGAATAGTTTCACCTTCGACGACACGCAGCATCTTGACCTACCCGAAATCTTCAAGCCCGGACAATGCACAGTGCTACAACTCAACGATGTAGATGAGCGCGATCAACAGGTTATCGTTGCCACGCTGCTGCGTCGCCTCAACACGGCGCGTATGGATACGGAGCGCGGCAAAGTGCATTCGGGGGAGACCTACCTACCCTATCCTGTTTTTGTCTTGCTCGAAGAGGCACATCACTTCGCTCCCAGCGGAACCGACGTTGTATCGACATCAATTTTGAAACAGGTGCTGGCGGAGGGACGTAAATTCGGTATCGGCGTTGGCCTCATTAGCCAGCGTCCAGGAAAACTGGATGCCGACGTGCTGAGCCAGTGCCAGACGCAGTGTATTATGCGTATCGTCAACGAAATCGACCAGAAGAGCGTAGCATCCGCCATCGAAGGAGTAGGGCGTGACCTGCTGAACAACCTGCCTGCTCTCTCGAAAGGACAGGTGATTGTCGCGGGTGCAGGCGTCAACACGCCCGTTATCTGCCGTGTACGCACACGTCATACTCCGCATGGCGGCGAGAGCAAGGACGCGCCCGATATGTGGCGTAACTACTTCGCAGCCGAGACGCAAGAGAGCAAGAAGCGCAACGAGGCACCGCTCAACGGCAACAAACCATTTTCAATATTGAGATGATATACTTGCTGTGTTTGCGCGAACTACAGTTCGCGCAAACACAGCAAGTATATCATTGGAGGATTTTTCATGTCAGGTCGTGCTGTACTGTATTCGTCGATGGTGATTGCGCCGTTAGCCTGGATCGCGCTCGTAATCTTCACAAAAATGGTGGCACCCACGAACGTCACCGCTTTTGTCGTGCTGTTCGCGATTCTAGGTGTTGCGATCACCAGCACGTTTACGCCTATCGCATACGGCATTGGCCTGCGCTTCATGACCTCGCACCTATATCGCTCGACGGTACGCCATGCACTCCGTCAAGCAATCCTCTTGTCGCTGGTGGTCATTCTCAACTTGATGTTGCGTGCATTGCATAGCTGGAACATCTTCACGGGACTCATCATCCTCATAGCGGCAATCGTCGTCGAAGTGCTGTTCCTGGCTCGTAAATAAGCGATGAGCGAGTCTCTACTTATTATTCGCCCCGGCGCAATTGGCGATACACTGCTCACCTTTCCGATACTTCTAGCATTAAAAGAGCGAAAACAGGCACATATCACATTTGTAAGCAATCCAGCAGTGCTCCCTCTGGCTTCAACATTTGGACTCGCCGATGCTGTCTTTGACTACGGAGCATTGGCATGGAGCGAACTATTCTCACCATCAGGGATTCGATCTTCCTTTCTTCTCGATATGCTTCGACAAACCGATAGCGTTATTTGCTGGCTACGCGATGGCGATGGTATTGTCGAACACAATCTTCGTAAAGCAGGGATAACGCAGTTGCTTATTGCTCCTAGTCGTCCTGATGAAACAAGCGATGTACATATTGTGGATTATCTTGCGGGAACGCTTGGAATGACGCTTACAAATGATGAGGTCATGCAGACGTTGAAACGTACAGATGATGAGGTCATAAAGCGTATAGATGACGAGAGCATGCAACCGTTGAAACGTGTAGATGACGAGAGCATGCAACCGTTGAAACCAGGGCACCCGCAAGGGGATGCCCCTCCCATACGACGTGTCGATGGTGGTATATTCGTATATGGGAGGGGCATCCCCTTGCGGGTGCCCTGGTCACAGACCAGCCGTACCATCACCATCCATCCAGGGAGTGGCAGTGCCGCGAAATGTTGGCCTATTGAGCGTTTCGCAAGCGTCATTACTACGTTGTGGCAACAACACATTCCTGTACTCTTGCTAGCGGGGCCTGCTGATACGGAACGCCTTGCCAAGTTGCTCACACTTCTTGAAATACCACCTACCCCCTCGGTGCTCGAAATCATAACGGACGCGCCGTTGCTAGAAGTAGCCACGCGTCTAAAACATTGTAGCGCGTATCTTGGCAACGACTCAGGCATTACGCATCTCGCGGCTATGCTTGGTGTGCCAACTCTCGCCCTCTTCGGTCCGAGTAATCCCAATGTGTGGCGACCTGTAGGGTTAGATGTGCGGGTGTTGTACAATTCTAATTTAGGAGATATAACAGTAGAGAATGTCTTGAACATACTTGCGATGACAATTGACCGCAATAATATCGAGTAACACATCATTCATCTGTATTCGGCACTCGCCAATGGCGAGTGCCGAATACAGATGAATGATGTGTTACTAACCCAAAAAGGCTATGCAATTGGACATGCGGACAAGAATACAGTAGATTGAAGTTTGTTATTATAATAATTCCTAGTTAGGAGGACTGAAGATATGATTGACGGAAGACCCAATATGGAGGGACAGCCAACGCCATCGCAAAAGCTTATATTGCCCGATCCCAATACAATGTATTCGCCTCCTAATTCGCAGACGCAAAGTGGGTACCCTTTACAAAGTAGGCTTCTTAACACGCAAAGAGGACCTGTTCCTCCGGTACCGCCACCGACCCCACGTAAGCGTGACTGGCGTAAAGACCCTGCGTTTTTGGTGTTGCTCGCAGCTATTTGTGCAGTTCTTATTGGCGGTACAGCTTTTGCGTTCATAGCCAACAACATATTGACCCCGCCTCCGTCAAACACGCAAAAAGCCTATACTCCACCGAATACGAGTGACACACCAACAGCAAATCCAACAACGGGGACCGGTCAAAGCGCGACGCCAACAGCGCAACCAACGCAAGCCATCACCGTTACGGTACAGCCAAGCCCAACAACGGCACCTACCACACCACCCGTGCAACCAACACCAACGCAACCACAAGGGCAGAACGGACCGCTCACAATACAGGTAAACAATGTGCCAGGACAGGTACTCAACAACTCGGTTGTGCCCATTAACGTTACCACAAGTATGCCCAACTCATCTGTTCAATTGTTTGCGACCTATAACGCCGCGCCGTTTTTCTCTTCGAGCAAAACACAAACCACCGATGCGAACGGTAATGCAACAATCAACTGGGTCGTCTCGGTACGTATGTTTGGACGTATCAATAATAACATTGTTGCTCATGTCACGATTTCCGCACAGAACAACAATCAGCGAGTGGTATCACAGACGTATACGGTGCAGATTCAGGTACGAGGCATTATGCCGGGCTAATCGGTCGGTTATCATTGCCTGAAAAAAGGTAACATTGTAATACAAACAATGTGATTTTTTGCTCATTACAGACGTATTTCTAAATACTACATCTACACAATTTCTATCGTCATAAAAACAAGGATAGTCTGATGACTCAACAAGATGAAATACGTCAAGTGCAAGAGGCCACGCGTGCCGTTCGCAACAACACGGCCCGCGTGATTATCGGCAAAGAAGAGGTGATCGACCTGCTCATGGTCGCGCTTCTCTGCGAGGGACACGTTCTGTTTGAAGACGTGCCAGGAATAGGCAAGACAACGTTAGCCAAAGCACTGGCGAGATCGCTTGATTGCTCCTTTCAGCGCATTCAGTTCACTCCCGACCTGCTGCCCTCTGATATCACTGGTATCACTTTCTACAACCAGAAGCGCGGCGAATTCGAGTTTCGCCCTGGTCCTCTGCTTACACAAATCGTCCTTGCCGATGAGATCAACCGCGCCACACCACGTACACAATCGGCCTTGCTCGAAGCAATGGAAGAACGCCAGATCAGCATCGAGCGTCAAACGCTTGCCCTGCCGCGTCCCTTCATCGTCATCGCCACACAAAATCCAGTTGAATTAGAGGGCACGTTTCCGCTACCAGAGGCGCAGCTCGACCGCTTTCTGATGCGCCTCCGCCTGGACTATCCCAGCCAGTCTGAGGAACGCCTGATTCTCCAGCGTTTCAAAGAGCAGCAGCCATTACAGGAGTTACAACCCGTTCTCGATGCACAGGCATTACAGGGGCTACAAAGAATTATTCGTGGCGTCTATGTAGAACCTGTGGTGGAGAGCTACATCGTTGAACTTGTGCGTGCAACTCGCTCTCACAACGCCGTTGAGTTAGGAGTCAGTCCACGCGGCACACTTGCACTCTATCGTGCAGTACAGGCATATGCAGCACTGCATGGGCGCAACTACGGCATTCCCGATGATGTCAAACGCCTTGCTCATTCCGTGCTTGCCCATCGCATGATCGCAACAAGTCAGTCGCGCATGCATGGCGATGTTATGGATCAAATCATTGACGATGTATTGCGTACCGTAGCGGTTCCGGTTGAATCATGAGTAACCAAGAAATTGCAGTAGGAGTGGTTAGGCCATCATGATTGTACGCCGAAACAATTTACGAAGACGCATTCGAGCGAAAAATGTCTATGAGATACAGCAAGACATTGCCAGCCGTGAAAACCGCACTCTTAGTAGACGCTGGTATTATCTCGGTGTAGTACTTATCATTCTCGGCATCGTATTTCGCCAGCCACTCTTTGTCGTTATTGGCATCCTGATAACGCTTGTGCTTGCAATGGTGGATGTCTGGTCGGTGTACTGTTTACGCGACGTAGCCTATAAACGCTCGTTAAGCGAGAAGCGTGTGCTATATGGCGAGGAGATTACGCTCGCGCTAACATTAGAGAACACCAAAATATTGCCCTTGCCGTGGATAGAAGTTCAGGACGCGGTACCACGAGCCTTACGCATTAAGGATCAACCAACCTCCACGTCGGGATCGAGTCATAGCCTTACTCTTGATAGCTTGTTTAACCTACGCTGGTATGATCGCGTGACGCGCCGCTATACCGTGCAATGTCGTGCGCGAGGCGTTCACACCTTTGGTCCGACAACGCTGCGTAGTGGCGATATCTTTGGCTTTGTTGACCGTGAGGCGGACATCTCGAATCATCAATATGTGCTGGTATATCCAATGGTTGTACCAATCACAAGTTTTAGTTTGCCCGCTCGTCATCCCTTTGGAGACCGCCGTGCGCCACGTCGTCTACTTGAAGACCCTTCGCGCGTGGTTGGTGTGCGCGAGTATGTGTATGGCGATAGTTTGCGGCGCGTCGATTGGAAGGCGACGGCACGCACGATGCAGATGCAAAGCAAGATTTATGAGGCCACCACAACGCACACAATTGTTCTGTTCCTTAACGCAGCAGCACGCAATGACGAGTACTACGGCATTCACCCCGAACTACAGGAACTCTCTATCTGTGCCGCCGCGTCCGTTACTGAATGGGCGGTAAATCAAGGCTATGCCGTAGGTCTTTACGCCAACAGCGTCATGTATATGCCTGATGATGAAACACATTTCGCAGACACGCTGTCAGACGATTCACAAGAGGAGGCGCAGCAAGAGATTTCGCGGCAGCGACAAAAGAGACGCATTCGCATTCCTGCTTCTAGCAACGAAACGCAGAGACAGCGCATCATGGAGACACTGGCACGGGTACAACCCTATTTCGGCACCTCTATCGAAGATGTGCTACAAGCCGAGCGAACACATCTTCCTACCGGTGCAACCGTCGTCGTCATCACCACCACTATCAGCGACCAACTGGTAGACGCGCTGGCACGCGTTCGGCAAGGAGGACATGCCATCAGCATTCTCTTCGTGGGAGACTCCCCTCTTCCTATCAAAGTCGCGGGCGTAACTGTGTATTCCATCGGCGGAGAAGAGACTTGGCGACGATTTGAGGCGACTTATGGTTCTTCTAGTGAAGACGACATACAGAAAAAAGAGCTTGCGCCCACCTTCGCATTGTAAAACATCATGAACAAGTAAGGGAAACTCCAGTGCCATTGCACGCGGTGCATGTACGTTTTATACCAGAACCATGACAAGCAACACAGGGTTTGGAGGAGGTGGTAAAGCCATATGATACAGTTGTGAATATTCCTCTACCTTCGCAGGAGAAGCAGAGTATGACGCCTGCTCCGCCACATGCGCTACATCGGACATAGTGTCTTTCGTTTTGGTCGCTTTGAGCCATAGTGTGTTTCTTTTCAAATGGTAAGAAGATGAATTGCTGCTATGCGAGCATAGCAGCAATTCATCTTCTTACCTAAAGATGTTAGAGTGCAATTGTGACGGCTTTGGTTTCGAGGTAGTTGTTCAGAGCATCGTGACCCATCTCTCGGCCCCAACCGCTCTGCTTGTAACCGCCGAAGGGCAAGGCTGCATCGAAGACGCTGTAACAATTCACCCACACGGTTCCGGCACGCAGCAATTTGGCAAGACGGTGAGCCTTGCTCAGATCGTGCGTCCAGACGCCAGCCGCAAGGCCATAGGGGGTATCGTTCGCAGTTGCGGCGATCTCTTCGATATCGTCAAATGGTTGCGCGACCACGACCGGTCCGAAAATCTCTTCCTGGACGATCTTCATCTGCTGGTTCGCATTGACGATCACGGTTGGCTCAACGAAGTAGCCACGATCACCGTAACGCTGTCCACCAACCACTGTTTTCGCTCCCTCAGAGACGCCCGACTGGAGATAGCCTGTCACGCGTGCCAACTGCTCATCGGAGACGAGCGGCCCCATCTGTGTCGAAGGGTCAAAGCCAGAGCCGACCTTAATCTTCTTGGCCTCCTGTGCTACCCCCTCGACAACCTGATCGAAGACACTCTTTTGTACGTAGAGGCGCGAACCGGCACTACAGACCTCGCCCTGATTGAAGAAAATGGCGTTGGAGGCACCTGCAATAGCGGTCGGTATATCCATATCGCTCAGGATGATGTTAGGTGACTTGCCACCGAGTTCGAGCGTGACCTTCTTGAGATTACCCGCTGCCGCCTTAACAATCAGCTTGCCAACCTCGGTTGAGCCGGTAAACGCGACCTTGTTCACGTCATCATGTGCTGCGAGTGCCGCACCAGCCGTCTCACCATAACCAGGAACAATGTTGACGACACCTTCGGGGAAACCAGCCTCCACAATAAGCTCACCAAGGCGCAATGCCGAGAGTGGTGTTTGCTCCGCTGGTTTGAGAATAACGGTACAGCCAACGGCGAGTGCGGCACCCAGTTTCCAGGCCGCCATCAGCAGAGGGAAGTTCCAGGGGATGATTTGACCAACGACGCCGATAGGCTCGCGTAGCGTGTAGGAGAAGTATTGCCCAGGAATGGGAATAGTGTTACCCTCGACCTTCGTTGCCCAACCAGCCATGTAGCGGAAGTGGTCGATGGTCAAGGGAACATCGGCGGCTCGTGCAACGGTAAGCGGTTTTCCGTTGTCTAGCGACTCAAGCTGCGCGAATTCGTCCGCGTGTTGCTCGATTAGATCGGCGAGGCGGTAAATAAGTTGCCCACGCTGTGATGGCGACATTCTGCGCCATTTACCGCTTTCAAAGGCACGCCTTGCCGCACGAACGGCACGGTCAATATCCTCTTTATCGCCTTCGGCTACATGAGCCATGACCTCGCCTGTCGCGGGATTGTAGACAGGAAACGTCTTACCAGAGGCGGCGTCAACCCACTGCCCATCAATAAGCATTTTGCGGGAGCTTGAAATGAACTGGTTGACTTCGGGGGCGATTTGGACGGCAGCATCAGAGATAGCCATGTGTGTTCCTCTCTTTGTGACTAATGCAAGAAAGCCTCGTAGCTTCTTGCCTTACTTGCGGACGCACTCTCCCCGTTCAACGGTGAAACAGGGAATATTAAGCTAATACAAGTGTTTCTTGAAAACACAACGCCACAGGAACGAAAAACAAATGAGTATTTCCCGATGAGGTTCTCTGCACTAGAACGTAATCCCCATCCCTGTCGAGATGATGAAGCGCGTATGCCAATCAACAGGGACAGTTACTCACCAGATGAATACTCATAGAGTGAGTATAAGAGATAAAATCCAAAGAGTCAAGGGTATTTTTGTCCGAACGCTGGACGAAATTCAGAAAACAACGTATCATTCACATACAAGCTTTTTCAAACCTGATAGGGGGCATTCATGCATTCAGACAATTCAAATCAGATTTTCACTGATGAAGATAGAATCACGTTTAGCGATCTTGACTCAGAGAATGAGCAAAAGACACCCCTTGACAGGTTTTTCAAGCCGTTCAACATCAAACTTGTGACGCGTATAGTGGAGGAGGAGGAAGATGACGATTGTGAGTTTGATCTACGCATGACGGATGTACCCGATGAAGTGCTAGAAACTTACGCCGAACCTGATCTCCTGGAAGTACGTCTTGCAAGTGTTGGGAGGAAGGTCTGGACGCGTATGCCACGTAAACGGCTCGTGGCAAGTATGCTCTTACTTACATTGACCGCTGTATTTATTAGTATCTCCTCATTGAGTCACGCTACACTCGGTCTCTTTCCTTTGTTTTCCAGTACACCACAGGTAAAGCAGTCGTCAATTCTTGATCAGCGGGCATCGCTCGATTTTCCAGCATCACAGAACGAAGAAAATTACATAGAATATGGGCCGAACACCTCTGTCATGATAACGGCTCGCGCCATGCCCAATTACTGTACATCAGAGACTGTGCTTGGACAAGGGAAACAGATTGGCAATTTTCCTGTGTGGGCAACAGGTATTGACAATACAGCGAACGTACATCTATTTCCCGTCATTCTACAGTCCATTCAAGGATGGAAGGGATGGATGGTACCGATGCATATCATAGGACGCTACAACTATATTGATAACATCTCGCTTGCCGTTTTTAATACCAATGGCACCTCTTCACCTTTATTGCAAGACAAATATACGCCTGTGCCGTCGGCCCACCTCTTCCTCAATACAAAGCATGTTGCATCTGTTACGGGAAGCGGTATTCGTAAACTGGGAACATGGGACGTTTCGCTCTACCTTCCAACCGCAGGCTGTTACGGTTTGACCGCCTCCTGGGGTGCTGGACATTGGATGATTACGTTCGCGGCAGGGCAGTAGTTTGTTTGAAAACGGCCAAAAAAAAACCCCACCGCGGCACGCCGAGGGGGGGATGTTTTGGGTTTTAAAAAAAAAAAAAAAATTTTAAACCGCCAAACCAAACCCCCACGGGTAACCGGGGTGGGGTTTGTTTTGGCCTTTTTAAAACAAACTACAATATGTTTCCTACGAGTGCTTCACGCTCTAGCGGTCCAATAGCAGCAAGCGTAAGCGGATTTAACGGTGAGTAGCGATGTAACACCTGTAATACCTGCTCTTGCGTTACCGAGTCGATGGCGTCTTTAATCTCCTGGATGGTCTTGATTTTGCGCTCGTACCACCAGGAACGAGCGATGGCTCCCATACGTGCGCCTGAGCCTTCACTACGCATAATCGTCTCGCTCTTCAATTGCACCTTCGCGCGTTCCAGTTCATCGGCGGTAATACCATCTTGTTCGAGTTTACGTAGTTCATTGACAATGACTTCCAGGCATTCGTGTCCCTGTTCGGGAGTAGTACCAGCATAGACACGCATGGCACCGATATGCTTGTTTCCCGCAAGGCTTGCAGAGACGCCGTAGACGAGCCCACGCTTCTCGCGCACCTCGACAAAGAGACGTGAGGCCATGTTGCCGCCAAGCACCTCACTAATAATCATGGCAGCATAATAATCGGGGTCGGTGTAATTGGGAAATGGAAACATCATGCCGAGATGTTCCTGCTTGCCCTCTTGAAACTCTAGCGCGACGCTCGACGTTGGATGCGGCTCCTGCGGAGGTGTAGGGGCAGCCTGTCCCTCCCAATCACCGAACAAGCCTTGCATACGCTCGACCACAGAGTTCCAATCAAACTTGCCCGCGACAGAGAAAAGCACGTTATTGGGCTTGTAGCGTGCCTGCCAGAAGTCTTGTAAGTCTTTGCGTTGCAATGAACGCACGCTCTCATCTGTTCCTAGAGCAAGGCGAGAGAGAGCGGTTCCCTTGTAGAAATTAGCACGCACGATATCGAAGATGCGGCTCATCGGCTCATCATCGCGGCGACGAATCTCCTGTAGAATGATGTTGCGTGTCTGCTCTAGCTCGTCTTTCGGAAACGTCGGTGTCAGCAACAATTCGTGAATCAGGTCGAGAGTCGGATCGAAGCGTGTATTGACAATCTGCGCCCATACCTGTGTCGTCTCCATGCCTGTCCCTGCTCCCTTACGGGCACCGAGCGACTCGAATGCCTCATTGAGGGCGCGAGCATCATGCTTCTTTGTGCCTTGAAAGAGCATATATTCAAAGAGGTGAGCGAGTCCCTGCTTGTCCTGCGGCTCGTTCACAACGGCTGCATCAAGTTGGAAGCCAAAGGTGATCGAGCTAAGGCTAGGCATATATTGCCCAAGTAGCTCAATACCGTTAGGCATGGCATGGTAAAAATAATTGGGTGGTAATTTTTGCTGAATCTGGTCGTCACTCATCTATTTGCGTGTTCCTTTCTGAACAGAGGATTGTAAGGAGAAACAAGGTTAGTATATCACACATGAAGAAGGTGCAGGAG
>CAXUGH010000007.1:19282-27376 GCA_964250365.1 uncultured Ktedonobacteraceae bacterium
ATGAATAAACATGTTTTTAAAAACAAACTTCAATACGGCGCTGGTGGGGCCCTTGCCCCCCCTCCGGCACCTTCTTCATGTGTGATGGAGCAATAAAAAAGGTCATTCAAAACGTCCGACTTGCATTTTAAGAGGCAAACCTGTATAATCCTGCATGAATATTTCTACATTTATTTGTAAATTATATTTCCAAAAGACGAAGGAGTGCTAAACAATGGGATATCAACCAGACCAGCCCAATCCTCAGCAAGAGGGGTATCGAGGCCAACAACCCAATCCACCTTTTTCGCCACAGCAACCCAATTCGCCACAATATTCTCAACCGCCTTTTCAGCCACAGTATCCTCAGCAACCACCTTTTCAACCGCAGCAACCGGGCTATCAATCACCTTTTCAACCACAACAGCCAAGCTATCAACAACCCTACGGGCAACAAGCGGGTTATCAACAACCCTACGGGCAACAAGCTTTTGGCAATGAACCCAAGGATTGGCTGATAACGCTGCTGCTATGTATTTTTACGGGTGGGTTAGGCATCCATCGTTTCTACGTCGGCAAGATTGGTACAGGTTTAATCATGTTATTTACTGGTGGCGGCTGCGGTATCTGGTGGCTCATCGACCTCATCATGGTCGCCAGCGGCAGTTTCACAGATAGCAACGGCATGCCGCTTGTCAAGCGCACATGAGGGTAAGAAGATTTCCCTATGAAAAGTAGAACTACATTGTGGAGATTTGTAGGCTATTTACTCTTGCCTTACATGCTTCTCGTGATATCACCAACATGGCTAGAAAGGCAGCCTTCGCTCTGCCTTTCGCAACTTCTTTTCAAGAGAAGCTGCCCTGGTTGCGGCATGACACGTGCGTTAGCATGGACTTTTCATGGGAATTTTCGTAGAGCTTGGCACTACAACAAAGGCATAGTTGTTGTAGTGCCACTGCTTGCTCTAGTATGGTTACGTGGTTTGATAGATGAATGGCACAAAGTAAGCAACACACGCTATTCTATCTACTCATCTAAAACGCTTGTAAAAATTTGATGCAGAGGACAGCGAAATCCTGGCAGTAGTGGAGTTTCGAGGATATCATTCTCATTGAACGTCTGATAAAACGTGAGCGTATCATTTCTGCGATGATAAGCATCAATCGTTCGTTCGTGCCTATTGACAATCCAATACTCTTCTACATTGTGGCGAGAGTAAAGATCAAGCTTAATGCTGCGGTCTCGATGCGTATTGCCTGAGCCAGGAGAAAGTACTTCAACCATAAGCTCTGGAGAAGCGTTGAGTTTCCCATTGGGCTGTAACGCTGTTCTCAGTCGTTCACGACTAATCCAAACTACATCGGGAGCGACAGCATTACCCTTGCTATAGATGACTCCTGGCATGAGATTTGCCATTCCTGTCTGCGTCGAATTGCTCCACAGTTGCAAAAATGCAAACAACTGCCCGATGACGAACTGATGCTGCCAATCTGGTTGTGTTGACACGTACAATTCTCCGTCAATAATTTCGTAGCGTTGCCCTTCATCATCTGGTAAACGCTCTATGTCATCTACTGTCCAGTATCGTGTCTGCATGGTTCCTCTCCTGATACTAGCACATCCTTCTGCCTCGATAGCGTTGAGTTCATTGTAACATGCTTATTAGGTATGGTTCAGGATTTATGCAACCACATAATCTCTAGGTTTTGGTAGTGGCGCATTATCAGCAAGAGCCGCCATAATCCAGCTTTCAATAGCATCTTCCCCTTGTTTGACAGCTTCCTCATACGTCTCTCCGTGTGTAACACATCCTAGAAGTTCAGGAACTCTTACAACAAAGATGTTATCTCGGCTATCCCATTGAATAACCATCGAATAATGAAATTTATTCATTTCTGTTTTCCTTTCAGTTGGTCTAACGCATTTTGCACTTCATCGACAAGATACTGCCTCGCGTCGTCTCCATCTTTACCAGCTATTGTCACCCTTATACTTGGAAGAATGGGATGTTCCCATACAGTGTGACTTCCTTTTCCTGGTCGATAGGAAAAACCAGCTTTTTTGAGTTGAGCTTTAAGTTGTCTAATCTTCGGCGGCATTTCTTTCTCTACAAAACTTTCTCCTGCTATGATAACATATGTGCTACAATTCATCTATTGTTTCGCTCACAACGTCTTGTAGAGCGACTGTAGCCAGCGAAGGAGGCTCACATGGATTTTTCCTTGACCGATGAACAGAAAATGGTTCAGCAGACTGTACGTCGTTTCGTTGACCGCGAACTGATGCCTCTTGAGAACGAGGTGATGCAAAGCGAGGGCAAGTACCCTACTGGTATCGAGCCGAACCTGTATTCCTCGTTACAGGAGAAGGCGAAAGAGCTAGGCTTCTGGGGTATCAATACGCCCGAAGAATACGGCGGTGCGAACCTAGGTGCCGTGATGAGTGCGCTGATTGCAATGGAGATGGGGCGCACACTTGTTCCCTTTACCTTTGGCGGCAATGCCGACAACATTCTCTATGAAGGCAATGCAGAACAGAAAAAAACGTATTTAGTTCCCACGATTGAAGGCGAGCGCAAGTCGTGCTTCGCCCTTACTGAGCCGGGTGCGGGTTCCGACCCCTCGGCGATTAGTACCACAGCGGTCAAGGATGGCGACTCCTGGGTTCTCAATGGGCAGAAGGTGTTCATCACGGGTGGTAATGAGGCCGATTTTGCGATGGTACTGGCGGTGACGGACCGCACGAAGCCGCCACAAAACGGTGGTGTGACCTGCTTCCTGGTTGATCGTTCGATGGGCTGGACATCGCGCCCAATTCCCACGATGGGCGGCTGGTCGCCAGCAGAACTGTTCTTCGATAATGTGCGCGTACCCGATGACCACGTACTGGGCGAGGTAGGACGGGGCTTCTCACTCGGCATGCGTTGGATTGGGCAAGGCCGCTGGCTCATCGCCTCACGCTGTGTTGGCACGGCAGAGCGATTGCTACAGATGGCGGTTGACTACTCAAAACAGCGCCAAACCTTTGGACAGGCCATCGCCGACCGTCAAGCCATTCAATGGATGATCGCCGACTCAGCCGTAGAAATTCAGGCTACCAAATGGCTCGCCTTCCATGCGGCGTGGAAAGCCGATCAGGGACAGGACAACCGTCACGAGGCAAGCATGGCGAAGCTGTATGGCTCCAACATGGTGAACCGCGTCGTTGACCGCGTGATGCAGATTCACGGCGGCATGGGCTACACCAAAGAGATGCCGATTGAACGCTGGTACCGTGATGTGCGCGTCACCCGCATCTACGAGGGTACGGACGAGATCCAACACTTTATTATTGCGCGTGACCTACTGAGGGGATATGTCAAGATAGGCTCGTGGGAGTAGTCCTACAGGCAAAAAGAATGTAGATGGCCAGCAGCGCTAGCTCTGCTGGACATCTACATTCTTTTTGCTTGTGAACAAACACTACAACCCATGTCTCTGCTTAAACGCCTCGATCTCATCCACCGCACTTTTCGGACCACCCGTTTGTCGCAACAATGCTCCAACATTCGCGCTAGCCTCTCGAAAGGCAGGGTTTGTGAGTACCTCTTCGGCAGCTTTTCTCAGGTGTATTTCGTTTAGCCTTGAGGGTGAGAGCATTTTCCCTGCGCCAAGTTGTTGCACGCGACGGGCGATAAAGCTTTGGTCAACGGCCTGCGGTACCATGAGCATTGGAACACCTGCGAGGAGACCTTCAGTAACGCTATTCATGCCAGCATGAGTAACAAAAAGAGTTGCATGTTGGAGAAGTTCAAGTTGTGGTACAAAGGGCTTGACGAGAATGTTGTTGGGAATTACGCCTAGACTTGAGATATCTGTTTTGGCACCAACGGACATTACGACGCGGTATTTAAGGTCCATAAATGTTCGTATACAGAGACGATAGAAATCTTCTTTGTTGTTGAAGACAGTACCAAGCGAGATGTAGATGAGTGGATCGTCCCCCAACTCTTCGAGAGGAAAGGGCGATGTTTCTGGACGAATACCAATCGAGGGACCAACGAATTTGAAGGTGTCGTCGAATGACGAAGGAGACAGTTGTAGCTGCTTGATGCTATAGACAATGTTTAGTTCAGCAAGATTGTTGATTGCCTTGTCGAGTGGTATTTTTGGAATGGAATAAGTTTTGGAAATTTGTCCGGCAATGGCGTTAAATTTCGGCAGGTCGGCACGCGCCTCGAAAAACATACGCGGCATCATGGGAAGCACAGAGAATAAGAGAGCAATTCCTCCTTGATAAATAGACAAGTTAGGGAAAGCAAGTGCAGTGGTGGAGGAAATACTAGGCACTTGCAATATTTGAGCAATGCATTTTCCCCAGACGCACAATGAGTCGAAGATAATGTAGTCTGGCTGCTCAGCAGTTATAGCGGGAAGCATAGCAGTAAGAATGTCCCATGTGGTTTGTATCAACAGTAAGGCGACACGAATTAGGTTTTCATCAATATAGGTTTGATCATTCATGAATTGTCCTATACTACGAAACTCGGCACCGGTTTGTTCAATGGCAGGCTGGAATACTTCCGACGAGTAATACACAACCTGCTCACCGCGACGTACCAATTCGGCAACCATTGGTAGCGATGGATTGGTATGTCCGTAGGCAGGAACATTGAAAAATAGAACTTTAGTCATGGCTTTCCCTTTCTTGCTTGCCAATAGTAATAAGTCGTGTATAGACAAAAGGGTGTGAAATCCCTTTGTCGGTTAAGATTTCCCCACCAGATAGACGTAAAGAAGCAGGATTTTTGGCGTATAGCCTCATCCTTTTAAGCGGACACCCTCGCCAAAACCGTCCAACGTTAGTACGTTCATCTCACAAAGGTTTCTTCACGGTTAAGGTTTCTCCACCACGCTTGGGACGATAGTAGCAGGAAAAAACGGTGCAAGCATAGCCCTCTCTTTCCTCGTGCTATTATTCTCACAGGTTGAACGCGAAGGGGTGTGGCACATCAAAGCATACCATGATGTGCCAGGGGATACAACATCGTTGACAACCGATTATCTCGCTCGCTACGGTCGTCTTGTTGTTTTCTCAACATGACGACCATAGCCAACATGCTTTCTCACGATGAAAGGAGACACTGTAAGCATGCTTACACAGAGACGTTCCGTATATAGAGGTGGACGACGACGAAGATTATCGCCACTCATGCTGATAGGAATTAGCATTCCTGTCTTGCTAGCATTGATAGCAGGTGTGGTCTTTGTTCTGCCACGTCTGAATACACATGCAGCTAATGGTGCGGCGGTCAATCCGAATTGTTCGCTACAGGTGCCAGCTAATCCGCTCACAGCACAAGGATTGGCAACACCTTACCAATTGTCCGCCACAGATCCGGCACAAGGAGCGTGTAATGAAGCAAATGCGGGTCAATCCGCGTTTGTGCAAGCAGTTATCTTCGATCCCGCTGCTAATACACTCTCTGCCTACGAGCCATTGGTCATCGACAAAGGTACACAGCCTGCTGTAGTGCCAACCGCTCCTACAGTTCCTAATGGAGCAATTGTCGGACTGTGGTTTGGCTTTAACGGCACCATATTAAGTTTGACAGGCGATACCGCAAATGGACGTTGCGTGAACGGTTTCAATGGCACAAACTTTGGACAGTTTGCATATTGTAACGCACCACGCTTTTTCCGTGCTGCCAACGCCGCTATTCAAGCCGGAAAAATCACCGTGCCGCCGATTGGCGTGGCTAACAATGGCAAACCTTGTCCGACCACGCGCGACTTCGCAATTGTCGATATGGACCAGAGCGACAACGTGCAAACGCAGTACATTGCCAATGGCAACGGTCAGACCGCTCAACTTTCAGCGGCAAATATGAATCAGATACAAAATGCAACAACGCTTGGTAATCCTAGCGACAATGCTCTAGTCTCAAAGATTCTTGATCCCGTGCTTGGCTGTACAGCATGGCAGATTCCTGATCTAGTAAATACAGGGACAACGACGGCAACGATGGCAACCGACGAGTTGCAGGCCGCTGCATTTCAACAGGCTCCGATTGCTCTAGTTCCTCTAGGCGACGAAATGACACTGGTTAATAATAATCCGAGCTTAGGCAAAGTGACGGCGTACCGACGTGGAGTCGATCAAGTGCCTGCAACGGCTGCGAATGCCAATACCACCACGTATTGCCAAAATGTGGTAAATATTGCAGTGCCACAGTTACAAGGAAATATGGCAATTTTCCAGAATCAGATGTCCCCTGATAAGGGTGTAACTGCAAACTCGCTGTTCACCTTCCTGGCGAACCGCATGAATGCAACATTGGGAGCGGGTGGATTGAACTGTGTTGGACTACTCAAAATCCAGAATCCGGTGACATTGACAATGGATGGCAATGGCGTGGTGACTGCTGCCACACTCACAGTAGCAGGTGCCGGAAATGGTAACGGCAATGGCAACAATGGTGGTGCCAACGCTACAACGACACTCACCGTTAATGGTACTGCTGCTCAATTCGCCAATGGACAGGCACAGGTCACGATCAATAAGCAGCCTGCTACCGCTACTCTGAATGGTGCTGCTGTCACCATCACCGATGGTGCTGCGAACAACAATGGCGGTAACGGCAATGCTAACAACGGTGCCAATGGTGCGGGTGCTACGGCTACAGCTACACCCGCAGGTAACGGTGCTGGTGCGGCGGCTACAGCCACAGCTACCCCTGCTGCCGGTAACGGGGCAGGAGCGGCTGCAACGCCTACTCTCACAGTCAATGGTACCGCTGTACAATTTACCAACGGACAGGCTCAGGTTACGATTAACCAGCAACCTGCTACCGCTACATTGAATGGTGCCAATATCACCATCACCGACGGAGCCGCCAGCAACGGTGGCAATGGCAATGCTAACAATGGTGCGGGTGCGGCGGCGACACCTACTCTCACGGTCAACGGTACTGCTGTACAGTTCACCAATGGGCAGGCGCAGGTCACGATCAACCAGCAGACTGCTACCGCGACCTTGAACGGCACCACTATCAGCATCACTGATGGTGCTAACAACAACGGAAACAACGCTAATGGCAATGGAAACAACGGCAACGCTAATGGAAATAATGGTAACGCCAATGGAAACAACGGCAACGGCAAGAAGAAATGGTAATCGCTGAACCAGCAATGATCCTTTCTTCAGGCGTCGATCTAGTAAATCATTCAGACATTTTTGTCACACAACTACAGGCGCGGCAACGAGCCGCGCAACACAGAAAAGGAAACCTAACATCATGAAGCAACAGTATCGCACAGCACGCTCATCACGTCGTTCAATGCTCAAGGGCACGGTAGCTGGAGTTGCCGGACTTGCCGCTACAGGAGGTCTGGTCGGTGGGGGTCTCTACCTCACATCCAAGCAGAATGGTGCTAATGCTGCTGGTATCGGCGACTCTGGCACTAACCGAACTCAGTTGCAGAACAATGCGGTGCAGAATCCTAAAGCCAATGCAGCCGCTATTCAGAACATCCTGAATATCGCTGTTACAGCAGAAATGCTTGGCGCGACGTTTTACAAGAAAACGCTTGAGCATGCCGATGCCCTTGACCTTGGTCCCAATGCCCGTCGTGATATCCAGGCCGCTTTGATCGAAGAGCAGTTGCACCAGAAGTTTCTGATGCAGCAGGGTGCAAAGCCGCTCACGACTATGTTCAGTTTCCCCTTTGGCAACAGAACATTCGCCGATTTCGGCGCATTTTTTCAGACACAGCAGTTGCTTGAGTCAACATTTGTTGCAGCATACCTTGCCGCAACAAGAGAGTTTGCGATGATGGGGCGTGCCGATCTTGCACAGATCGCTTCGCAAATTATGGGTGTTGAGGCAGAGCATCGTGTGATTGGTCGTGTGATTGCTGCTAAAGCTCCTGCTAATAACTTAGCCTTCGAGCAAGCGACACTTAAAAGAGTTGCAGACGCACCTGCACTATTGAAGAAGGCTGGCTTCCTTACACCGGTCAACAACAACAAGTGGGGGTCTATAGCACAGCAAGCGATGATGGATGGCGTCCAAGCATTAACGCCCTGGGGCTAAGCCAACAACTCTACATTTAGAAGCAGGAATCCAGATAA
>CAXUGH010000007.1:27386-29723 GCA_964250365.1 uncultured Ktedonobacteraceae bacterium
CCCTTCACCCACCCCCCCCCCCCCCCCCCCCCCCCCCACTTCTTATCTGGATTCTTAATACAGCAACTAACGAAGACGAGGTAGGTAGGTAAGGACTTTAGTCATAGGACTCTCTTTTTTGCTTGTCAACGACAGCAAGTCATGTATGGAGAGAAAGGGGGCAAAATCTCTTTACGGGTTAAGAACTGCACATAAAATGAACGTAAGAGAGTGTTTTTTTGGGGCAATTTCGTTTTTTTCGTGTGGACAGGCTCAGCAAAACCGCCCAACGGTAGTACGTTTCCCTTATACAACCACTTGAATGGTTGAGATTTCTTTACCACGCTTAGGACAATGGTAGCGGTAAAAAATAGCACAAGCATACCCCTCTCTTCGCCTATGCTATTATTCTTTCAGGTTGAACGCGCGGGGGTGTGACGCATCAAGACACGTCAAGATGTGTCAGGGGATACTCCTACGCTAACAACGTGATTATAGATGTTGTTATGGTCATCTTGTTGTCCTTGCAACAAGACGACTGTAGCAAGTGTGTTTTCTAGCGATGGAAGGAGACATCGTAAACATGTTTTACACAAAAATGTTCTCAGTGCAGTTTCGGGGAAGTCTTTGGACTGGGAACAGGCACATGGAAGTGCAGAATGAAAACAACACAAGAGGAGAAGGGTAGTATGACTAGAATGCGGAGACACTGGGCATTAGGTTTATGCCTACTGGTTGGATTTCTATTTACCGCTTGCGGGGGTGGCTCACAGACAACAACGGGGCAAGCCACTGCTCAGCAGAGCACCAAAAATTTTCCCTTCGTAACTGCACCCCTCGTTTCTAATGTTCCGGGCGTTGCGGCATACCGCGACGGAAAACTGGTTGACGCTTGGGGGCTAGAATTTGGACACAAAGGCAGAATCTGGGTCAACAACAGCAATGGCTACTCCACAGTCTACGATGGTAGTGGAAAAATTGTTACAATTGACGATGGAACTGGCAAGCAGGTTCCGCTTGCCGTAAAAGTACCTGTACCTAACGATCCCGATGGAGATGGAGGCGCTCCTCTTACAGGGATGGTATTTAGCGCGAAAAACGAGTTCGGCGGCGACGCTTTTGTCTTCTCTTCAGAGCAGGGAACGATTGCGGGCTGGAGTGAGGCCATGAAGCTCAAGGCAACTATGCGTGTAGATAATTCTGCGAAGGGGGCTGTTTACAAAGGATTGACATCAGCCGATACAGCTCAGGGACCTCGGCTGTACGCAAGCAACTTCGCACAACGCACCATCGACGTGTTTGATGGCAACTATAAGCAGATCGACTCAACAAACATGTTCTCCGATCCGCAAATGCCCGCGAACTATGCTCCATTTGGCATCAAGTATATCAATGGTTCACTTTACGTCACCTATGCGATGCAGAGCATCGACAAAGGCAATGATGTAGGAGCAGTGGGACATGGATACATTGACGTATTCAGCACTGATGGGCAACTTCAGAAGCGTCTAGCCTCGAACGGCCCGTTGAACTCTCCCTGGGGGTTGGCATTGGCACCTAATGATTTCGGTGCGCTAAGCAACAAACTGCTGGTAGGCAATTTCCGCGATGGCTACATTCATGTCTACGACCCGACAAGCGGTCAACTACTTGGACAGTTGACGACAAAAGATGGTCAACCGTTGCAAATCGACATGCTTTGGGCCTTGACATTCGGAACTGACAATGGGGCAGGAAAACACAATCAGTTGTTCTACAGCGCGGGTTCTAGTTCCGAAGAAGATGGCGTATTTGGACGCCTTGATAGTGTTCAGTAAGATTTCAAGATCTTTGAGGAGGATAAAATTCCATGTTACAAGTAATTCGCCGTTCGTTTCCCTTGATGTTGTTCGTCTGCCTAGCCATGCTTGGGCTAACGCTTACGGCCTGTGGAGGAGGCAGTTCCTCTGCCAGCACTCAGACATCTACTCAAAGCAGCACATCTGCTCAGGGTTCCACTTCGTCGTCCGCTCCTGCGGCAACCGTGAATATTCGAGAGACGAAAGGTGCTAACGATGCTGGTGATCAGTACAGATGTGATCCTACCACGCTCACCGTTAAGAAGGGCGATAGTGTCACCTTCACCAATCTGACCGATGAGACGCAGGATTTCAGCCAGAGCGACGAGCAGAAGGCTGGTGTAGACATCTTGCTCAAGTTGAATCAGTCCTCAACCGTCACCTTCAACACAACTGGCACATTTATGCTGCAAAGTAGCAAAAACGCACAAATTACTGTAACAGTGCAGTAAGGAAACAAAATCAAGAGCAGGGGGGGGGGGGGGGGGGAGCGGGGGGGGGGGGGGGGGGGGGGGGGGGG
>CAXUGH010000007.1:29733-42202 GCA_964250365.1 uncultured Ktedonobacteraceae bacterium
CCCCCCCCCCCCCGCCCCCACCCCGCTCTGGCGCCCCCCGGCCGCTGCTCTTGATTACGTTAGAAAAGGTCAGAGCGCACGATGTCGAGGTACCAGAAGGGTTGGCGTTTACGTAACAGCGGTTTACTACGCACGACATTACCAGGAATGCTGTCCAATATGTCGTAGGCAAGTTCGCCAGTGAGCGAGTTTACCATGTCCCCCGGACTATACGTGAGTGATTGCGTCGTGCGTCGCCCAGTACGCTGCTCACGCGTATCTATGGTCATGACAGTAAGCAGCGTTTCATCTTCATCGACAACGACCTCTGACCAGGGATAGGTGGCGGCAAGCGGTGCGAAGATGCCGCTCTGTCCATTAGCGGAAATTCCGCCATAGTGCCCTTGCCAGTTTGCCAGCGCGAGATAGACATTGTGTTCAGCCGCACGCACACGCCATATCAGGTAGTGTATGGGATCATATTCTTCCGGGTCAACAGCCACTTTATGCGGAATGGTGGTAGGAGGAAGTCCAATAGGGTCGGGGAAATTGAGTAGAGCGGGAGCGCAGACAAGATCGGCACCAAGCCCAGCCAGAACGCGTAACGTTTCTGGAAACAGCACGTCGTAGCCTGTAGCCAGTCCAATACGACCCGTCGGCGTATCGAACACTGGAAAATCATCTTTTCCAGGCTGCGCCCAGAGACGATCATAGGCGGTTAGATGAACTTTGCGATACTTGCCATAGATGCCACCCGGATCAATCAGTAGCACAGTATTGTAATAGCTAGTGGAACCATTGCTAATAGCGCGTTCGGCTATTCCTAGCACCATGCTAATCTGTAGTTCGTCGGCAAGAGCAATCAGCACATCCGTCTCCGGTCCTGGTACCAGAAGAGCATGCTCTTGCATGTGAGCAATGTGTGCCTGTTGGCTCCAACTGGATGTAGTAGGAACAGGACCGGGTAACACCAATTCAGGCAAAACTAGCACATCAGGTTGTGCAGAGCCAGCATCCTTAATCATGGTACGCACAGTGGTACGCAGCATGTGCAACATTTCGCGGGAAGAGGACGCAACGAAATCCTGTAAACGCGTCTGCATAACGCCTATCCCAGAAAGCTGCCCCGGTGGAAGTTCTCCCAGCGCATACAGGCCGTGATAGCGTAACGGCTCCCACAGGTATGTGTTCTGCGCCACGAGAGCATATTTATCTGGTCTACGGTCGGCTATTCTATCGCCACTATCCGCGTCGCTTTGACCTCCCCAACGCTTCTTGCGCGACTGCTCCAAATCGACTCTACCGTAGACGATACCTTCGCCGTTGTCGAGATATGCCTGAATTGAGCCATCTGGATTCAACACACAACTGCCACCACTGAACTGAACACCGCGCTCCTCACCATAGCGATTCGCGGCGATGAAGTAGACACCATTTTCAAAGGCGCGCGCCATCCACCAGCTACTGGGACTCTTCTCGTCGAGCCAATTGGTGGGAAAGAGCAGGACATCGGCCTGATGCAGAGCTGGAATACGAGCGGCCTCAAAGTACATAGCATCCATACAGATGAGTCCACTCAAACGTCCCAGCGGCGTATCCCATACAGGCATGCCAGAATCGCCATCACGCGCCCAACGCGGCTCCGAGATGTACGAGTGTATCTTGCGATAAGTACCCACGAGTCCCTCTGGTCCAAGCAACACCATAGTATTGTAGTAGACAGAGGTGCGTGGGTCTACCTCTGGCAAACTCAAGGCTATGTAGCATTCGGAAGATGTGGCAAGCTGCTGGAAACGGTCGGTGGTGAGTCCAGGGATAGTTTCCACGTAGGGGGCAATCTCGGTGCGAGATTGCCAGCAATAGCCCGTTGTTGCCATCTCAGGCACAACGATAAGTTTCGCGCCGTGTACCGCCGCCTCTTCGACTAAGTGCAGAAGACGCGTAACATTACTCTCTTTCTCCCCCAACACCGGCTCATACTGAATAGCGGCAACGCGATACGAAGATAGAGGGAGCATACTCATGATCTCTCCTGCTCGGACGCGATAAATCGGGTCCCTACGGACGCAATAAATCAGTCCCTACCATGATAAGGTTTCATAATAAATCTGTACAGAAGATACCACTAGGCTCAAGAATAATCAAGAGTTTAGGCGAGTAGTCCTATAGCAAAAAAGTTGCGTATGCCAGTCGGCATACGCAACTTTTTTGGTATAGGACTACTTTCTTTATACGCCGTGACACTTTTTGTATTTCTTGCCGCTTCCACAGGGACAAGGATCGTTGCGTCCAATTCTGCCGAGAGAGGTGGGGCGAGATGAGGCATTAGCACCATTATTTTTGTGCGCTGCATTGCCATTGCGACGCGGAGTAGCCTTTGCCTGTGTGTCGTTCTCGCTCTTGGCTTGTCCGCTTGCCTTAGCGATAGTATCGGCATTGGTACGAACGTTGCGCGGAGCTTTGCGCTGCGGCTCCGGCTTGTTTACCGTGATGGTCAGGTCGTTACGCAACAGTTTGAGCAGTGCGTCAACCGTGTAGTGCTGAATGGCCTGTTTCAAGTCCTCGAACATGCGAAAGGCTTCGTTTTTGAACTCGACCAGCGGATCGCGCTGTCCAAGCGAACGGAAACCGATACCGGCACGCATTACATCGAGTGAGTCGATATGATCCATCCACAGGCGATCAACCACTTGCAGCAGGTAGGAACGCTCGAAGTCGCGCAAGAGATCGCTATCTTCGAGGCCTTGCTCGCGTGCCTGTCGTTTCAGGTCTTTATCGCGCTGCTCGTAGTGGTCGAGTACAAGCTCAGTCAGGTCTCGTTTGATATCGTCGCGGCGCACAGCATTGAGATTTTCGGGCACTATCTCTTCGGGTACATGCACCCAGACCTCTATGGCCTTGAAGAGCATCTCTAACTGCTCCTCATCTGTCAGCATGTTGCTAGGAATACAGCTATCGACCAGTTTGCCCACCTCAGCACGTATCATAGAGAGAATGCGCTCGTGCATATCACCACGCTCAAGTACGGCGCGGCGGTCGGCATAGATGACTTCGCGCTGTTTGGCGATTACATCGTCATACTCGACGACGTTTTTACGAATGTCAAAGTTGTAGCCCTCAACCTTCGTCTGTGCGCTCTCAATAAAGTTTGAGACTAGGCGGCTCTCTAACGGCATGTCTTCTTCCATGCCGACACGCTCCATCACCTTCGCCACTCTATCGGCGGCAAAACGGCGCATCAATTCGTCGTCAAGGGCAAGGAAGAAACGCGATGAGCCGGGGTCGCCCTGTCGTCCTGCACGTCCACGTAACTGGTTGTCGATGCGGCGCGACTCGTGCCGCTCGGTACCAATGATATGCAGGCCACCCAATTCGACAACGCGGTCATGATCCTCTTTACATTCGCGTACCTTGCGCTGGAAGAGTTCATCCTTTTCGGCCTCCGACATCTCTGCGATGTACTGCTGAATAGCGTCTTCCTTCTCGTCGCGCTCGTCTTGCGTCTGCGTGGGCATTTCACGAATGAAATCCACATGCTCGGCATGAGTGCGTAGAATGTTCTCGAAGTAGCCCTCTGGGTTGCCACCAAGCAGAATGTCGGTACCACGACCAGCCATATTGGTAGCGATGGTAATAGCACCACTACGCCCTGCCTGCGCCACAATCTGCGCCTCACGCTCATGATGTTTGGCGTTAAGAACGTGATGCGTAATGCCTTGCAGATCGAGCATTTCGGAAAGATACTCGGAGGTCTCGACGGAGGTGGTACCAACTAGCACAGGTTGTCCAACTTCGTGTCGCTCTTTGATCTCTTCAACGACAGCATTAAACTTGCCATTTGTTGAGCGATAGATGAGGTCCGGCATGTCTTTACGAATCATTTCCTTATTCGTCGGAATCACCATCACGTCGAGCTTGTAGATTTTGTGTAGCTCCTCAGCTTCGGTCAACGCGGTACCAGTCATACCTGCAAGCTTGTTGTAGAGACGGAAGAAGTTCTGGAAGGTGATGGTTGCCAGCGTGTGATTTTCGCGCTGTACGGTAACACCCTCTTTGGCCTCGATTGCCTGATGCAAGCCTTCGCTGTAGCGGCGCCCTGGCATCTGGCGACCCGTGAACTCATCGACGATGATCACCTCGCCGTCCTTCACGATGTAATCTTTGTCGAGCTTGAAGATAATCTCTGCTTTAATCGCGTTCTCCATGTAGCGCGTCAAGTCAAGGTTATCCTCGTCGTAAATGTTTGCGACGCCCGCCAGTTGCTCAATCTTCTCAATACCAGCATCAGTAAGGATGACGGTGCGTGTCTTCTCTTCGACGGTATAGTCAAGTTCTGGTTTGAGACGCGGTGCCCAGCGTGCGAACTTGGCATATTGGTCAGTTGACTCTTGCCCTTGCCCCGATATGATGAGGGGTGTGCGAGCCTCGTCAATCAGAATATTGTCAACCTCGTCAACGATGGCGAAGTTGAGTTCGCGCTGCACCGCCTGTTCGAGCGATGCTACCATGTTATCACGCAAGTAGTCGAAACCAAACTCGTTGTTCGTGCCATATGTAATGTCGGCCTGATACGCGGCACGACGCTCACCCGTTTGCGGCTCAACGCTATTGACAATAATACCAACGGTCAGACCGAGGAACTTGTAGATATTGCTCATCCACTCGCCGTCGCGCTTTGCGAGATAGTCGTTGACGGTGACGAGGTGAACACCTTTGCCAGTGAGTGCGTTCAGATAGATTGGGAGCGTCGCAACGAGCGTTTTACCTTCACCAGTACGCATCTCGGCAATCTTGCCCTGATGCAGTACCACGCCACCGATAAGTTGCACATCGTAGTGGCGCATCTTGATACGGCGCCAGCCAGCCTCACGTACAACCGCGAACGCCTCTGGCAACAGGTCGTCTAGCGTCTTACCAGTGCGGTAACGCTTTACTCTGTCTGGAATCAGCTTGTCCATCGCCTCGGCTTTCAGTGCCACGATCTCCGGCTGCAACTGCTTTAGGATGCTACCAAGCATATCTTCCAAACGTTCATCAGCACCATCGTCTTTATTGGTGGCACTATCGCGTGCGACCTCAAACACTGCCCATGCACTCTGGAACGCTTCGGCAAGCTCGTCGTCGTCAATTTCTTTCAGAATCGGCTCAACCTCTGTCAATAGGGCAAGCGTCACCTTCTGTGGATCGCTGGCCTCGTCGGGCCACTCCTGTCGCTCCTCGGCAATGTCCATTCCTCTCGTCACACGCAACCGATTGAGCTTAGGGGTAAGCTTCTCGTAAGATTGCTCGAACAGTTCGGAGAGCGTCACCTGCAGATTGTCGCGCAGGTCATATTCGGGATTGCGCCGTTGCTCGATTTTCTGTCTATATTCGGTCACGGCGGTTCGCAAATCCGCGTCGCTGCATTTTTCGGCGAGCGGCTCGACATCGTTGAGTGCTTCACGAAAAAGGGCGAGCAGGTCGTCTTCTAAGACCAGACCACCCTTGAGATAGAGCGCGAGTTGTGAACGGAACTGCACAGTTTTCGCGGCAAGGTCTTCATCGCTCAACTTTTTCATTGCTGGTTCGAGTGCATTGATTTTCTCTATCACGGGATCAATCACCCTGAGGTCTCGTTTATTGGGGTCGCCAAGAATTTTCCCAAGTAACTGCATAAAAGTCTATTCTCCTGCCACATGGCATAAACTATAGATGAGAGGCAAATATACTCACGTTTTTATCTTCAAAATATTTCAGCTTATTATACCATACGGCTATCTTCGTATGAGGTTAGAGGCGGTCGATAGCGTGAGGTACCGCAACGATGGGTACTATTTGGTCTATAAGGTCTCCGCACTATGTTTTCCGTAATAGCTATGGCATAATTAGAATTACAATAATAAGAACAAGAGTTCATATGTATTTTATTGCAGAAAATGGGTGCGTTTATGTTACCGGAATTAACACTTGGATACTTAAAGTCTTCTGTACCAAGTTTTGTTAATGAACTTAAAGCTAAATCTTTCCCTGAATTATATGGAGCTACAGATGGTAAAACTCTCGGCACATTCATTGAAGAGCAATTTCGTGACTACCTTGCAGAGAGATATTCGTTTACGCGTGGTAAAGTTGCTAGTGGAATAGACTTACCAAGTTTAGCTGTCGACATTAAAGCAACTTTTTTAAGTCAACCACAGTCGTCTTGCCCTTACCGTGATGCTACTCAGAAAGTATACGGCTTAGGATACAGCCTTCTTATATTTGTATATGAGAAGATTGATCATTCAGCTTCTCGTTTGGCTCAGTTTGATGTAAAGTACACGATTTTTGTAGAAAGAGAGCGAACGGGAGATTGGCAAACAACATTTGGTCTCGCTGGAATTCTTAACCGCGAAGGTAACAAAGACGATATAATTGCGTTTTTGATAGAACGTAATTTGCCACTAGAAGAGATAGGATTAGAAAACCTTGCGAATCGCATTTTGCAAGAGCTGCCAAAGGTTGGATATCTCACAATATCTAATGCTCTTCAATGGAGATTAAATTATGGAAGAGCGATTAGCGCAGCCCTTGCTAATGCAGTGGAAGGTGTAGAGAACCTTTATGTCTAAAGATTTAGGTGATTTTCAAACCCCCCCAGCACTTGTCAATGAGATACTCAAATCCCTTGAACCCATTGAAGTATGGACGCGAGTATTCGAGCCAACCTGTGGCGAGGGAAATTTCATCAAGGGCTTACTTGGACGAGCAAGTCCTCCACGAGAAATTCAAGGTATCGAAATACAACAAAGTTATTTAAATAAAGTCCAAAGCACTGTTGCTCTATCTTCATCTACCCAAATCACTCTCAAGTGCGGAAATATTTTTGATTTGAATTTGCGTAAAGAATTGCAGTGGAAAGAGAAAGGACCGCTTTTAATCATAGGAAATCCACCTTGGGTGACAAATTCCCAACAAGGAGTTCTTAATAGTGAAAATCTACCTAATAAAATTAACTTGAAGAAATTGAGTGGGTTAGAGGCACTCACAGGTGAGTCAAATTTTGATATTGCTGAATACATTTGGTTAAAGCTAATCCAAGAATTAGCTTCTGAGGAACCTACAATTGCTTTGCTTTGCAAGACCTCTGTAGCACGCAATGTTTTAAAGTTTGCCTCAGACACATCTATTCCTATTTCCTCGGCATGGATCAAAAAGATCGACGCAAAAAAGTGGTTTCATGCCGCTGTAGACGCATGTTTATTTCACATAAAAGTTGGCTCAGGAAATCCTCGTTATGAAATGACAGTTTATCCAGACCTAGTTAGCACTCAGTCTGATTTTATAATCGGTATGACTGGCAAGCGGATGATAGCAGATGTTAAGGCTTATAATCGCCTGTCTTTCATCGATGGAAGTAGTACTGTTACATGGCGTCAAGGTATAAAACACGATGCAGCTTCAGTAGTGGAATTAACTTACGACGCGAACGGAGACCTTCGTAACAAACTGGATGAAGTTGTGACTGTCGAATCTGATTATATTTATCCTTTACTAAAAAGTTCAGATTTGTTTAATGGAGTTAAATCGCAAAGAGCGGTTATAGTACCACAGAGACAGTTTGGAGAAGACACCTCTCACTTAGAAAAAAAAGCTCCAAGATTATGGGAGTATCTCACCAGCCACATACATTTTTTTCACCAAAGGAAATCATCAATTTATGACCACCAACCGCCATTTACATTTTTTGGTATCGGAGAATACTCTTTTGCATCCTATAAGGTAAGCGTATCTGGTTTGCATAAGTCTCCGCGTTTTAGGGCTGTGGCACCTGTGAACGGACGTCCGGTGATGTTTGATGATACATGTTACATTTTGCCATGCTACTCGGCAAAAGAGGCAGCTTTTTTTGCCAGTTTATTAAACGATCCTGAATGCTTAAATTTCATAAGAGCGATAATCTTCTTAGACTCAAAGCGTCCGGTTACAAAAAAACTTCTTCAACGCATTAATCTTGCTGCTCTGCTTAATTATGTTGATCAGGAACTATTCTTATCGCGTATCAAAATCGAACTCAAGAATTTAGGATGTGAGGAAGAGCAGCAAGAATTTGTTTGGCCTTTATCACTAAAACAACTCTTATAGTATAAGTATATTCAATATATTAAAATATTTCAATATGAGTTTTTTGTCAAAATATTAAGGAACGCGAGAAAACTCTCTCACTCGCGTTCCTTTCTACTCTCTGATTGGCAAAGAGCTTGCTCTAGGAAGGAATTACCCCAACCTGTTGCAGCAATTGCAATGTGTCGGCACAGAGCCAGTATTCGACGATTTTTCCGTTTTCGACACGGAAGAGGTCCATGCCCGCATACTCGACGTGTTTTCCAACTGCGTTAGGGGAAGCTCCTGGCATGCCCCCTTGATAGGTGCCTCGAAAGAGCCAGCGACCCGCGACAGAGTCCTCATCAGCAACAGGGCCAACCGTCGTCGTAAAACTGTAACCGGTAAAGGCTCCAACGGCTCCGCCAATCCACTGTTTCAACCCTTCAGGACCACGTACCTCACCGGGACTACTGCCAACAGGGGCAAAATGCGCGACGAAGTTCGGTGAGATAATATCATCAGCAATAGACAGATTGCCGTTCCATAACTTATTCCAGGATTGCCAGAGTTCTTTATTGGTTTGTGAAGACATAGGTCTTTCCTCTCTTTGACATTTAGCTCAGTTTTTGCTATACTTACGAGTAAATTATCGTAATCACAAAATGATTATACGAGCTTTTTATCGTATTGTCAAGAGATGCTGAGAAGAAGTGACTTCCGTTTGTAGGAGAGGTGGTCTATGGGAGAAAATCAGGAACGCCGACAGGCTCATCGGCAGAAGCGAGGGGTGTTGCGTGTGGAAGAAATCCTTTCCGTTGCAGGGGCACTCTTTGCCGAGTTTGGCTACGACAGAGTAACAACCAATATGATTGCGGCACGGGTAGGCATTTCGCCAGGGTCGCTCTATCAGTTTTTTCCGAATAAAGAAGCGATTGCACAGGCATTCGCAGCAGATGCAAGCGAACATCTGCATCAGGTGTACGACTCTGTGCTTTCGCCCGAAGTCATCACCTTGCCTCTGCGCGATTTTGTGAATACCTTTATTGACAGGCTTGTTATCTTCAATCGAACCTATCCTGGCTACTTTGCGCTTGGGATTGGTGCAACTATCTCTCCGTCACTTGCTCTCGTCCTAGCAGATTTACATCAGGATATCGCAGTTCGCCAGGATGCGATGTTGGCGGCACTTTGGCCTTCAAGTACAAAAGAGCAGCGGCGTCTCCCACTGCTCGTCTCGTATCGTCTTTTTCTCGCGCTACTTCCCCTGACACTTGAAGGTGACGAAGAACAGCGACGTGCAATTGTGCGTGAGATGAAAGCTGCTTTGTATCGGTATTTAGAACCAATAGTAGGAGCGGAAATTCCGAATAAACAAATGTATAGCAAGAGCTAGCAAATTATTCGCTATCCTCCTGCCATCGCTGCTGCAACGCTCCCCATGCATCTCGCAGATGTACAATCTCAGCTTCATCGGGTAGTGATTGTCCGTAGCGCGTGGCTGTGTAGGCATGAGTAATGAGTTCTAGCTGTGGTTCTGCGAAAGGGAAGTGTTGAATGAGGCGCTTACAAAACTCATCGGGCGTTTCATAGCGGCTACGGGGATAGCCAACACTTTTCGCGTACTGTAACACGGTGCGGTAAAGTTCGCGGATCGGGTGCATAGTGGGAGTGCGCTGTATTGTCTCTACTGGCGAAACCTCAACGGGCTTCTTTACTTGCGGCAGTTCTCTCACCTTGTCTTCTTTTTGAAAGGTGAAAAAACGCGTGAGGAGGCCGTAGGTGAACGTTTTTAGTTGACGCCAGAACAGCGACCATGACCAGAGACTTTCGTGAATATCGTCGGAACGTCTCGCAAGCAAGCGACGAACAGCCCACACGATGCAAGCCACAAGAAGTAACCCCAATATCACAAAAAAGGAGACACGGAGCCAGGGGAAAATCGGGATATCAAGCTGTACATGACTTCCCTTTGCAGTTGGAACTATGAGTGTTTTGCGTCCTTTTTTAGGAAGATATTTTGCGCCCAATTTTGTTCCAATGACAATCCAATGATTGTAGAGGAAGATGACGTACCACAAACTCAGAAGCGCAAACAGATAGAAAATTGCCGTTCCACATAGCAATACGTACTCTTGTCTTTTGAAGACTTCGCGCTTCTCTGTTGAAAAGCTTAATAGATAGACGCGCTGTGCTAGCGGATAGGTAAAGAGGCTAAGACAGGCAAAGAGTGTGACAAGAAAGAAGAGCGCAGTATCCTCATGTGCTATCTCATCATGATACAGTAACTCCTGAACAACACGTTGCACGAGAATAAGAGCCAGGCACACCACCACTATCCGTAAAATGCGTCCGATAGTATCGGTATCAAGACGAGAACGCGCAATCTGTATACCACGCCAACAGAGAAAAATGGCAACGGCAAGCACAATAATTATTCGTACAGCAGTAAGCAGAGGTGCATCAGTAAGCCACGAAGTATCTAGTAGTGGAGCGTATATTGCAGCGCATACAAAAAAGAGTAGCTCAAGAATTATTAGCGTGAGCAAGAGAGCAAGTAAGGGTTGAGGATAACGTCTATCATTTTCTTGCTGCTGTAAGGTGGAGAAAGTATGCTGTAGACGTTGCGTAGGATAGCGTGTGATCCAACATGTAGCTGCGATGAGGAGAAATGGAAGCCAGAGCGGAATCAAGACATCGTTTGAGCCAAGAAAGCTGATATTTGCCAGCCCAACACACACAATATTTGCGACGCATGCTTCAAGTGCAGCCAAAAGAAAAGGGTAGAGATGTTCGCTAATACTCATTTTTTGGAGTGTCGATGCGCTCATCATATCTGCTCTCCTCATGCGCTTATTTTATTGTTATTATATCAATTTCTCCTTCCATTTGTATAGCTTCTGCCCCTAGGTAACGCAAGAAATCAGCTTTTGCTCTATCCAATGCCTCCTCCATCTCCTCATCCACCATCACGTCGGGTTCCCACCACCAGTTCAGGATGTTCCACGTTCCTTTGTCGAGGCGCGAGTCGAAGCGAGCGACGAAGCGATTTTTGTAGAAGACGGGTAGGACGTAGTAGCCCCAACGACGCTGCGCGGCTGGCTTGTAGACCTCCCACATGTAGTCAAAGCCGAAAATATGCTGTACGGCCTTGCGATCCCATAGAATGCTGTCGAGCGGCCCCAGGAAAAGCATGCGCGATAGCAAGGGTTGCTTATCGAGCAGTGGTAGAAGGTCGGTGAGTATGTAATATGTCCACGTCTTGCCTTCGATATGCAATGGAGTAAGAGTGCCTTCCTCTACGAGTTGAGCGATGGCGCGTTTACGCGTTGGCGCATCGCCACAGGCACTCCAGATGCATTGCTCCGCCATTGGACGTAGCAACCCCATCGCTTGAGCGCGTCGCGTCATAATCCAGCGATGATAGGCGTCTTCGTCTAAAAGCGGCTGCTCGTTGTAGTAGTGAGCGGGTATAACGCGTTCGGGGCGATCATAGTAGTGTCTACCGTTTTTGCGATGATGCGTCACGAGCCGACCGCTTGCCCACAGCGCACGCAAAATACGCTTGGCGACGGTGGAACCGCTCCAAGAGCCACGTTCGCCGTAGCTTGTGCGGTCTTCGAGTTCGAGCGATGAGAGCGGGCCGCGTTCGTCCATAGCGGCTAGAATAGCGGTAGCTTGTAGCGCATGACTCTTCAATATTTCTCGGTCATGGTACGGCTCGTAGCGTTCTCGTAACAGTGTGCGTTTAGCCCAATCGCTGATAGGTACGAGACATGCTTGCTTATCCCAAGAATCGTATATTACTCGTTCGCTATAGGCCGCATGTTGCCAGTCATCGACACGATAGCCAGGAACGCGAGCCTGTAGGACGAGATCGGGATTGCGCCCAACGGGATTGAGCGGGTCGTATTGTACAGTACTTAGCCGCTCAAAGACGCCTATGATATCGGTTTGCGTAAAATGATAGTTCGTGAGAAAAAGTTTCGCCTCTTCTCGTGAAAGATGGAGTGCCATACGTAGTAGTCCTATTTCGTTTGCTGTAACGAAATTTGAATGTAGTGTATATGCTCCCGATAGTGTTCGGAATTGTTACCCATAACCCATATCACAATAGGTCTGTTGTCCAACCATGCAATCGGTTTGTTCAAGTCCTCTTCGCTCATCGCTCGGAGCAAGCTTCTTGTTTGTTGCTGTACAGAATGCAAATCTGCCAGTGCCTTATCAAGTGGTAACGACTTGTACTGCTGGTAGAACATTGCATTGATTTCATCCACACTCATGTCTGGCGTCGAATCAGGTATTTCTCGGTCGTCTTGCACCGCTTGTAGGAGATTGATTGTGCGCTGTTGCCACGCTACTATATGAGCGACATGATCCTTGACTGACCACCCATCGCTTCCGCTCGGAGCAAGCATCTGCTCGGTTG
>CAXUGH010000007.1:42302-49140 GCA_964250365.1 uncultured Ktedonobacteraceae bacterium
ACCAACCTGCGTGTCGATGATAACTAAGGCAGTATTGTTCATGGTAGTCTCCTTCTTAATTTTTTTGTGCTATTGATAAGAGTTTACCATGCGATGTGGACAATGTGAGTCCTGATTGGATGATTTTCGATTTGCAAATATGTAAGAAGTTGTAACAACTGCAAACTACCAGCGATTATTCGCCGTCATGAATGTTCATGCGAGAGCGTTCTTACCCTTGCGGTGCGCTCTTGTCAATCCTCCCTAAGAGATTCTGTTCGTGAGCAAAGAGACCACGACCAATCTGGATGAACTCAAAGAGGTTTCCATCAGGATCAGAAACAAACAAGGTCCCTGTTCCATAAGAGAGGTCATCATTTGGGTCAGTGATTTGCTTTTCTCGCATTGCCATATCCATCTGAAAAGGCTCCAGTGATGCAGCTAAAAGGCGTGGTAACAGTTCATTGAGGTTATCTACTTGTAGCGCAACATGCCGAACGGTATCAGCGGAAGAAGGCTCCGCATGCTCATTGGAAATCTCTATGACATGTATCATAGATGCACCAGCTATAAACCAAACAGGAATACGTTCGTGTTGTTGTAAACCAAGCACATCAAGAAAAAACTGTTTTGCTTTTTCCTTGTTTGTCACACGCAAGCCTACATGATGAATACCCTGATATTTCATGAAACGTCTCTTTCTCTCTACTGTATGCGTTATTATTCTCTTTCTTTATATCAAAAAGAATATATATCTTTTTTGACATTATACACAAAAATTCGCTATAATCACAATGTATCAACATGAACAACTCTCCTCCGCGTTGTTTTTTTATTCCATCACACGAAGCTTAACATGATTACACATATTGTTGGACGCGTTGCTGATACAGCGGACCAGCATGCTGATAATGATAGGCAATATCTGCCGCGTGAGAATTGAGCGAATCGGCGTAGTAACACTCCATTTGTGACGCGATTTGCAGGTGTAATTGAGAGCGTTTCAACGCTGAACAATTTGCGTATACAATTTTCGCGAGGATTTCGTGCGAGCATGCAAGACACACTTCGTACTCTTTTCTATTCATTGTCAACAAAAAACGACGTGCGAGGAGTACATCGAGCATCTTACAATCCTCCGCACATAGAGGAGAACTGAGCAACTCAGGTGGAAAGGGACTGTCAATCACGGCGGCGAGTTCTAGCAATTCAAGTGCCCTCTGCGGTAGGCGAGCGATACGGGCGAGAAATACATCGTGAATCTTTTGTGATTGCAGTGCCAGATTGAGAAGTTCGTGAATGTCTATAGCCTCATGGGCGGAGGAGAGACGTGCAGTTTCCACAAGTAAGAGAGGACTACCATGCGTCATGTTATACCACTGTTCTAGTGGAACGTGCGACGGGATATTGTGTTCGTGGAGATACTCACGAATGTCCGCTATGCTCAATGCTGGCAGATACACGGTATCAAAGGTGTTACAGCAACCCAGCGATAGAAGAGTGGTTTGCAATGCGTCATTCTCTGGTACATCTTCGGGACGACAGGATAGCAGCAAAAGTAAGGCATTGTTCTGCTTAGTAGCAAGAGAGAGTCTATGGAGTACGTGCAACGATGCCTCATCAATCCATTGCACATCATCCAAAACGATTATCAATGGGCGTTGCTGGCTAAGCGCAAGGAACATGTCAACAAAACCGGTGATAAAGACGCTTTGCGCCTGCTCCTTGTTAAGGAGGGGAGTTGGTGCAAGCTGTGGTAAACGTTCTAATAATTCGGGCAGAAAGTGTGACAGAATAGCCAGAGTCGTCTGCGGTAGTGTCGAGAGTTCATCGTCATGAAGGGGGGTAAGCCATGTTTTTATCATCAAGAGCAGCGGTGTGAAAATTGTTTCTTGCTCTATCGCTTGACAACTGGTCGTCATAGTCGTTAAGGGCAGTGCTCGCGCATAATCAAGAACTGCACGTAACAGGAAGCTTTTTCCGCTACCCACCTCACCTAATACAGCAATAACATGTTTTTCTTGTGGCTGTCGCTGCTGCTCACTCAGCATGTTGATGGAATGGGTTAAAGCTTGCAACACAGACTTCCGTCCTGTAAACAAAGACTCACCTTTTTTAGCAGGAGCAGATTGAGTTGTCGAGAGCGATCTGGTAGATGTACGAGTGAATGATGTGGAGTGTTTAACATGTTTTGTAGATTCGGCCTCAAATTCGCCCTGCAAGAGTTCTGTATGTAGGGCTAGCGTTTGTGGCGATGGATAGACGCCAAGGCGATGATGTAGTTCTTGACGACATTGCTCAAATGTCTGCAAAGCTCCAACGGTATCGCCGAGTGCGGCTTGACAATACATGATGAGAGGATAGAGCGGCTCGCGGCAGGTATCAAAGCTCAATGAGCGGCGTCCAATGGCGATAGCTTGACTGTAGAGTTTCTGCTTGCGCTGCATCTCCATGAGCGATAGCGCGGCGGCAAAGTAGCGTTCGCGCAGACGTGTCCGTTCGGTAAAAGTCCAACTCTCCCGCTCATCTTCACCAAGATAATCGCCTGCATAAAGCTGTAACGCCGACTCTAACAATCTGCGCTTTTTAGGACTTTCACAACTTTCACCCGCCATATCTAATAGACGTTCAAATTCCAGCGTATCGACCCACACTGAATCATCATTAGGGAGATGCAACATATAGCCTGTGCTGCCTCGCGGCACAAAAAGTGAAGCCGCTTGTGGTGCGCGTTCAGGTTCAAGCACGGTGCGTAGTATGCTAATGGCACTACGAAGCGTTTTGTGAGCGTTTTCAGCGGAATAGGGCCAGAGCAAGTCAATCACTTTATCTGTTGGAACAGTATGCTCGCGCTCCGTAAATAAGAGTTTGAAGAGTTGACGTGCTTGACGCACCTGCCAATCTTTAGCAGTAAGTAGCAGACCATTGCGATAGAAACGGAACGTTCCAAAAAGATAAATGCGTATGTTTTCCATCATAGCACCCTTGCTCGCTCAATCGAGCGTATCTCAAGCATAGAGATAAACTATGTAACCATCGCTATCGTTTTTTTGTAACCGTCTATTCTCCATTTATGTAACACATTACGGGTTTGATTACAAGAGTTCTGTGCAACGAAATACGCAAACAGATCAAAATGAATATGTTTAGAGGACAAATTTTACAGGGAGACCACAAGGGTCTCTCCTACACGTATCAGCGACAAAATGTGTAGGGGAGACCCTTGCGGTCTCCCTGTCGGTTTCGTTCTTCGTTCAATTTTCATTACAGCTACGGCAGAAATCTCCAAAACATTTTTACAACATTTTCAAAAGAGGAATGCCTCTCTCTTACAACATTTTCGCAATCTTTCTATGCTATAGTCTAAAGTTGTAAACAGTTTCAGGGGCAATGCTGTTTGACGCCACGAAATGTAACCAAATTCAGGATGTGGGAACAAGGCATCCCCTTGCGGATGCCCTAAAGCTGATGCTAAGGAGGAACTTCATGGCAACAAGCGTCCGCGTTGAAGACGTTCATGTCATCTGGATTGTAGAAGGGTTGGGGTGCGAGGGAGATACCATTTCAGTCACCGCCGCCACTCAACCTAGCCTCGAAGATATTGTGCTGGGAACCATCCCCGGTCTCCCCAGAGTTCACATTCATAATAAGTGCATTGCCTACGAATGGGGCAAAGACTTCATGGAATGGTGGTATAAAGCCGAGAGCGGTGAACTCGACCCCTTTGTTCTCGTATTTGAAGGCTCGGTTCCCAATGAGAAAATCAAGTCCGAAGGGTACTGGGCGGCTCTCGGCGTAGACTCGGCGACGGGTCAACCCATTCCTGTGACCAATTGGATTGATCGCCTCGCACCGAAAGCATTAGCAGTCGTAGCGATAGGAACCTGCGCGACATATGGTGGTATTCACGCGATGCAAGGCAATCCTACTGGTGCTATGGGCGTCGCCGACTACCTCGGCTGGGACTGGAAATCCAAAGCTGGCCTTCCAGTTATCAACGTCCCCGGCTGTCCTGTGCAGCCCGACAACTTCATGGAAACTCTTCTCTATCTGCTCTATCAAGTAGCAGGCATGGCACCAGTGATTCCACTTGACGATGAAGGACGCCCCACATGGCTCTTCGGCAAAACTGTGCATGAAGGCTGTGATCGTGGTAGCTACTACGAGCAGGGCATGTTCGCCACAGAATATGGTTCGCCACAATGTCTGGTGAAGCTTGGTTGTTGGGGACCAGTGGTCAACTGTAACGTACCCAAACGCGGCTGGATGAATGGCATTGGAGGCTGTCCCAATGTGGGCGGCATCTGCATCGGCTGTACCATGCCAGGATTTCCAGACAAATTTATGCCGTTTATGGATGAGCCACCCGGAGGGAAGCTATCTTCGACCGTTATCGGTGCCTACGGTAAAGTTATCAAGGGGCTACGCACGTTGACGAACGACACGCTCAACAAGGAACCGAAATGGCGGCATAAGGGCAGGCAACTAACGACAGGCTATACGCCAACGTGGAAATGATGACCCAGCGATAAGACGCTCAATTTCAAAAAGGAGATAGTTTCATGGCAACAGAGGTCAGACGAGAAGAGACTCCAACTCAGCCCCCGCAGCTTGTAGAGATGTCGTGGGACCCGATGACACGTATCGTGGGTAGCCTGGGCATCTATACCAAGATTGACTTCAAAAATCGGAGAATAGCCGAAGCCTTTAGTACCTCTCACATCTTCCGAGGCTATAGTCTCTTCATGCAGGGCAAAGACCCACGCGATGCTCACTTCATCACCAGCCGCATCTGTGGCATTTGTGGTGACAATCACGCGACATGTTCCTGCTACGCACAGAACATGGCCTATGGCGTCAAGCCGCCCGCATTGGGTGAGTGGATCGTCAATCTAGGTGAGGCGGCGGAGTACATGTTCGACCACAACATCTTTCAGGAAAATCTGGTTGGTGTTGACTTCTGCGAGCAGATGGTGAAAGAGACCAACCCCAGCGTGCTTGAGAAGGCGAATAATACTCCTGCACCTCATGCAGAAGATCATGGCTATCGCACCATTGGCGACATCATGCGCTCACTCAACCCCTTCGTCGGTGAGTTCTATCGTGAGGCTCTGCATGTGAGCCGCTATACGCGCGAAGCATTCTGCTTGATGGAGGGACGCCACGTTCACCCCTCGACTCTCTACCCAGGCGGTGTAGGAACTGTTGCAACCGTTCAACTCTTCACGGACTACCTTGTTCGCCTCATGAAGTACGTTGAATGGTGCAAGAAGATTGTCCCCATGCACGACGACCTGTTCGACTTCTGGTATCAGGCACTGCCGGGCTACGAGATGGTCGGCTATCGACGAACACTACTTGGCTGCTGGGGAGCGTTCCAGGACCCCAATGTGTGCGACTACGACTATCGCACGATGGAGAAGTGGGGCAATGCGATGTTCGTCACCCCTGGTGTGGTAGTTGACGGACAATTGGTGACGACGAATCTTGTCGATATCAATCTGGGCATTCGTATTCTGCTCGGTAGCTCCTACTATGACGACTGGCAGGATCAGAGGACGTTCGTTGACCGCGACCCGCTAGGCAATCCAGTCGATAAGCGTCACCCCTGGAATCAGACGACGATTCCAAGACCGCAGAAACGCGACTTCAACGACAAGTATAGCTGGACCATGTCCCCACGCTGGTACGACAAGCGCACCGGCGATTACCTCGCACTCGATACAGGCGGAGGTCCGATTGCTCGCCTGTGGGCAACGGCTCTTGCTGGCAAGGTCAATCTAGGTGGCTTAGTCGAGGCAACGGGACACAGCGTCAAGATTCGCCTACCCAAGTCGATGCTGAAACCAGAGGTGGAATTCGAGTGGAAGATTCCGCAATGGAGCAACGCCATTGAGCGTAACCGTGCTAGAACGTACTTCCAGGCATACGCCGCCGCTGTTGCACTGCATTGTATAGAAAAGGCACTCGCCGAGCTAAATGCTGGTCACACGCAGACGTGGAGCGACTTCACAGTACCAAAGGACGCCATCGGTTGCGGCTTCCATGAGGCGGTACGCGGCGTACTTTCGCATCACATGGTCATCGAGAACGGCAAGATCGCCAACTACCATCCGTATCCGCCAACGCCCTGGAATGGGAGCGTGCGAGACATCTATGGCACACCGGGACCATATGAAGATGCGGTGCAAAACACGCCCATCTTTGAAGAGAATCCGCCCGACAGCTTCAAGGGTATCGACATCATGCGTGCTGTGCGTAGCTTTGACCCGTGCCTACCATGCGGTGTTCACATGTACCTCGGCGAAGGAAAAGAGCTGCAACAAGTTCTTTCACCAACGTTCGGGGCACATCAGTAGCGACCTTCTCAAGAGGAGAAAATATATCATGGATGAGCAACAGAAACCGCCGCTTCAACCCGATCCCGTGCATCAACCAGGGACAGGGAAGGGCGAGGAAAAACCTAAGGATGAGGGAAAAAGCACTGGTCGCCAGGAGAGCGGTACTACTGGGCAAGCAAACCGTCCTGCTGGCACGTCAACGCCCCAGGACTCTACAGGCGTCAATCCTAAAGGGCCAGTAGACCCTGAAAGCCCACAGATGCCAGCACCGTAATGTGTTGAAGGAATATTCTGTCTGTAGGGGTCTCATTCATTACACCCTATTGGCGACGTAAATTGCCGAAGGGGGTTGAACAGTATCTCCAAATCCTGTGACGTAGCGTGTCGCCAACAGGGTGTAATAAATGAGACCCCTACAAACCTCTCGTTGAAAGACAAGGGTGTACTCTGGAAACACCTTTTATTAGAGGAGAATGTGCAATGCAACCAGAAGTGCAGGAACATCACCGTCAGGCGGA
>CAXUGH010000008.1:0-41031 GCA_964250365.1 uncultured Ktedonobacteraceae bacterium
GCGTAAGCCTGTGCAAGACTGGCAACAGTGGGGTGGTGTTCTCAAGAGTGGTGCTTTGAGCGACGAATACGCAAAATTTCTTTTTCGCCTTTCTTCTCCCTTGCCGGAGACCTATCGCCAGAATATCAACAATTATGGCTATCATTTGCAGAGCGGAGCCGCTCTTTTCTTTCCCGGTACACACAACGACCTTGTACGTCTGGCTTTTGCGATTTCCGCCGCGACACAGCTAAAATAGCTTTTACGAAAGTAGGCGACGTATGCGAGAAGAAGTTCCACAGCAGCAACTTGTCACGGATCAGACGATAGATACGCTCACTCGCGTACAAATAAACTCGCATATGAGTGTACGCTTGCTCTCTGTCCGTTGTAGTGAAGCACAGACGCAATCATTACTGAACCAGGACTACGCGAGTATTGTGAGCAGTGATAACGGAGACTCGCTCTCCTTCTGTGTCTGTGATGGCGTTGGTAGTTCATACAAAGGCGATTTCGCGGCACGCTATCTGACAACGCAACTACTCACCTGGTTACAGGAGCTAACCGAGGTGCCCAGAGATATCGAAACATTCACTAACACTCTGCATGGTTTGCTTGATTTATGGGCGTATGATGCACGCTTAAAGCTGAAGAAGATGCTTATACCACCCGAAACTCCATCGTTAGCCCGCGAGGTAATGGAAGAAATGCGCGACACCTATGGTAGCGAAACCGTCTTTCTGTGTGGGCGTATTGACTCCTCGCACTCTTCGCAGCCAGCACAAGCCGTATTTTGCTGGATGGGCAACGTCTCTGCACGCCTCACGACTTCTCTATACAAAGAGGTTGTGTTGGGACATACAAGTGACAAGAGTGGTCGCTGGTCTACGGTGCAGGGGCGACGGGGCGATGTCGGTGTTTGGCATGCAAGCCTACCTGTGCTAGAACGTCTTGTCGTGCATACAGATGGATTGGATGCGGTGAGTAAGAATCTTGCTCTGTTGAATGACGATCAATGGTACGCGCAAACGCAACGCCTGCTCTCTCTTCCTGCAAACGATGATATGACCGCTTTGGAGATACACTGGCAGCATGTAGAAGGTGAGAATGAATCATGAGCATTTTCACTCCGCATGTCGGTATGGTGCTTTCGATTGGCTCAACGGCCTATGAATTTGTGCCACATCCTCTTTTTCCCGATGACGAAAGCGAGGTTTTTGTGACGGAGGGCGGTGAGGCTCTTGTATATCAGTTACGAGATTGTGCAAACGCGAAACTATACGCCCTCAAAGTGATGAAGCCAGCTTATCGAAGCGAGCAATGCGCTCGTGTCGCCGCCGCGCTTATCGTGCATAAGGACGCGCCCGGAATGTTTCTTGGTCATCGTCTCTGTTTGACTAAAGAAAACAATCCCGATGTAATTGCATCCTATCCTGATCTGCTCTATGCGACCCTGATGCCCTGGCTCACGAGTCAAACATGGGCTGGTCTTCTACAGGATGCAACCGCAAGTGCAGCCTACACACCCGCGAAAGCTCGTAGCCTCGCGACGGCAACAGCAAATGTTTTAGCATATCTTGAGTCGTACAACCTTGCCCACACAGACATCGCGGGTGGAAATACCCTGCTTGCACCGGACTATCAATGGATCGAACTACTGGATATCGAGGGCATCTACCTGCCAACTATGCCCACACCTGTATTGCGTAGTCAGGGGTCCCCTGGCTACCAGCATCGTACCCTTGATGAGCGTGGACAATGGCGACCCGAAGGTGATCGCTTCGCCGGTGCCATCCTGCTCACTGAAATGCTGACATGGTGGAATCCACTTGTCCGCGCTCATACCGCCGATGATGCAGAAACGCTTTTTGCCGCCGACGAACTGCAAACAAGTGACTTTCCACGCTTAGATGCAGTACGCACCACTTTGTGGCGCATGAACCCTATGCTACTCTCTCTTTTCGATTCAGCATGGACTTCAGCAGACCTCGTGCAATGCCCTCGCTTGAGTTCTTGGGCTACACAATTGCTTCCATATAGAAAGTAAAAGCGCGTTAAGCGGGAATTCTTATCATACTATAAAATTTCTTTTCATTTGTGTTAATTGTGATAAATTACCTTGAATTTGCCTCAATCGCATGTTATAGTAGCAACGGTGCAAGAGCAAGAACAAAAATTGCTCCTTGAACTCCTGATACACGTATGGGTGTATTCAGACCGTTTGTGTGTGTGTCTTTCTGCAAAGAGAGGCAGATAGTTGTCCTTTTGAAAGGGGATTATTCATGGCTGGAGACCTTCGTGCAAATTATGAAGCAATGGGTGGAGCTGTTAGTACTTTCAATAACCAGCACGCGCAATTCGAGCAGTCGCTGGCCCAAATCAGTGCTACAATCCAAAATTTGGGAGCAAGCTGGGTCGGTGACGGCTTCACTAGCTTCCAGGAAGTCTCAACAACGTGGCATGCCAAAGTGAAAAGCCTTAATGACACACTGGACGAAATCAGCCGCAACGTCAACAAAGGCTCAGGCACCTACCAGGAAACCGATCACGGCATTGCTCAAACCTTCAATGCCATTGGTGGTAGCGGTTTTGGTCGCGGCTAAACCTGTATCCATCTAGGTCAATGGGTAGGGATGAGTCTGCATGGTTCATCTCTGCCCAACTATCGACGAATGTCTATACATAGGAGGAGTACCTTATGCCTCATGATAGCGGAGGATCAAATAAGTCTTTTGATGTAACTCCTCAACATTCTAAAGACACGGCTCCTCAATATCGTATCGTTGGCAGAGACACATTTCTAGCGCAACTGCATACAACGCTTAGAGAGCATCGGATCGTTGTCGTCTCTGGCGTAAGCGGAATTGGCAAGACGACAGCCGTTCGAGAATATACTCACCGTTTCGCACAGGAATATCACGCTGTTCTTTGGCTCAATGCAGCCGACGATGAAACATTCCTGGCTGATGTTATTTCTGCCCTGCAAGCATATGCGTTACCAATTGACATGAAACAGGGAGTACCAAACCTTTTTCAGCAACTATACACTTATATCAGTACCCAACAGAACGCATTGCTTGTTCTTGACAACTTTTCTTATGAATTTCTCATAGACACATCCAAACTTCCAACATTTCTTCAAGTCGTTATCATTACACAGGGGCAGCAAACAGAGAGTCCGCGTCTGGAACTGAAGGGTTTAGACGGGCAGAACAGTGCAATGCTCCTCGCTCGTGAAGCTGGATTGCTCTCCTCTCAGGAAACGTCAGAGCAGATAGAAGAAAGTCAACGGCAGACCATAGTGGAACTCACGCGCGAATTACACGGCGTACCAATTGCGATTGCCTTAGCTGGACGATACCTTCGTATGACTGGAAGCACTGTATATGGCTATCTCTCCGCTTTTCGTGACGCTCCCACGCCAGCACACCTGCTTACAGACCAGTATGGGAGTGCTATGGAAGATTTAGCTGTTGTCTGTGAACGCACTCTTTCTTATATACAAGAGACCGATCCAGTTGCATTTGAACGGCTTCAAATGAGTGTGTTCCTCTTGCCTGAGGCGATTCCTACGCTTCTGTTTTCGTCACAAACAGAGTCGGAAGCGTTAGATAGTGAAGCAGAGCAAGTAGGCAAGTATAGCGACATTCTCGTTGATGCTGGCCTGCTCACGGCAGAGCAACCATTCTTACGTATGCATGGTTTGGTACAGCAGACCATTCGCCAGTCGCTTTCCGAGGAACAACAACAGCGATATATAGCGCAGATTTTGCGTTTTTTCTATCAAAAGCTTTCTGTATTGCAGGCAGAGACGTTACCTACCCGATTATGTCTTGCTGACCAAATACGTCATCTAGCCTCACTGAGTGAAAGCGAATCTGCATTTTTTGACGCATTGATTGATGTCAATGAGGCGGGAGAGGTATTTGCCTGGGCATCCATCATCTTCGCAGAGGTACAACTTGTTACTATTGCGGAACCTTTGCTCAGACGAGCGGTCAAGATATGTTCACATACGCTTAGCGAGGCTACCCCGCTTGTGGCAATCTCTTTAACCAATCTCGCCACAATGAACAAGTGGCTCAAAAACTACGAGGATGCGGAAATGTTTGCACATCGAGCCATTATCAGCAAGACCGATGCGCTAGGCATCGCACATCCAGATGTCGTACTCGCACTGCGCCAACTTGGGCAAATTTACGCGGAACAAGGGAAGAGAACAGAGGCGCGACAGTGCTATGAAAAAGCCGTTGCTATCGCCAAGAGCGTCAAGCTTTCCAATTCACCATCAGGAGAAAACGAATGAGTTATGAAGACCTTCAAGTGAATACCGATACATGGTCAACCTCATCTACCACCACCTCGACTGGCAAATCGAACAACGATGACCTGCTCAATGAACTGCTCACAACGTTGGGAGACTTTATGAATGAGATGTCGCCCTTGTTCTTCCTGAGTAGCGCACAAAACCTGAAAACGGCAATCGACGACTTCGGGGTAGGCATGAGTGCAGCCCTTGCGTGTGTAAGTGTCGATCTCCAAGTCGTAGCAAGTGGCCTATCGTCTGCGGCAGTTGCTTACGCTACAACTGACAAGGCGATAGCGAACACGTTTGCCCATCTGGATACACAGCTTGCATACTATACCAATACAACCACTAGCGTTCCTTGGTCGGCTCTGAACCCCGCGCAACAGACACAACTGAACACACTTACATACCCCAGTAGCCCTGACACTAGCCCCTGGTATTCAGGCATATTTTCCCACTTTCATATGCAACCACCGCCACCTGCTCTTGCAATACCCATCATTATATTAGGAGCTATCGTCATTATTGGACTTTCTCCAGTCGGCGTATAATCTGTTTCACGCTTTGACGACTCATCTTTTTGACAAAAACCTTTTGTGTAGAAATGGAGTACAACATGCCAGGATTACCTCCACCAGAGCCGTATCAGCTACCAAATATCCCATCCAATGCCTATACTTTGCTGAACAACTTGGCTACAGCCATTGATACGGCAAATACAAAATTAACTGGACACGCGAACAAGGTAAGTGATATCAATACAAGTACAAACAATGCCGTTGGTAACGTCGTCACAACGTCTAAAGGGCAGGCAACTGATGCACTCGACGTTTTATGGACTGATAGCAAGACTGATCTGAGCCATGCCCATGATCAACTCTCAGCCATCATCACGCCCTCTCAAGGTATTGGGTCAGGACCAAACGATTTTCAATCTACGCTCGATCAATACAGAGCCGTAATTCAGACTGGTCTTACGGCACTAGATAACTTGCGGCAGCATCAAAGTAGCAATGGCGTTGTCTACCTCAGTCCGTTCAACTCACAACTGATGCAATGGAAGCAGGATGTCGATCAGCTAGACAGTGCCCTCGCCAACATCAACATCGTTCTGGATGGAATTGCGATGGCGATCAGGGGTCTGAACAACGGTTTTCGTGCCACTTGCGCGACAGGACTTGTTCCTGGTGCGCCACCCACCCTGTTCAACAAGAACGCATTCGCTCATCAGGTTTCAGGTGATGATGGTGGAAAAGGAGACGGAGGAGCAGGAGGTGGAAGTGGGAATGGGAGTGGAGATGGTGGTGTTGTACCAACTGCACCTTCAGATGCCGTGCAAGCGGCAGACTATGCAGCATCACATAATGGAGATGCACAGCCAGGATACGCTGGCAATGGACCTTTTGCTAATGATGGTCGTCAAGGTGGTCAAGTTCTCCCAAGAACTACGCCTGACGGAACTCCAATCACTTATAGGGAATATGACGTTCATCCCTATACCCGAGGCGTAAACCGAGGACAAGAGCGTATTGTTATTGGCAGCGATGGAAGTAAATATTATACCTCTAACCACTACCAAACGTTCATCTCATTTTAGAAAAGGTAGGCATAACTATGAGTAACGAAAAATTGTTCGCACTAGGAAAACCTTGTTTTTATATCATTGAAACAGATGAGTCCGCATTCCAAGACTTCTCTTTTCAGCTCACAGAGCATACAAAAACCTATGTTGTTAGGAGAGTAAGAGGAAAGAAAAGTAGTGCAGTGAATGACTTTTTTAACGAGGTCTCTGCAGCCCTTCAATTTCCCTACTACTTCGGCGAAAATTGGGATGCCTTTGAAGAGTGTATCTTAGATTTGGATTGGCTAGAGGGAACTGCATACCTTCTTATGATCAGTGACGCTAACTCTCTGTTAGATAGTGCTGACAACAAAGATTTTCATGTCTTGTTAAAGTTATTAGAAAGAGCTAATGAAGAATGGCTAACACCTAACAAATATATACCCAGAAATCTACAGCCTACTCCCTTCCATGTTTTGTTTCAATGTACAGCATCAGATATCACAGCTTTTTCAGAGCGGCTAGCAAGCGCACAAGTAGGTTTTGAAATGTTATAGATAAATTGATGCTTTTTTGATTCGGGAAGTGGGCGAGAAACCGAAGGAGTAAGGAGCTTCTTGTGCTTCATGAGTATGATGTAGTGAAAACGACAAAGTCCTTCTCATCTAACGGTTCAAATGCATGGCCTATTGGTACAGATACAACTCTTCCTTTAGGAACTGTTGGCACAATTGTCATGGTCTATACAAATGACTCGATCAATTACGAATATCAGGTCGAATTTTTGGATGGGGAGGGAGGAACACTTGCCTTGCTTACTTTGCAGGAGGATGATGTAACACTCTTTTATACGAATTGTGATGAATTACCTTGAAACAACCTCATTCTCATGCTATAGTAGCAAGCGTACAAATGCAACAACAGACATTGCTTATGAAGATTTTATAAAGAAAAATATTATGCAAACACTCCTCATTTCACTAATGGGACCACAGAGACGGCATGATCTTCAGGTGCCGGGGGATATGACCCTGAGCGACCTGCTACCAGCATTGCTTGAACTATGTATTCCTTTGGAAACAGATGCTACTAAAGAAATTCAGACATGGCAACTTCTGTATCAGCAGAAGCCTCTATCCCTGGATCGTTCGCTGCTTGATGCTGAGGTGGTTGATGGTTCGCTACTAACATTGCAAAATCAGGAAGAGCAGATGACGCAGCCACTTGAGCCTCTTGAAGCAACGCCCCAGTACTTCGCGCCTAAAACTGTGACGCCAGGACGTACATCAGGCGGTATTGGTATCTCGTGGAGTAGTGAGGGACTTGCGAATGAGGAATAGGCTAGAAAGAAGGCGCGAGAGTGTATGGCCTTAACATTTTATCGACCTGCGCGAGCATATCCTCCCCCCTTGCCTAGAGACGAAATAGTGATTGCCGCACCTCCTCCTGTGCAGCAGAGGCAGGGAGGTTTTGCTTCATGGTTGCAATATCTCTTTCCCGTTGTTGGCGGCTTAGGGTCTATGGTTTTTTTCTTCGCCTTCCGCAGCAATCCATTTATCATTATTGCCGTGCTTGCGATGGTTCTTTGCTCTGTTGGTATGGGTGTCACGATGGGTGTGCAGCAACGCGTTACCTACAGGCGACAGCGCAAAAACGAGCGTACCACTTATCTCAATTACCTCGTTGATTGTCGCACCCGTTTACGCTCCATCACAAAGCAGCAGCGCGAGGTTAGCACCCATGTCTATCCTGCACCTGAGCAGATTGGGCAGAGTGTCTTCCTGCAAAATACGCTCTGGGAGCGACGACCAGAGGATCATGACTTTCTCTCTGTCCGCCTCGGCACAGGACCAACGCAACTCTCTAGTCCCGTTCGCCTCGATCTCGGCAGCAATCCAATGGCGCAATTTGTGCCTGAACTACGCTCACAGGCCGAGTCACTTGTTGCCGAATTCGATCATCTCGACGACATGCCCGTTGTGGTATCGCTACGCAACGTCGGTACGCTTGCCGTTAATGGGAACTACGCTCTGACACATGGGCTGACACGCTCTATGCTCAGTCAAATAATCGCGTTTCATGCACCCGAAGATGTGCGCTGTGCCGCCTATTTTCCTTCGCACTCGATGCAGGAGTGGGAATGGCTCAAATGGTTGCCTCACGTTCGCCGTCTACGGCAGGTAAAGGCGGAAAAGAAATATGCTCCTGATCCCCTCTGTATGCTCGCCGATACTCCCTTCGCTTTTGGTGATATCCTGAAATATCAGATCAAGCCTGAACTGGATCGCCGTCGTCGATTGATCGAGGATCAGCGCACTACACCATTACAAGCGATGAGACCACATTTGGTCGTGGTGATTGATGGCTTCAATCCGAGTAGTCCCATCGCTCACTTGCCAGAGATGGAAGAACTCTTCCGTGATGCCGCGCAACTTGGTGTTACCGTTCTCTGTCTCGTCGAAAACGAAGAGCAGGAGCCAGCTATTCTACATGCACGTATTACCGTTTCAAGTGTTGGCTGGTTTTCGTTCAAGGAAATTGCCTTTGGTGGACGTATTCTGGAAGGGCTTTCGTTAGATACCGCCAGTAGTCAACTCTGTGACTCGATTGCGCGTCGCCTTACACCGCTTACGCTTGCCGATAAAGGGGCACAGCAAGACCTTTCACATGATATACGACTTCTCGATTTGCTCGATATCAACTCCGCTGATGACGTTACCGCGGAACGAACATGGCAACAACACACGCGCCAGAGTTTGTTACAGGCAGCGATTGGGCGACGCGCCGACGGCGAGCCGCTTGTACTCGACTTGAAAGAGGCCGCCGAGAGAGGCATGGGACCGCACGGCTTGATAGTTGGTGCAACAGGCTCCGGTAAAAGTGAACTACTTCGTACTATTGTTACCAGTCTGGCAATCACGCATGATCCTGATACCGTCAGCTTCGTCCTGGTCGATTTCAAAGGTGGAGCATCCTTCGCGGACTTTGCCAAGTTGCCGCATGTGGCAGGTGTTATCACAAATCTGCAAAACGATGTGTCGTTGATTGATCGCGTCTACGCCTCGCTCTCAGGTGAGCAGCAACGTCGTCAACGTATGCTGCATGAAGCGGGCAATCTCGATAACATCAAACAATATCAGGCAAAATGGCGCACAAACTCCGATATGGAGGCAATGCCGCATCTTTTGATAATCGTTGATGAGTTCGCGGAATTGATTGCCAACCGTCCCGACTTCCTCGACCTCTTCATTGCAATTGGGCGCGTTGGGCGTAGCCTCGGTCTGCATCTCTTGTTAGCGACTCAGCGTATCGACGAAGGGCGCATGAAAGGCTTGGAGGGTCATCTGCGCTACCGTATCTGTCTGCGTACATTCAGCGCACCTGAGAGTTCCGCCGTACTCGGCAATCCCGACGCGTACTACCTTCCCTCTTCTCCTGGCGTTGGCTACTTTAAGGTCGATACCGATGTCTATAGCCTCTTCAAGACGGCTCTGGTCTCCGTTCCTTATGTTCCAGCGAACGAGCAAGTGACGCCAGCGAGCCTTCTGCGTATCTTCGATAGCACGGGCAAGCTTGTCAAGCCCGAAACAGAAGTCGAGCAGAACGCAGAAGGCGACGACCTGTATACCGAGATGGATGTGATTCTCGACTCCCTGTCACAACCAGGTCAGAATGTATTCCAGGTGCATCAGGTATGGTTGCCGCCACTGGAAAAAACGCTGCTGCTCGATGACGTACTGGAGAGAGAGCAGGACATCTACGGTGGTGAAAAATATCCACGACCTCTACAGACGTTTGGTTCTTTACGTGTGCCAATCGGTCTGCTCGACAAGCCGTTAGAACAGGTGCAGGTTCCGTTGATACTGGATTTTTCAGGTTCCGGTGGGCATCTTGCTCTTGTTGGCGCACCGCAATCAGGCAAGAGTAATCTACTACGCACGCTCTTCACTTCGCTCATGGTGACGCATTCGCCGCGCGATGTACAGCTCTACGGGCTTGATTTCGGTGGTGGTCTCTTACGTATCTTCGAGTCTGCACCACATGTCGGAGCCATCTGTGGCAAAGCCGAGCGCGACAAGGTACGTCGCCTTGTACGCCAGATGCAGAAGATTATTGAAGACCGCGAATATCTCTTCCGCGAGCGTGGCATTGATAGCATGGCGACCTATCGCATGCGGCGGCGGGCAGGTGAATTGCAAGATGCACCTTTTGGCGATGTCTTTCTCGTTATCGACAATTTTGCTCAGTTCCAGCAGGACTTTGAGCAATTGGAAGGCGATCTCGTCGAGATCGTGGCAACGGGATTGACCTATGGTGTCCATGTTGTTATCGCCGCGAATCGCTGGGCGGAAATTCGCTCCAAGCTACGTGACAATATCGGGAGTCGCCTGGAACTACGTTTGAACGATCCTGTTGAGTCTGAGTTTGGCAAAGTACCGGCATCAGCCTTACCCGTTGGTGTCCCTGGACGTGGCTTGACCAAAGAAAAACTGCAATTTCACGCGGCTCTACCTGTCATTCGTAGCAAGAAAGATCGCGAAACGGAGCAGCATGTGCCCGTGCAGGAAGCTCTTACTGCACTGATACAACACAGCAAAGGCACATGGCATGGTGAACCTGCGCCACCAATTCGTATGCTACCCTCTATGATAAGAGTACAGAACCTACCACAGTCATCGGGGCAGGGAGGCGTTCCGCTTGGTATCGAAGAGTTCCGACTTCATACTGTCTCTCTTGATTTGCTCACCACAGGTCCACATTTTCTCGTTTTCGGCGACACTGAATGCGGCAAGACCACTCTACTACGGACATGGATGCGTGGGCTAGAGCAGCGTTACACATTAAAACAGGTTGCCTTTGCGATTGTCGATTATCGCAAAACGCTGCTCGATTTCGCTGAAAGTCCGCATCTACTTACCTATGCACACAATCCACCAACGCTCAAGGCATGCGTCGATAACTTCAAAGCCGACCTTGATAAGCGCGTTTCGAGTAGTGCTGACGTGCCACTGGCAGAACTGCGTAAGCAGAAGCGATGGGATGGATGTCACTATTTCCTGTTTGTCGATGATTACGATTCTATCATCACGCCTTCGGGTAGTCCGCTCACTCCTCTCGTAGAGCTATTACTCTCTGGTCGAGACATCGGCTTTCACCTCGTGGTGACGCGCCGTGTTGGTGGTGCTGGTCGTGCCATGTTCGAGCCGGTGATTCAGCGGTTACGCGAAATGAGCAGTGCCGCGCTGATCATGAGTGGCGACCCAACTGAGGGTAAGTTGCTACATAATCAAGCCGCTGCTCTACTCCCACCAGGACGTGGCTATCTGGTACAGCGTAATACGCCACCAACACAGTCTCTATTGATCCACCTTCCAGATAATCACTGTTTTATCGCTAGAGGCACTGGCGATGTAGCGACCATCGGGCGACCACTCTGCATCAATCACTATCCCATTATGTCCCCCCGCACCGTTCGAGGCTGGAATGAAGGCGTCCTGAATGCGTACTCCATTTTTGATTGTTGGATTCGGGTTGTGCAGGTCCCAGAGATACATCTTAGGGCTACGCCCATAACCGCCAACGATATAGCGCCCATTGGGCGACCATGTGACGCCCAGTACATTCGGGTACCATGTAAAATCGGTCTTCTGCGTTGGTGGAGTAAGAGCGTCTGGGTCATCAGTGCCGAGCGTGTAAAGCAACTTATTCTGACGTGCATTCCACACGTTGACTACATCAAGATTAGAAACGAAAAGCACATTTGGGTCAACTGGAGACCATGCCATAGCGTCTCGCAGTGTTTCAACCACCTGATCTTTTGTGCGCTCTGGCAAATCTAGCACATGCATTACTTGTCCCTTATTTACGTCCCATACAACCACTTTAAAGTTTGCTGTACTGGCGGCTAACATTTTGCCATCACGCGACCATCCTACTGTGTCGGTTCCAAAGTCCCCAGCAGGTGCATATGTGAAACTTTTCAATGGTGTGTTTGGTTGTCCTTGTTTCCATACGTTGATCTTCGTTACTGTACCGAAGAGCGCAGCCGCAAATACATTTGTATTTGGTAGCCAGGCTAATCGAGTATAAGTAGGAGCGTTTAGAGTGCCGTCTGCGTTCGCATCTTTATACACTATCGGTGTAGTGCTGCTGCCAAAAGCATTCAGTAACAGTACCTGGTTTCCGTTATTCGTTTCCAGGCAAGTAGCGATAAGAGAACGACCATCAGCGGACCAGCATAGATAATTATCATCAATCTCGCCCGAAAGTTTCCAGCTCTTGAGAGGCGTAGCGATGCTCTGGAAACTGCCTGTGTTTTTCTGTAATAAACTTCCCACATCCCAGAGCATAACATGTGTATCCTGCCCAGCCGTTGCCAGATAGCGTCCAGTTGGGTCCCATATGGCATTCCATACTTGATCAGTATGTCCAGTTAAACTAAGTATTGGTACTCCTGGAATAAGGTGTTTTGGTCCAGGTATTACTACTTTCTTTGCGGTCGGTGGTGCAGGATGGTGGAGAATTGCTGGAATTGTAAAGCCACCTACGATTGCAGCAGCGGCAACGGCTGCACCTCCAATCAGGATGCCGCGTCGCCCGATCCTCCCCTTTGGCTGCTGTGCTGGTTGCACTGGCTCGGTTTGAGTTGATTGAACTGGATAATATGGCGTTTGAGGTACATTGCCTGTCGGAAAATTGGCACCTGTCGCCGAATACGCTCCTGGTTCCGTTTGGGTTGTCTGCATTCTATCGACTACTGGTGGCTCTGGCGTTGCAGGGAGATTCAAAGGCTGCGAAGAAGATGCAACAGTAGGTGCGAATGCAGGATTTTCTCGAAATCGCACGTTCCAGGGAGCGGGCAACGTTGCTTCCGGGTCAACCTCTTGTAATCGCTGTATCTGCCAGCCGCGCTCTAGTCCATCCACAAAGGCTGCACATGAGCCTGGTCGCTCCTCTGGTCGTTTCGCCAATCCTTGCAGCAGTACGGATTCTACCATTGAGGGTAGCGCAGGATTGAATTGACGAGGTGCTGTCGGCCTTTCTTGTATATGCTTAATGAGTATGTCGTAAGCTGTCCCACCCTGAAATGGTAAATGTCCGGTGAGAAGTCGGTATGCGACTACTGCCAAGCTATAGCGATCACTCGCGGCATCGGCTTTGCCCTGCGCCTGCTCTGGTGCCATATACTCTGGTGTACCCGCTCCTGAGTGCGTGCGGCTACGATAGGTTGCACTCGTAAGCAACTTTGCTATACCGAAGTCCGCGAGTAACAGCCAATCTTGCTCAAGCAGCATATTCGCTGGCTTAATATCGCGGTGTAACACGCCTTTGCTGTGTGCATAATCAATGGCTTGAGCCGCTTGCCTGAGATAGTTCAAACTCTCGCTTTGAGATAGGAGGCCGTTTGTAAGTTGCATTCGTTCGCGTAGCGAGCCGCCGCGAATGTATGGCATAACGAGGTAGGTAAAGACTTCATCTGCGTTTTCCTGTTTGCCGTAGTCATGAACAGGAAGAATGTGTGGATGTTCTAAAGCGGCAGCCGTCCGCGCTTCATATGCGAAATCCTGTAAGTAGTTTTGTTCGCTTGCAAGTACACCTGGGAGCATCTTGATTGCAACCTGACGGCGCAGTTGCGTATCTTCCGCTAGCCAGACCTCCCCCATACCGCCGCGCCCCAATACACGTATCATCATGTAGCGACCTAACATACGTCCTTGCCAGTTCGTGGTATTATTCATCGACATTAGCGTAACACCTCTGCATTCCAGATGAGAATAGTTGCATTTGTATCATTGAAACTCGCCGCAAACCACTTTTGGTCAGCAGACCATCCAAGTGATGTAATCTCTGCATTAGGACCCTGTAACGTGTGTGTAGGTAATCCTCCCTTGCTCACATCCCATATATAAACCCCGCCTTTTTTGCTACCAGCAGCGATAAAGGTACTCCCAGGCTTAGGAGTGCGTGCAAGTGTTGTGAGCATGATATCTGCATCAGGAGGTTCCAGTTGACCCGGAGTTTGTTTGGGATTTTGTGGACTCCATTCGACAATCTTAGAAGAGATGCCGTATCCAGTATTCAGTCCAAGCACCTCGTTGCCTGTCGGCGACCAAGCAACTGCATCTGCTGAAAGAAAGTCATTATCAGTTGAGAATTTTAGAATATCAGGGTGTGGAGTCCAGATTACCTTTGTGCTGGATGCACTGATACTGCCAAGACGTACTCCATTATCTAGTGCAATTGCTATTAGAGAGCCATCAGGAGCCACTGCAAGCAATCGTTCATTTACAAGCCCGACTCCTGATTGGGAGACCAAATCCCCCGTAAGGAGAACGGGAGTGAGACGAAGTGTAGGTTGTGTAGTATCCCATAGACTCAATTGAGGTGCCGCGTTTTTGAAATCGCCTGTACTTAGAATTGCTACTATCTTCTTTGAATTGAGCCATCCGAGAGCTTGTATTTCAAGCCCTGCAACTGTCGCAGGATTTTCGTATCCTGTTGCAGGTGTAGCCATGTCGCTTTTGAATACGCTGTAAGAAATGGTTTGTGGGCTAATACTGAAACCTGTATTTCCTATTGCGAGCAGGCTACCATCAGGCGACCATGCGAGCAGCAAATCAGAGGCCGTATCAAATTTTTGCTTTTGCGTGCTTTGTGAATCCGTCACCACTTTCGGTTTACTTTGCATAAGTGCATTGATATCCCATAAAAATGTTTGACCATCGCCATTAGTGCCCGCTGATGCCAGTATATTACCAACTGTTGGAGACCATCGTAGTGACGAAACTGGCTTATTATGTGCCTGTATAGTGAGTACAGGAGCATTGGGATCAGGAGCAGACGACGGGGTGTTGCTCGTGTGATTCGTGGTAGTGTTTGAAGTTTGAGGAGTAGTTTTGCTGTGCGAGACAATAGCCCACGTTCCTGCACCCCCGATTGCAAGCACAGCGGCAGCACTGCCACCGATGAGCAAAGCACGTCGTGATACAGTTTGTTTGTTTGCTTGTGTTGTTGGTCTTACTGCTGTTTCTGGAAGAGTTCCGTGTATAGCAGGTGTGCTAATCGGTACGGTAAGTGTCGCTGGTAGTGGTGGCTTTATGTATGTTGGCTCTGCCGTTAATGCTCCTTGTAGTGCTGCTATAAATGCTTGCGCCGATGCAGGACGTTGTGCTGGTTCCTTCGCTAATCCTTGCAGTAAGACCGCTTCAAATGCTGAAGAGAGATGAGGATTGTACTGACGCGGAGGTGGTGGCGGCGTAATCAGATGCTGAATCGTGATGGCATAGCCTGTCTCAGCGGTAAACGGAAGGCGTCCTGTGAAGAGTTGATAAGCAACTACCGCAAGACTATAGTTGTCGCTCGCCGCTTCAGGACGGCCTTGAGCCTGTTCTGGTGCCATGTACTCCGGCGTCCCAATACCCACTCCTGCCTGTGTCATTTGTTCCTGGCTTGAAAGAATACGCGCAATGCCAAAATCAGCGAGTAACAGCCAGTTATCGGGACGCAGAAGCATGTTTCCAGGTTTGATATCGCGGTGAACGACGCCCTGACTGTGTGCATAGTCAATAGCTTCTGCCGCTTGCTGCAAATAAAAAATCGCCTCTTGTGCTGGCATGCCACTATTTGTAGTCGCATGAGAAGTGATTTTGTCCGCGAGAGAACCACCTGAAACATAGGGCATGACGATATACGTAATGCTTTGCCCATTCGCTAAAGGTTGTTCGCCAAAGTCATGAATAGATAAAATATGCGGATGATTGAGTGCCGCCGCTGCCTGTGCCTCGCGTGCGAAACGCATAGAGAATTCGCGGTCATTCTGACTATGAGTTGGCAGCGTTTTAATCGCGACCTGTCGTCGTAAACTAGGGTCTTCTGCCAGCCACACATCTCCCATACCACCTTTTCCAATGCGGCGAAGTACCTGATATCGTCCCAATACCTGTGAGGACGACGGTTGTGTTGTCTCGTTGTCCTGTCTCATTACTACAATCCTTAAATGAAGAGAAAAAAATACTTTTAGATAGAAGAGTGTCTATTGCTTTGCCTACTATACTACAGTTCAAGTAATATGCCTATGAGGTAGTACACATTGTGAGTGCAAAAAAACTCACTTTCTGCTTGCCTTCGTTCCTGTTTTCTGCTACTATATCAGCTATGGTAACGGAAGAAGTAGCCGCGCAAGGCTGGGACATCATCGGGCACGCTCACGCAATAGACATTCTGCGCCGCACACTCGCAGCACAGCAGGTTCGTCACGCCTATCTTTTTACGGGTCCACCTCATATTGGAAAAACGTTGCTTGCTCAGCGTTTTGCACAGACACTTCTCTGCACAGGAGGTCCTGATCCCTCTATTGCTCCGCAAGAGCCATGTAACACCTGTCTCTCCTGTCGTAAAGTGCTGCACGGCAATCATCCCGATGTGCATGTCATCGCCAAGCCTGTCGATAAACAATTCATCTTGATTGAGCAAATTCGCGCTCTACAAAGCGACTCATCTCGTCACACGCTTGAGGGACGCCGCAATATTTTCATCATTGAGAACGCCCAGGATATGAACTTACAGTCCGCCAACTGCCTCTTGAAAACACTGGAGGAGCCAGAGCCGGACGTTGTGTTGCTCCTGACCGCTCCTGATGCTGGTCTACTGCTACCCACCATTCAGTCGCGCGTGCAACTCGTCACAATGCAACTGCTTACGTCGATGCAAATTAAAAATGCGCTGATACAGGACTGGGAGGCCGAGCCAAAGGAGGCTGATTTGATAGCTGCTCTTGCCGCAGGACGCATGGGTTGGGCTGTACAGGCTATCGAAGACGAAGAGATGCTGGCACAGCGCAAGGCACAACTTGACTTGCTCACAAAACTGCCCTCGGCGAGTCGTGTGCAGCGTTTCGACCTTGTACAACGTGTCAGTGGCGATAGCGAAAAAGTGCAGCAACTCTTAGAGTTGTGGTTATTGTGGTGGCGTGATATGGTACTAGCAGCGAATAATTGTCTCGATTTAACCGTCAACGTAGACATGCGGTCCCTGCTCAAGACACAGGCCGCGAAACTTGGTACGGCGGAGTCGGAGCGTATGGTGCGTGCTATTTTGCAAACGATGGAGTCAATCGCGCAAAACGTCAACCCGCGCGTCGCCCTTGAAGTGCTGATGCTCGACGTGCCGACAATTAAAGCGTAGTGGTAATATTCCTGCAACGAAGAGGAGCGTTACATGCGAACAAATTTCCAGCATTTACTTATTCATTCAGAAGAGGGCGTGACCACCGTCACCATGAACCGCCCAGAGGTATTGAACTCGTTCAACGATGTCATGCTAGAGGAACTCATCGAGGTCGTTGAAACCGTAACCAGTGATGATACCGTGCGCTGTATGGTGCTTATGGGCGCGGGTCGAGCCTTTGGTGCTGGGCAAGACCTCTCAGGCTTTCCACCCACTACCGACAATAGTAGTGAACCGGTCAAAGTAAGCGAACATTTGCAGAAGTATCATCGCCTCGTCAAAGGTCTGCGTGCGATGCCCAAGCCCGTTATCGCCGCCATTCGTGGCGTCGCCGCCGGTATTTCATGTAACATCGCCCTAGCATGCGACCTGCGTATAGCCGCCGACAACGCACGCTTCATCGAAGCCTTTGCTCGTATCGGCCTCGTACCCGATGGTGGTGGCTCCTACTTTCTGCCGCGCCTGATTGGATTGGGGCGAGCGATGGAGATGTGTCTGCTGGCCGACGAAGTAAACGGACCAGAGGCGGAGCGCATCGGGCTGGTGAATAAGTGTGTGCCAGTCGAAGAGTTTCCAGGCTATGTTGCCACCTATGCCCAGCGACTCGCTAAAGGTCCCACGCATAGCTACGGCCTCATCAAACAACTGCTCTATACGTCAATGGAGACTGACCTGCAAGCCTCCTTCAATCTCGAAGGACAATTACAGGACGAAGCCTTCGCCACCGCCGACCACAAAGAAGGTGTCACCGCCTTCTTAGAGAAGCGACCAGCAAAATACACTGGAAAGTAGAATAAGTAGACAGAGACATTCCAGCACAAATTTCTTTGAAATTTGTGCTGGAATGTCTCTGCAAAAATCATGCGAATTGATAGCCTTTCTCATAACAACGTACAAACACAGGGCAAGCGTCGCCGCGAATGGTTGCGCCAGTATGCCCCACAACATCTTGAAAACTGCACAACGCTAACATTGCAAGGTTTGCATTTACGCAGTAGCGGCGCGGCACAAAATGCAGTCGTGCTAGGTGCAGGTGCATGTACCGAAGTTCCACTGCACGACCTGTTGCGTCGCTCCGATGAGGTTGTGCTGGCTGATCTCGATATCGCAGCCTTACGTTCCGCCAGCGATGAGATTACGTCTCCAACGCTAAACAAACGTTTGCGACTGCTCCAATGCGATATCAGCAGTAGCACGGGTGAGCCGAAAAGAGGGGTTAGCGCAAACTTGAGTCGCATTCTCAATAACCAGAACTGGGAAGCAGTCGCGGCGCAAGGCTCTCAGTCCATCTTTGACCTTGCCGCTTTCTGTCTTGAACAATGTCCTATAGCTGATCCACCAGAGATACATACTCTTGTCGATGCTTCATTTGGCCTCGTGGTTAGCTCACTCGTGCTATCACAATTATTCAGTTATCCAATTCTTGATGTGCTTGATACGGTTAAGCGCGTCGCCCCTAAACTGCTTGGAGAGCAAGAGCGACATCGCCGTTACCAAGAAGCAGTACAAGCCTTTCGGATTCGGATCATTAACGCTCACCTACATCTCATCCGTGATTTGCTTGATGCAGGTGGATGTGCTGTGCTACTTAGCGACCTGCGCGGCTTTGTCTTCAACGTCTATGGTACCGACCATGATGCATCTCATCGTCGCGCAATGCCTCTAGTCCCACACGCCTTTTTCGATCTTATCCGCGATACGTTTGAAGTCGTCGAAGAGAGGCAATGGGAGTGGATCACCGACTTACCAGAAAACGGACGCCCAGGGCGCGGCTATGAAGTCGGTGGTTATGTACTCAGGAAGGGATAATCCGGCTCTGCTCATTGATGAAACCCAAGATGCGTTTCCACGAATCCGCAGATTCTTGCGCGAATTCGTTTGCTTTGCGATCAAAGAAATTGTGTTGAGCATCTGGATAGGTAATAATCAAGTGTTCGATTCCTGCCCTGTCCAAGTTCTCGTCAAGCTGCTGTACTTGATCATTTGGAACGAGAGAGTCATTGCTTCCGAAGAAACCAAGTACAGGTACTCTGATTGTCTCGGCTGCTACAAGCACAGTTCCTGTTGCTCAGTGCTGAGTTCTTGAGGTTTGAGTAGTCTCAAGCGACCACCCAGTGTCTCGTCGTTCTCCAGATTATTGTGTTGGCTCATCAGTAAAATCTCCTCAAAGGTGTATGGCGATTTGGTGCTATTTCTACTGATATAGCACCAATCAATGAAAGATACCTCTCTTATGATTTGTCAATGAGACGCATCATCGCGTCAGAATAGCGAGCACCTGACGTGTTAGCTCCCTCTTCAATGCGTGCTATGTCAGCATCACTCAACTGGATATTCGTTGCGGCAATATTCTCTTCCAGGTAATTGAAGCGTTTCGTGCCAGGGATAGGGACAATGCGCCCGTCGTCTTTGGAAAGCACCCATGCTAGTGCGATCTGCCCCGTCGTGGCACCTTTCTGGTGTGCAATCTGTTGAACATGTTCGACGATACGCAAGTTTTGATTAAAATTGTCTCCCTGGAAACGGGGGTCTGTACGGCGAAAATCGCCTTCTGGCAGGTCTGCCGGACTTTTAATCTGACCTGTGAGGAAGCCGCGTCCCAACGGACTATAGGCGACAAAACCAATTCCTAGTTCGCGTAGCAGTGGGAAAATCTCTGTTTCAGGGCTTCGCTCCCACAGCGAATATTCCGTCTGGATTGCGGTAACTGGATGGACTGCATGTGCGCGACGAATCGTTTGTGGTCCCATTTCTGAGAGGCCAAGATGACGAACCTTGCCCTGCTGGATGAGTTGAACTACTGCACCAACCGTGTCCTCTATCGGCACAGCGGGATCAAGGCGATGCTGATAGTACACATCGATAGTCTCGATGCCTAATCGCTTGAGTGAGCCTTCACATGCCTTGATGACGTGTTCAGGGCGTCCATTGAGACGCCGTTCTCCATTGGGAGGAAATTCGTAACCGAACTTCGTGGCAAGCACGACTCCTTCGCGTCTGCCTTTGAGTGCCTTGCCGACGAGTTCTTCGTTGGTGAATGGCCCGTATGTCTCAGCAGTGTCTACAAGAGTTACACCAAGATCGAGTGCGCGGGAAATCACACGAATAGCATCTTGCTCGGATGCTGCAACACCATAATTGCTCGTTATTCCCATTGCACCAAAGCCCACCTCGGAAACGAGAAGACCCTGACCAAGTTGACGTTGTTTCATATTCATCCTTCTTTCCCTATCACATATTTCTCTTATGTCGTGACATACAAAGTGTATAATGAAAGACATGCTAGAACAAGATGAGCGTCTATCATAGGAGAAAGACTCCTACACTCCCCAAGAGTGTAAGGAGAAAGAAGGCATAGTGGTTAACCAGCAAGAGCAACTTCGTTTGCAAGAACTCGCAGACTTTCTGCGTACTAGGAGGGCGAGGTTGACTCCTGAGTACGTTGGACTTCCACGCGGAAGAAGGCGACGCTCACCCGGACTCAGGCGAGCGGAAGTGGCTCAATTAGCGGGTGTCAGCGTTGATTGGTATACGTGGTTAGAGCAGGGACGCCCCATTACTGCTTCAGTAGAGGTCTTAGAAAGCCTCGTCAAGGCTCTGCGCTTAGACCCCGACGAACGCGTCCATCTCTTCTTCCTGGCACGTCAACAGCCTCCTCCACAACACGCCTCTGATGTGATGAGTGTGAGTTTGACATTACAGCACTTTCTTGACCAGCAACGCTTGAGTCCATCCTTAGTCACAGATGCACGATGGAATGTCGTGGCTTGGAATGACGCTGCATGCGTCGTTTTTGGCGATTTTGAGCAGATGACGAGTCGAGAGCGCAACAATGTGTGGCGTCTCTTCGCCGTGCCCTCGTATCGGCAATTGTTTGTAGATTGGGAAGGGCATGCACGACGAGTTCTGGCACAATTTCGTGCCAGTTCGAGTCGTTTTCTCGGCGATCCGCAGATGATGGATTTGATTGATGATCTGATGCTGAGCAGTCCAAAATTTCGAGCGTGGTGGCCTGATCACGAGGTTATCACGACGCCAGAAGAACACAAAGCACTTCATCATCCATCGGTTGGCATCCTATTATTTGACCGTCTGACCTTTCAGGTCTTTGAGACGCCAGATTTAAAAGTCACCATCTATACATCACCAGAGAACACCGAGACTTCCCGTAAACTCTCTCAATTGCTTAGTGAGTGGAACCATCAGGAAAGATAAGAGCTTTAGGCGTACAGGTGGATATGTACTATAATATATCTATGTGGTTAAAAGATAGAATTCCTCGGAGGTATTGATGGAGATACTGAACGTTGTTCGCAACGCAAAGCTGCGTGCGTGGGTCGAAGAGATGACCGCGTTGTGTCGGCCTGATTCCGTATATTGGTGTGACGGTTCGCAGCAGGAGTATGACGGTTTGTGTGAGCAGATGGTGGAGTCGGGCACCTTTATTCGACTCAATCCAGAGAAACGCCCCAATAGCTTTCTTGCACGTTCTGACCCTAGCGATGTCGCTCGCCTCGAAGACCGCACCTTTATCTGTTCGCTAAGCAAGATGGACGCCGGTCCTACCAATAATTGGGTACACCCAAGAGAGATGAAAGAGACGCTGCGCGGCTTATTTGATGGCTGTATGCAGGGTCGCACGATGTATGTTGTGCCGTTTAGCATGGGACCGATTGGCTCACCCATTGCACATATCGGTGTTGAACTTACAGACTCACCTTATGTTGTTGTGAGTATGCGTATCATGACACGCATGGGGCGCGATGTGTACGATATCTTGCAAGAAGATGGTGATTTCATTCCGTGCATGCACTCCGTTGGTATGCCATTGCAGCCAGGACAACGGGATGTGCCGTGGCCTGGAAACAAGACAAAGTATATCGTCCATTTCCCTGAAGAACGCTCCATCTGGTCCTTTGGCTCTGGCTATGGCGGCAACGCTCTGCTTGGCAAGAAATGTTTCGCGCTTCGTATCGCCTCGGTTATTGCCCGCGATGATGGTTGGCTCGCCGAACATATGTTGATTCTCGGCGTTGAGAATCCACAGGGAGAGAAGACCTACGTGGCAGCGGCTTTCCCCAGCGCATGCGGCAAGACCAACTTTGCCATGCTGATTCCACCAGAGCCATTACAGCAAGAGGGTTGGAAGGTGACGACCGTTGGCGACGATATCGCGTGGATCAAGCCCGGAGCGGACGGCAAACTGAATGCAATCAATCCCGAATCGGGATTCTTTGGCGTCGCTCCTGGCACAAGCGAACACTCGAATCCGAACGCGATGGCGTCGATGCGAGCCAACACCATCTTTACCAACGTCGCCCTCACTGATGATGGTGATGTATGGTGGGAGGGAATGACAAAGACGCCACCAGCACATCTGATTGATTGGCGGGGTCAGGATTGGACTCCTGAGAGTGGACACAAGGCGGCACATCCTAACGCACGCTTTACTGCACCCATTAGCCAGTGTCCTGTGGTCGATCCTGCGATTAACGATCCGCAGGGCGTGCCCATTTCGGCTTTCATCTTTGGTGGACGCCGCTCAGATGCCGTGCCGCTGGTATACCAATCGTTTAACTGGGTCTACGGCGTATATGCCGCTGCGACAATGGGGTCTGAGATGACGGCTGCAGCAGCTGGCAACGTAGGACAGGTACGTCGTGACCCGTTTGCCATGCTGCCATTTGTCGGCTATCACATGGCAGACTACTTCAGTCACTGGCTCAATTTCGGGCGACACCTACCCAATCCGCCGCGCATATTCAGCGTCAACTGGTTTCGCCGCGATGCTGAGGGCAATTTCCTGTGGCCTGGCTTCGGCGAAAATATGCGTATCCTCAAATGGATTGTCGAGCGGGCACAGGGACGCGCCGTGAGCATCGAGAGTCCGATTGGCTGGATGCCACGCTACGAGGACCTGGATTGGAGCGGTTTGGAAGACTTCACACGTGAACAATTTCACGAACTGATGGCGGTGAATCGCTCTGCATGGCATCGTGAACTGTTAGCGCACGAAGAGTTGTTTATGCGGCTCTACGACAGGCTTCCTAAAGAGTTGCTCTTCATCCGTGAACTGATTCTCTCTAGCCTCTGGCGTTCTCCCGAACGCTGGGAACTCTCATCTGAATAACATTATCTCTCTTCCTCCTTGTCTTATGAGAGGCGAGGAGGAAGTGGAGTGATACCTTCATAGAATTCGTAAAAAGAAGCGATGGAACATGAAGGTTCTAAAACTTGATAGGGAAAACAGCGCACAAGACCTTCTAAGGTTTGCTGCATACTACAGCAAGACAGGAACGAGTGCGCTTGTGGCTCTCGGACTTGTCCATCTCGCTGCAGGAATTGCCCCCAAAGTGCAAGATATTGAAACTCCTCGTCTCTTTTTCCCATTTCGTTCTCGTGAGTATATTGAGAAGGAAACAACCGTTTGTACGCATCAATGTTGTAAAGCCATGACGCTCCCTGGACTCTTTGGGCTTCTGGATACTGCTTCTTGACATCGGTAAAGAGAGTTTTGAGTTCTTTTAATCGAACCATTATGCGTTCCTTACTTAGTGACCCATAACCAGAGGAATCAACATTAGAAAAATGAAGGCGAATTGTCTGTTCATCAGCAAGATAGGTGTACCGAAAGCATCCATAAGCTGATGGAGGAGTAGGCTCCTTTTGACTTTCATAAAAAGAGGCGGTCCAGAGAGCTTTGTCTGATGTATGGCGCAACCCCTTCAAATAGGTTAGCCAGGTAGGGTCAGCAGGATCAAATGACCGACCTATGCACTGCAAGTAGATATTGGTAAAGGAGAGAAGTGCCTCCTCGAAGTTCAAATCGTTTATACGAGCAACATGACTGGCGAAGTGGAGTTGAAGATCGAAGAAAGCCGGTGATAAGTCGATTGACACAATGACTCCTTATCAATTATATACCAGTTTCTGTATCAGCCATAACCTGAATATAATCTTCTTGCTTCGTTCCCTCGTCCGCTTGCATATCCAGAACTTCCCAACGCGAATCGTTTTCTTCGCGCCAGAAACGGATCGAGAGCGTGCAAGGTCCAATCCGCAATTGTTGTAGCGTGACATCAGGCAACCAATCAGGGAGTGTCGGCGAAACGTAGAGCCTTTTGTGAGGCGCGTCGGCACGGAGTCCAAGAATAGTACGCACCATATGAAAGATGCTGCCAGTTGCCCATGCCTGGGGAATGTTGGCACCCGCAGGATAGAGAATGGGAAAATCAAAGTCACCATCGCGCTGAACACCCGCGAACACTTCGGGAGGACGGTAGGCATCAAAACGCTCGACGGCATCAAAGATAGCGCAGATGACCTGATTGGCCTCGTTTGCCATACCGTAGCGTTTGAAGCCATCTGCGATAATGCCGTTATCTTGAGGCCAGACAGAGCCGTGCTGATAGGCGAATGGGTCGTAGGCACCGTTGTTGCTGGACAGAGTGCGGATACCCCAGCCGCACCACATATCTTGCTGCAAAAGTCGTTTCACGGTACGCTCGGCTTTGTCCTTATCTACAATGCCGCTCCATAAGCACTGTCCAGCGTTGGAGGCAATCGACGTAATCTGCTTTTTGTTGGGGTCAAGGCCAAAGGCATAGCATCCTTCGTCTTCCATCCAGAAGCGTTCGTTAAAGGCTTGTTTTAGGCTTTCGGCTTGTCGCAGCAATGCCTGTGCGCGACTCTCATCGCCGAGAACGGAAAACATCTCCGCCATGCGTGTTTTTGCGTCATACACGTAGCCTTGCAGTTCGCAGAGACCCTTTGGTTGCTCAACTTGGCTTCCATCGGGATATACAACGGCGTCCGTCGCATCTTTCCAACCGAGATTGTTATAGTGGTAGGATGAAAAACTTTTATATTCTTGAAAACCGTCGCCATCCAGATCACCATAGTTGTCGATCCAGTCAAGACATTTTTCGGCAACAGCGCGGTAATCCTTTAGTAGCTCAACATCACCTGTCCAGCGGTACGCCTCTGAAAGCACAATCAAGTAGAGTATTGTCGCATCGGCGGTGCCATAGAAGGGAGTAAAGGGAGCCTTGTGAAAGTGTGCAAGCTCGCCAAAGCGAATTTCGTGCATAATCTTGCCGGGCTGTGCCTCGCGCCAATCGTCGCGCTCCGTTGCTTGATATTCTGCAAGGCGTTGTAGCGCACCACGCGCGAAACCTGCTGAAACCGCCATATTCTGATAGGAGACCGTCAAGCTATCGCGTCCAAAGAGCGTCACAAACCAGGGAACGCCAGCAGCAGGAACCCACGCCTCATCGGAAACATCCATATCATAGATGCGGAGTGCGCCCATATCTTCAACTGCTTGTTCATACATTTTCTGGACAATGGAATTTGAGGTTTTGAGTACGGTGCAATTTGCTTGCCAACGTGCTTGTCGCTCATCAAAGTCGCTGCGTGGCTGTTGTCCCATCGAAGGCGTCGCGCCTGTTGTGGCAGTTCCCCGTCGTTCCTCAATGCATAACCCATGTGTGGGGTATTGTATTTGTTGCCCATGTTCTAAAATCATGTCGCCACAGACATGCCAATGCTGATTCGGCTCTAGCTTAATCTCAAAGAAAATACGCCCATTGGCATAGCCTACCGCTTCATCACTCGTAACGCGATAGGTAAATGCGCGATGAAAGTCTCTGTTATCGTAGGTGGTACGCAACTGTTTCTCTTGAGCATTCCATTGACTATCCTGTTTGCCACGTTGCACGATGTGCTTTGATTTCACCTCAAACAAGTCAGCAAAATCCGAACGCATGCCTAGTTCTAAGAGAAAATCTACCTTCTTGCCCGTATAATTTGCGATTTCGATATCCTCATGAATACCGTCGCTGACAATGCGATTGAGCGTGACACGTAACGTTTGCTCTGCAATCATGCCTCTCTCCGTCTCTATACGTGGGTTAGTGAGATGAAAGCGCGAGGCATAGAAACTGAGTTGACTGGAATTGATCACATGTAAGGGCAAACGGTTGATATAGAGGCGGTAAAAAGTGACGAAGCGTGTGTCTTGCGCGTATACTCCTTGATCTGTGTTCGCCTGAATTTCGCCACTTTGCGTCGTGACCATAAAGGTTCGGCCCTGGCTGATAGTGATACTTGGTGGACCGACTTTTATTTCTATCGGCATCTTGTCTTTTCCTTACGATATGCTAAGAGCATGAATGTTTGGGAATTATATCATATTCTCCTTGTGGACTCATTGCTATATCTCATGGAGGTCTCTTGACAAACACTGAAGGCAATGGTATCATGCAAAACAAATAGAATTGATATGCCAGTTCTCCAAATCCTTTGAAGAGCTTGACCGTGAGCTGAACGTCAGACCCAGCATCTTTGGACCATTCGATGCCTGTCATTGGTCCGCAGAAGATGGGGTGTCTGACTTTTTTGTTGGTTGGCCTCTTTTCTCGGGCCTCAATGCATCGTCTCACTTGCCCTATTTTGAAAGGAGGTCTCCCTATGGAGATTGCAGGAAAAGTTGTCTTAATTACCGGAGCTTCAAGCGGAATTGGACTGGCAACAGCTCATCTTTTTGCACAGAAGGGAGCAAATCTGGCACTAGCAGCCCGCTCTGCTGAAAAGTTGGAACAACTCGTCTCAGAGTTACCAGAAGCTCTTGCCGTTCCAACAGATATGCGTGACGAGGCTGCTGTACGGCGTATGGTGGTCCAAACGCAGGAGCATTATAAGCGCATCGATGTGTTGATCAACAATGCCGGACAGGGGTTGAATGTGCCAATCGAGAAGGTGGACATAGACACATATCGCTCCACCCTCGAATTAAATGTCGTCAGCGTCCTCGTTGCGATGCAAGCGGTCATTCCCATTATGCGAACGCAAGGAGGGGGCGTGATTGTCAATATTAGTTCCGGCACGTCGAAGATACTGCCAGAGAGATACGGAAGAGGAAACCCTGTCGGTCCCTACGCTTCCACAAAGTACGCACTCAATGCTCTTACGCTCATAGGCCGTCAAGAGCTTGTTGCCGATAACATTTTCCTTGGAGTGGTCTATCCTGGAGTGACTGCAACCAACTTCTACAGCAGTCTTGCCCAGGGACAGCAGTCCGCTCCTGCTGGAGCGACATCCGTCGATAGTGCTGAGTCCGTCGCCGAAAAAATTCTTGAGGCCGTAGAAACGCAGGCAGCCGAGGTCTACGCAGATAACTTGAAAAAAGCTCTCTTCAAGAAAGAAGCATAGATGGTAATCTCAGAACACAAAGAGGTACAACTGCACTTCATTGTGCAGTTGTACCTCTTTGTGTTCTGAGATTACCTACTACTCACGTTACATAGAGAGCCTAGAAATGGAAGGAAATGTTACTTCCGTTTTGCTTGCTCGTAACGAGAATAGAAATATAACAGCGTTTGTTTGTAATGATGTATATTTTATTCTTTTTCAGATAGAACTTTTGGTCTAATTTTGTATTGACTTTCCAGGTGCAACGCTGTATGCTCTCTTGGAAAGCATTTTGAAATGAGGTACTCGGTAGATGTCTCGCTCCTCCAAAGTTTCCCCTCGCACCCAAGACGATGTGGGGCAGGTCTCACTGTTTTCGTCTGAGCAAAGCGATAGTAGTGTTGAACTAGCGACTTTGCTCAAAGAGACGAAGGGGTCAGGGCGCAACAAAAAAAATACTAGTGCATATTCTGCCGCAGATATTCAAGTCCTGGAAGGCATCGCCGCGATTCGCCATCGTCCAGGAATGTATATAGGGTCAACATCTACTTCTGGACTGGTTCATCTCATCTGGGAGGCACTGGATAACGCGGTTGACGAGGCTGTGGCTGGCTATGGTAAGCAAATCTGGGTGAGCATCGACAAGGCTGGCTGGGTCACGGTACGTGATGAAGGTCGTGGCATGCCCTTTGATTTGATGCTGTATCAAGGCGATTACTTGCCAGCCGCGACGGTCATTCTCACGGTGCCGCATTCGGGTGGTAAGTTCGCTGAGGGTGCCTATAAAACGGCTGGTGGTCTGCATGGCGTCGGTTCAACTGTTATCAATGCACTCTCCGAAAAATTAGAACTCACCATCTGGAAAGATGGACAGAGGTTTACGCAAACATTCAGTCGTGGTGTGGCTATGCCCCATCATGTGGTGCGTTGTGATCCAAAGCTACATGGCACTCAACTGCACTGGTTGTATGATAGCTCCGTGTTCGATGTCGATGCCTACTATGCGCTCGACGCGGTAGAAAGTCGTCTCAAAGCCTCTGCATATCTGAATCGTGATGTCTCCTTTTATCTTGAAGCGTGGGATGAGAACGCAGATGAGCAAATCTCGCGCACCTTTTATTCGCGCGACGGTCTACCAGATTATGTGCGCGATCTTGCCACTACTGGTACCAGTGTACCCATGTCGAAGCATGTAATTGGTATTGCGAAAGAGAAGGACGGCGTACAGGTAGAGGTGGCACTGCAACCGACGATGGGCTACAAAATCTCTATGTATAGCTATGCGAATGCAGTACGTACCCGCGATGGCGGTGTGCATGAAACAGGCTTCAAGGCTGCCTTAACAAAGGTAGTCAACGACTACGCAATCAAGTTAGGCGTGATCAAAAACCGCGATAAAGATGGCTTCAAGCCAGAGGTCATTCAGCAGGGACTGAACGTCGTCATCTCGGTCAAGCTGAAAGACCCACAGTTTCAGGGACAGACAAAGGATCGCTTGAACAATGCCCCCGTCGAGGGTATTGTGCGCTCCGTCGTCGATGAGGGACTGAAAGACTGGTTTGAGGGCAACACGACCGTTGGTAAAGAGTGGCTCAAAAAGATTCAGCAGATGCAGAAGGCACGCAACGAGGCGCAATTGGTCGAGGAACTGGCGCGTGCTGGCAACAAAAAGAACGGCGAGTTGATTGATACATCGCTCTCGAAGAAATTCCTGAAATGTAATTCCTCGGATCCCAGCCGCTCAGAACTGTTTATCGTCGAAGGCGATTCGGCTGGTGGTAGTGCTGGTCAGGGACGCTTCTCAGAGTTCCAGGCGGTGCTGAAACTCAAAGGCAAGCCGCTCAACGTGGCGAAGGCCGACCTTGAGCGTATCGTCGAGAATGAAGAGATTCGCACCATCATCAATGTTTTAGGCACAGGCACGCGCGGCACCTTTGATATCAGTCGTCTCAAGTTCAGCCGTGTGATTATTGCAACCGATGCCGATGTGGACGGCTTGCACATTCAATGCCTCCTGCTCACGCTGTTTCACCAGGAGTTCAGCGACATGATCGAGCGTGGTCATGTCTACATCGCCTGTCCTCCGCTCTACTCGGTGAAGTACAAGGGCAAAGTTACGTGGTTGCTCGATGACGAAGCACGTATGCAATTCATCAAAAGTCATCCTGATGCACAGAACTTAGAGTACAAACGCTTCAAAGGTCTGGGCGAGATGAACCCAAAAGAGCTACGCGATACAACCTTCGATCCCGCACGTCGCACACTTAAACGCGTGACGATGGAAGATGGTGTGTTGGCGGCAAAGCTGGTCATGGAACTGATGGAAGATAAGAACGCGGAGGTACGCCGTACCTTCTTGGCGGATCATGCACGTAAAATTAAAGAATTGGATATATAAACAATGGCTCGTGGACGCGTAGAAAATACTTTGAATAATGGTAATGGTAACACGCCCGAAGTAGGGGTTATTCGTGAAGAAGATTTTTCAGTTATTATGTCGCAAGCGTTTGCGACCTATGGCCTCTCCGTTGTCACAGACCGCGCACTGCCCGATGCTCGTGATGGTTTGAAGCCTGTGCAACGCCGTATTCTTGCAGGTATGCGTGAGGCACGCTATCTTTCTACGCGTTCGACGGTTAAGAGTGCCGAGGTGGTTGGGCTGATTCTCGGCAACTATCACCCACACGGCGACACCTCCGTCTATGATGCCGCCGTGCGTATGGCTCAACCCTTCACAATGCGCTATCCACTCATCGAGGGGCAGGGCAACATGGGCAGCGAAGACGGCGACGCCCCCGCCGCCTATCGCTACACCGAAATGCGTCTCTCACCATTGGCAGAGGCAATGATGGCGGATATGGAGCGCGAGACAGTTCCGGTACATCCAACCTATAAACAAGACCCGAAAGTGGTTGAGCCTGATTATCTGCCAGGGCGTATTCCACCCGTCGTCAATCCATCCAGCGGTATCGCGGTTGGTCTCTCCACTAATATTCCACCGCACAATATGAGCGAGATAGTACGCGCTTGTATTGCACTGCTTGATCGACCAGATATGGATGTCGAGCAGTTTATGACGTATGTGAAGGGACCGGATTTTTGCCAGGGCGGGCGTGTGATTGGTATTGACGGTATTAAAGACTACTTCACCACTGGCAAAGGTCGTATTATTGTGCGTGCCGAGGTGCGCCTGGAAGAGACGCCGCGCAATCGTTCGCTCATCATCACGCAGATACCTCCCATCGGGCGCGACAAAATCAAAGCCTCAATCGTCAAAGCCATCAATGCGCGAAAGCTCGAAGGGCTGATGCCAGATGTGCGCGACGAAAGCGACACCGAAAAGGGTATGCGTATCGTACTGGACTTGCGCCGCGATGCTGATGCTGCTCAAACATTATCGCAACTATTTTCTGAAACAGACCTACAAATTGCACTCTCTTTCCAGATGGTCTTTCTGTTCGGTGAGCCGATGCAAGCCGCGCGTCAACCGAAACAGGTGGGCATGATCGAACTGCTCAACTACTGGAACACGCATCAACTAGACGTGCTAACGCGAAGAGCGCAATTTGATCTACGCAAGGCGCGAGAGCGTCTGCATGTCGTCGAGGGCTTGATTATTGGGGCAGCCCATGCTGCAGAGGTCGTGAAGATATTTCAAAACGCGGAAGATCGCAACGTCGCGCGTTCACAAATCGAGAAAAAGTATAAGCTGACCGCTATTCAATCGGATGTTATCGCGTCGATGACGTTAGCCCAGGTGACGCGATTGGACGCCGATAAATACGCCAAAGAGCAGACAGAACTACAGGCACGTATTCAAGAGCTAGAGCAATTGCTGGGCGACCGTAAGCTGTTGGTTGCGTCGCTTAAAAAAGAGATGCAGCAACTTATCAAGCAATTCGGCGATGAGCGACGCACCGTCATCGACGAACAAGGTGTAGCGTCCGCTCCCGTCGAGGTCGTTGCAAGCTTGCATCAACGCGAGCCGCTCACCATCGCCTTCACACGTTCAGGAGCCTTAAAAGCTCTTCCCGCCGACACCTTTGCCCTCAAAGGAAAAGGCGCAAATGCCACCTACACGCCCGTTCGTGGCGACGAGCAGTTGCACCAAATTCTCGCCACAACATCGCAGGATTATCTCCTATGTGTCTCCTCGACAGGACGCGTGTTTCAGATTGCGACACATCGGATTCCAATAGGAACCCGTTCCACGAAGGGTGAGCCAATTCGCAAGATGCTCGAACTGCAATCAGGCGAAGAGATCGTAATGATTTTGCCTATTGAAGCGTACACAGAAGATCATTACCTTGTGACGTTTAGCAAGTTGGGCAAGGTCAAACGCTCGCCACTAAGCGAATACAAAACAGCAGATGTCGATGGTCTGCAAGACATGAAACTTACCGACGGGGACAGCATTGTCACCGCGCTTATCTCGCAGGGACAGGGCGAGTTTCTTGTCTCGACCGATAACGCCCAGACGTTGCGCTTCTCCGAAGAGAGCGTGCGAGCGCAGGGACGCAGCGGGCAAGGTGTCGCGGCAATGACGCTTGCTCCCAAATCATCCGTCGTGAGCGTTGCATATTTGAAAAACGAACAAGCGATGGCGGAGGGACTGACGAGTCTGTTGGTGGCTACCGAGAACAGCTTTGTCAAGAAAGTGCCTATCAGTCAATTCCCTGCGAAAGGCCGTGCCACCGCTGGCGTCTCAACTACAGAACTACTTGAGAAAGACCGCCTCTTACTAACCATGCTATTGCGAGAAGACGATAATCTTCTGCTCATCTGGTCAGGTGAACGTGGCGATCAGGTAAACGCGCTCAAGGCCAGCGAACTCAAGATGTTCCCACGTCAGAAGCAAGGTATTCCCATCGTCAATGGTCGTATAGTGGGCATCGTAAAATTGTAGTGTTGATCCAACTGTTCCTCGTTTTTCGTAGGGATGAGATGTATCACGTCCGAAGCCGATTTATCGGATATAGATTTGGTACAGCAAACGAATTATAGGTGATAAATCGCACACGGACGCGATACATCTTATCCCTACGAAAAAATGGTCAACTTCTACAACCAAATGTAGATGTTGACCATGCACTGTTTGCGATGTGTGCTAAAGGGTCGAGGAAGGGCCATCGTAGTTCGTGGGATTGACAACCTCATTCACTGCCCGGTTCACGGTATCGGTAGGACGCTCGGAGCGGATCACTTCGATTGAACACTGTGCGATTAAGGCACCGATGGCACCAATAGCTGCCAATGCAGGTGCAACGAGTACACCGACGACACCGACGGTCAAAGGTACTTCCAGAATGGTGTGGCCTTCTTGCTTGATGATGATGCGGCGCACGTTGCCCTCGTGAACAAGCTCCTTCACACGGGTCAGCAACTGCTCACCCATCACCTGAAGCTCTTCATAGCCCTGTTTCTGCTCAACATTAACGTTGTTTATATCTGGGTCCTGTGACATAGCTGTATGTTCTCCTTCTCTTGGTGCCTCACAAGCAGCATCTGCATTCTGCGAGGTGTATACATATCTTTATACCTAGTCGTATAGTGGTTCCTATGTCCCACATTCTTATTAACGTGGTTACACATTGTATACGCACAATCCAATGGGAGAGTTGCTATTTATCTAAGCTTTGGCGATTTTTCGTAGGGACCAGATGTATCGCGTCCGATGGCTCAATTCATTGAGCGAGATCGTGGTGAATCTTGTTTACGATATCAGACCTGATCTCATGTGATAAATTACACCTTCTGACGCGATACATCTGGTCCCTACGAAAATTGTGGAATCACGATTGGGATTGCAATTACTACATGGTCAATGTTTCACCTTGTCTCGATGCGCCACTCTTAAAAAACCGCGCGAATCGTGCCGCCGTCAACACGAATCGTGGCACCACTCACATAGTCAGCAACCGGGCTGGTTAGGAACGCGACAGCCGCAGCGATCTCCTCTGGGCGACCGAAGCGGCCTACGTCATTGGGTGCGATGTTCTGCGTCGCTTTGTATTCAATCTCCTCCTGTGTCCCATCCCAACCCTGAGCTTGTGCCATATGAGTGAGCATTGGTCGCGTTGCCTCCGCAAGAATCGCGCCGGGAGCCACGATGTTTGATGTCACGCCGCTGTCCTTCAATTCACGTGCGAGAGACACCGCCAGATTGTGGCGTGCTGCCAACGTCGCATTGTAGTACGGCCCACCAGCTTGAGGCTGCTGCGACAGACCGCCGCCAATCTGGATCACCCGACCCCAGTGTCGTTCGCGCATCTGCGGCACTAATCGCTGGATCATCCGCACGGCAGAAATGACGTTGGTATTGTATGCCTGGGTCCAGTCCGCAACTGTCGCTTCCATCCATGAGAGGAAGAGGCCAACGGCTCCGGCATTGTTGACCAGAATATCAATAGGTTTGCCAGCTAGTGCAGCGTCAGCAACCTCGTCTGCTCCGTCATCGGTTGTGAGATCACCAAGAGCAACCTCGGCTTCCCCTCCTTTGGTGCGGATCGCCTCGGCTACAGCGTTGGCTCGGCTTTCGTCTCGACCATGCACTACGACAGCAACGCCCTCCGCAGCGAGCAGCTTCACTATGGCCTCGCCTATCCCAGAACTCGATCCGGTCACCAGTGCCCTCTTCCCTGCCAGTCTTAAATCCATTGTGTCATACCTTGCCTTTCACTTGACTTTTTGCAGGCACTTCACCTGCGTTTCTATAGTATACTGATGGAGATACTAGAACAAGATGAGCAGAATTCATAGGAATGAGACTCCTATGGTTCACTTGGTCATCGTTTCCAACCACCTTGAGTAAAGGAGGAGCGTTTGGTACTCAAGTCTCAACAACAAGACTATCGCCTGCATGAACTTGGAGATTTTCTGCGGACACGCAGGGCAAGGCTGACTCCTGAAGAGGTGGGATTGCCGCGAGGGAGTAGGCGCAAAACGCCTGGACTCAGGCGAGTGGAAGTGGCACAGATGGTTGGCGTCAGCGTGGATTGGTATACTTGGTTAGAGCAGGGACGTTCGATTACGCCTTCAACGCAGGTCTTAGAACGCCTAGTGCAGACATTACGCTTGGATGCGAATGAAAGAACCCATCTCTTCCTCTTGGCTCAGCAACAGGCACCGCCAGCACTGTTGCTGGAAACCGAGAGTGTGAGTCCATCGTTGCAACATTTCCTGAATCAGTTTGGCACTCGTCCAGCCTTTGTGTCGGGAAGAAGATGGGATATCTTGGCCTGGAACGATGCCGGATGCGCGGTTTTTGGTGATTTTCGCTTGAGGACTCCCCGTGAACGCAATACGATCTGGAGCATCTTCACCAATCCCTTGTCTCGGCAATTCGTCGTCGATTGGGAAGAAGATGCGCGACATCTCTTAGCACAATTCCGTAGTAGCTGTGGTCGTTATCCAGGAGACGCCCAATTGACTGAGTTGATTCATGATCTCATGCTCGCTAGTCCTGAATTTCGCGCTTGGTGGCCTGATCATGAAGTACATAGTGGACAAGAAGGGCGGAAAGCTCTCAACCATCCACAGGTGGGCTATCTCCTGTTTGAACGTCTCACCTTTCAGGTCTTTGATACGCCAGATCTCAAAGTCACCGTGTATACACCATTAGAGGAAGCAGACACACCTCGCAAAGTGGAGCAGCTTCTGGCTCAGTGGTATCAACACGAAGGGCAGGAGCTTCATACTCCTAATGCGGTTCACAATGTTTCCTCAATGCCGCAATCAGAACAAGACTCCGTTGCATTATGGTTGAAGACATGCTGTCAAAGAGTGGAAGGAGCATGGATAGCCAACAGTACTATCATGACCTCCTATAGTAATTGGTGCAAGCGAAAAGGGTATGAACCTAAGAAGGCGAAAGGCGTCTCACAATTGCTTGCCGCTCAGGGCTTCGAGATTGGTGTCAACAAAAGAGTTACCGACGAACAGCATCGACGAAAAATGGTACGTGGTGTAAGAGGGTTGGTTATTCTCTAACGTTTCTTGAGAATGTATGCGAATCGTTGACTTAACCGCATACACCTTTAGGTTTTTTGTATGCAGATTCGTATCATTCCTTTTACGTCATCTGACATCAAGCAGAGGAGAGCAGCTCTACTGTTATGATACAATTCTGTTTGTATTCAAGAAACTTACAAGAGGCTGGAGTATGACATATTTTCTTGCTAAGACCGAACCCAAAGAGTATTCGATTGAGCAGTTAGAGCGCGACAAAACGACGGTGTGGGATGGTGTACGCAATCCGCAGGCACTACGTGCTATTCAGCAAATGAAACCACATGATAACATGTTGATTTACCATAGCTTAGGTGAAACTTCTATCGTGGGGCTTGCTCATGTGACTTCCGAGCCACGTTCAGACCCGAAAGATGAGAAAAGTTGGGTGGTCGATGTGGCGTTTGTGCGCCGTTTCGAGCATCCAGTAACGTTGCAAGAGATCAAGGCAATGCACCAGTTCGATGATTGGAGCCTGATTCGCCAGGGGCGTCTTTCGGTAATGGAGGTGCCGACTTCCTTTATAACATGGCTCAAAGAGAAAAAGGTTTTGTAGCAAGGAAGGAGAGAGGTCAAGCTATGGATAACAATGCACTCTGGTATATTGATGGACGTTGGGTACACCCGAACGAAGGCACTATTTCAATCAACGATGTCGCTATACTGCGTGGTTACAGTGCCTTTGAGTCGTTTCGCACTTATGATCGCCGCCCATTTCATCTCGACGAGCATCTCAATCGGCTCTATCGCTCCGCCGCGCTGATCGAGCTAGACATACCATACACACGCGAATATATCACGAATATCATACACAAAGTCATCGAACGCAATCCGTATAAGCATGCCTCCATTCGTATCCTTGTCACAGGTGGGGAGACTGAGGATGGCGTTTTGCCCTCTGGCAATCCTGTCCTTGCAGTACTGATTACGCAGCTTGCCGAGCGCAACATGGAGCGTTTCGCACGCGGCGTCAAGGTGATTACTAGCCGTCTACAGCGCATCGCGCCAGAGGCCAAGACGACCAGTTACGTCGAGGCTATACGCTCGCTCAAAGAGGCGGCGCGGCAGAATGCTACGGATGCGCTCTTCGTCAACCAACATGGTCATGTGCTTGAGGGGACGCGCAGCAACTTCTTCGTCTTTCGCGTCGATACGTTGGTGACGCCACGAGCAGGTGTGTTAATCGGCGTCACGCGCAACACAGTGCTAGAACTCGCACAGGGTATTTTTACCATCGAGGAACGCCCTATCTCTTTCGACGAACTGGCAAGCGTTGACGAGGCGTTCATCACCTCATCCTCGAAAGAAATCACACCCGTTGTGCAGATCGACGAGCTTGTGATTGGCGATGGGAAGCCTGGACCGCGCACCTATCATCTGGAGCAACGTTTCATTGACATGATCGAGCAAGGAAACTTCTAATGCTTTCACTAGAACAGTATCTCAAAGCCGCACCTAAAGCCGAACTCCATGTCCATCTCGAAGGCTCGATACAACCCGCAACATTCTTAGAACTCGCACGCAGAAACCGTATTCCCTTGCCCGTCAATTCGGTTGAGGAGGCGCGACGCTGGTTTGCCTATCGAGACTTTCATCACTTTGTAGAAATATTCGTAACGGTTACTCGTTGTCTCAAGACGCGTGAAGACTATGAGCAGATTGTCTACGAGTTTGGCGCAACAATGGCACGCCAGAACGTGCATTATGCTGAGGTGACATTTTCCGCCTGCACGCAGCGTTTCACGCTAGGCATCCCTCACGATGTCTACTTTGCAGGACTCACACGAGGCCGCGAACGTGTCAAGCAAGACTTCGGCGTCGAGATTAACTGGATATTCGATATTGTGCGCGATCAAGCACAGGGCTACGGCGTGTCTCAACGTGCTGATTATACGCTTGCAGTGGCAAAAGAGAGCATGCAAGATGGCGTAGTTGCATTAGGGCTAGGTGGTGCCGAGGTTGGCTATCCCGCCGAGTGGTTTGCACGATGGTTTGAGCAAGCGAGAGCAGTTGGTTTACATAGCGCACCCCATGCAGGAGAAACTGTTGGCCCTGAGAGCGTATGGAATGCTATTCGCATGTTAGATGCGGAGCGTATCGGGCATGGTGTGCGTTCCATCGAAGACCCAGAACTGGTTGCCTACCTCGCCGAGAAACAGATACCGCTCGAAGTCTGCCCGACAAGCAATATCTGTTTAGATGTCTATCCTTCGCTGAGACAACATCCCTTGCCGCGCCTCTACGCGGCTGGCATTCCGCTCACCATAAACTCAGACGATCCACCATTATTCAACACGACTCTGAACGATGAGGTTGCACTGCTAGCGAACACGTTCCACTTCGAGCGCGACACCATCAACGAAATACTGCTCAATGGGGTACGTTATAGCTTTTTATCAGATGAGAAGAAACGAGTGTTGGAACAGCGTTTTCGTAATGAGATGGAACAACAATCGGAATAAACTGATTGAATGTGTTGTGAGGACATGTCCTCACAACACATTCAATCAGTTTATTCCGATTTCTTATGTATCTTTGCAGCATGCGCTGCAAGAACGCTAGCTGTGCTACTGGGATTAGTCACGCGATAGCCATCGTAGTTGGGGTAGAGCGTGCCATCGTCCTGGAGTCCTGTGAGAATCCAGAACTGGTCGCCATTGCCACCAGCATTGTATACCGTATCAGTCCAGGATCGGTAGATGGCGTCGCGCGTGGTCAGGTCGCGCCAGCCGTATTCCTCTAGCACGACTGGTTTGTTAGCCGCGTGTCCGTCTGCGATGTGGTCGGTGATCCATTGCGTACTCCAATCGGCGGTCTTACCCCAATCGTTGGGATAGAGATGCAGTGTGCCATAGTCGATGTTGGGCAGGGCGATCAGGCGTTTCCAGTCTACACCACTTATGCCAGCGCGTGTCCAATCAGGATTGCCAGGGTAGTTGTAGAAGCCTTCATCACCCACCGCGACAAGGTGCTGCTTATCCTTGTCTTTAATGTAGTCGCTCATCTCATGTGCCCAATTAACAAGAGTGTTACCAGATGTGTCGGACTCACAGCGCGGCTCATTTGCCAGTTCCCACGTCATGATTGCCGCTTCGTTTTTCATCTTTTTGCCCGTGTAGCGGTTGTAGCGGTTCAGGAAGTTGTGAATGTAACTCTTGTACGCTTGTTTGATCGACTCGTTGGTATAGAACGAGTCGTGTCCATTGCCGTTGAACCATGTCACATACTGATCCAAGCCGCCGCAGGCATCCCAGTTATTAGTCAGGGCAACCACGAGCTTAATTCCTAGCTGTCCCGCTCGCCATACTGTGTAGTCGAAACGCTCGTAGCCATCTTCTGGATAGATGCCGGGGGTAGGTTGCATCACAAAACCATTTGAGCTTTGCCCATCCAGAAAGCCCCAGCAACGGATGACTGGTAGCCCCATCGCAACGGCATTCTGCAGTACATCGTCGATCATGAAATGCGAGTTGTAATGAAGATAATAGTTGTTCGTGCCCGCAAAATAGAACTTGTCATCGTTCAACGTGAAGTTTTTGCCCTTTGTGCCGACAAAACTCTCTCTATCGGCTGCTAATGCTATTGTCGAGGTCAGCGGACTGATAGCTGCCACTCCTGTAATACCGAGGCCAATAGCGGTAGCGTTGCGGATAAACGAACGTCTATTCATCGGGAAGCGGAGAGGGGAACGTCCTTGCATCATAAAACACCTTTCTGTACGAGTTGTACAAACGAATTACTTGACTTCAGCAATAGCGACACCACTGTCGATGTAGCGTTGTCCAATAGAATACAGAAGCACAGGCACGACGAGCGCGATGAGCGTCGCCGCCATAAGTTGTGGATCTACCGATTTGTAGGGATTGGTGAATGCCAGCAAGCCGAGCGGCACGGTGCGGTTGCTATCGCTACTCAGGTAGATGAGCGGACCCCATGCATCGCGCCAACTATTGAGGAAGGCGAAGACAGCAACAACAACCAGTACTGGTCGAGCCTGCGGTAGAATAATGTTCCAGAAGATACGGAAACTACCGCAACCATCGACACGCGCGGCATCATCTAACTCACGCGGCAGATTCATAAAGAACTGGCGGAAGAGAAAGATGCTGAACGCGTCGCCAAAGAGCTTTGGCACCATCAGGGGCAGAAATGTATCGATCCAACCCAGATTCTTGAAAGTATTGTAGAGCGCGATAATCAATATCTGGCTCGGAATCATCATCGTTGCCAGTAGCACGATGAACCATGCTGTGCGTCCGGGGAAGCGGAAACGGGCGAAACCATAGGCTACGAGCGCGGAGACGAAGGTGCTGGCAATCATACTGTACAAGCCGAGCCAGACGCTGTTGAAGATGTAGTGAAAAAAGTTGTAGGTGGCGAAAACATCAACGTAGTTCGACCACATAATCGGGTTGGGTATCCATTGAATGGGAATGGCGTAGTATTGAAACTCGTTTTTCAATGAAGAGGTCACGAGCCATACGAACGGGAATAGAATGATTAGACTTATGATAATCAGCACAGCATATGTCCAGAACATACTCATGCGTTTATAGAAGAGTTCGCGAGCGCGATAGTCTATAGCACGAGCTTGACTGGTTGAAACAGTCTTCTCGTTTGTTGGCTGTGCGTGCCTGTCGATAATGTCCATAGCTCCTCCTGAACTGTGCTATAAGCTTTAGCTGTCTGTCTCGCCAGCGTAGTGCGTGAAGCGTCTTGCCCCCGTCAGCACGAACAGCGTTAGTAGCATGGTGATGACAAAGAGAATGACCGCCAGCGCAGAGGCATAGCCAAAATCGTTATAGGCAAATGCGCGTGTGTAAATGTAGAGCAGATACGTCGCTAAATTGTTATGGTAGCCCAATGGATTGCCAGAGGTGATACCATTGCTCGTTACGGCACCTTGCGCGGCGGCGAACACCAGTGGCGTTTCAAACACTTGAATATGTGCAATCAATGTCAAGATGGTGTTGAAGACAATCACGGGCGAGAGCAGGGGAAGTGTTATGCTCCAAAACGTATGCCATCTGCCAGCACCGTCAATTTTCGCCGCCTCATAATAGGTTGTGGAGATGCCTTTGAGACCTGCCAGGAAGATGAGCATGGTCCCGCCCATGAACCATACATTGACGAGTAACAATGCCACGATAGCGAGAAATGGACGGTTATAGTCCTTTAGCCAGTTCAGGGGACCGAGATGAAAAATGCCGAGAAACTCATTCGCCAATCCATTGTCACCTGCTGCGAACAGTTGCTTGAAGAGCAGACCAATCGCAATGCCTACCAGCAAACTCGGCACATAAAAAATGGTGCGAAAGATATGATTTCCGGGGAAACGACGATTGAGTAGCAGTGCCAGACCTAATCCACCACCGATGCTGATCATCGTCGCAAACACCACGTATATAACCATGTTCTGCGTTGCTTGCACAAAAACGTGGTCTTTCGTAAAGATATCCTGATAGTTCTTGAGACCAATCCATTGTGGGTCGGTGAACAAATTGTACTTAGTAAAACTGTTGTAAAACGTATCCAGCAATGGATAGAGACCCAGGAAGAGAAAGCCAATCAGCCACGGACTAATGAAGAGATATCCCTTTAAGCCAGGACTACGACGTAGCCGCGTGAAAAAACTTGGTCCTTTTCTCGCATTTCGTTGAGTAGCAACTCTCTCTTGAGCGGAAGAAGTGATCATAGCATACCTCCTTGGGCAATGCGTGTCGATTTTAGTTTGTGACAAGTGGGGAAAGACGCCGAA
>CAXUGH010000008.1:41041-43872 GCA_964250365.1 uncultured Ktedonobacteraceae bacterium
GGGTCTGGGGGGTCTCTTGGTGTGGGTCCCTTGGCCCCCCCCCCCGACAAGTGACCAACGAAAATCGACACGCATTGCAGGTGTTTACGACCCCGAAAGAACGCTGTCTCCTTGCTGCTGCATCTGTGCGGCAGCTTGAGCAGGCGTAATCTTCCCATGCACCATATCGGTGATGATATCGCTAAACGTCGTACCAAGCTGAGTCTTGGTGGTCATAAGGCTTGGCTGAAATTCTGCGAGCGAAGCTTGCAGTGTTGGCACAAAGTCTTTTGGTTGCACATACGTATCCAGTTGCGAAGTCGCCGTTTTATCTGCGGGGATGTCGCTGAACTTGCCGAAAGCGATTTGTGGCTGCGTCTGCGCCGCCCATTTAAGGAACTCCCATGCTTCTTGTTTGTGTTTGCTACCTGAGTAAATTGCAAGGCTATTCACGCCACCAGTGATGACGGGTTGCTTGATGGTAAAGATAGGAGCGACGCCAATATTGCCAGCTTTCTGGATATCACTGAAGAGCCATGCACCGACGCGAGCAAAGGCGATTTTACCCGTTTCGAGCGCACCGAGGTCGAATGACCAGGGACCGTTACCGCCAATAACCTCGTCATACGGGGGAGCCATATGCTGCGTGAAGAGGTCTCTATAATCGGTCAAGCCTTGAATGCCTTTGGGGGTGTTGATGGTGATTTTTGTTGGGTTTACAGGATTATCAAAGACCTGCCCGCCCTCCATACGCGCGAACATGTCGTAGTCCAGTATGTCCAGGGGATTGATCGCATACTGAACTCCCTTACCATTTTGCGTCTTGTAGAGCTTCTGAGCCATTGCCTTGAACTGATCGTAGGTCATGGGTTTTACCGGATCAGGATAAGGAATACCCGCTGCTTTAAGCAAGTTCTTGTTGTAACCCAGCAGAGAGACCGAGGTGCCAACTGGAATGCCATAGGCTTTTCCATTCCATGTGTTGAGCTTGACTGTATCAGGTGAAAGATTTTTGGTTACATTCTGATAATCGGAGAAACTGGTGAGATCGAGCATGGAGCCGCTATCGAAATAGGGAGCGGCGTTACAGGAGCAGAGTCCAACGATATCGTAGGCGTTGCCACCAGCGGTCGTCGTTTTAAGCTTATCCCAGTAGTTGCCCCAGGGGATAATTTCGGGCTTGATCTTGATGTTGGGATGTAAGCTCTCAAAGCTGGCTATCCACGCCTTCATAGAATCATCTTTGGCGGGGGTGTTACTCCACCAACCATATGTCAGAGTGACAGGACCAGAGGATGATGAACTACTACTGCCGCCACAAGCTGCAAATACAAAAGAAAAAACTACGAAGAGGGCGAGTAAAAATGGTAATGTCTGTTTCGCTGTAGGACGTGTAACCTGGTTCCACGAAAATGGAAGAGAACGGTGTAACATGGTCTAATACTCCTTTTACCAACTCCTATGTTGGCATGACATATGCCCAACCGTACAAATGTATGTATGTATCAATATAATTAGGAAGAGCTAGCAAAGCTCTATCCGCTTCGTCTCCTTTCTTCAACCTTTTTATCAATATGAGCGTACTCGTCAATGATTGTGGGAACGCGCACATTGCTTCGCTCGTGCATGGGCGTGATAAATCAGGCCCCTACGTTGTGTGTCGTTACTGATGCTCGCTTGATAAGCTCCACCTCTAACATGCTGGTCACGCTGACCACATCGACATCGGCGGTGCGTGCGATCAAGCTTTTTACAGCACTAGAACCCAGTGCCTCCTTGTTGATGTGGACGGTGGTAAGTGCTGGCGTAAGATGCTCGACCATTGCGAGGTCGTCAAAGCCAACCAGAGAGATATCTTCAGGTATGCTTAAACCTGCTTCACGCAACGCCTTCATTGCTCCAATTGCAATTTCATCGTTCGCGCAGAAGATTGCGCTGAAACTATGCTTGCTACTTTGTTCTAATAGACGCTTGCATGCCTCGTATCCCCCATCGGTTGAGAGATTTGTTGCTTCGTAAATCTCGTAGTTGACGCGTAGACCGGCATCGAGGAGTGCGGTTCTATACCCACTTGCTCTACGCTCTATCGTGTAAATCTTGTTGATCGGGCGTTGTCCGTCCTCGACTAAGGGACCACCAATGAAAGCGATATGCTGATGCCCTTCGCTAATCAGGTAGTCAACGGCTGTCCTTGCCCCCTCGAAATTGTCGCCCAACACTGAATCAACTGAGAGACCGGGTACATGGTTGTCAACCAATACAAGTGGCAGCTTCATGTCTCTGATAAGACGAACTGTTTCTGGCTCAGATGGCCCTACCAGCAAAATGCCGCCTAATTTCATCTCTTGTAGTGCCGCTACTAGGAACTGAGGCGTTTGCACGAGATCGCCAAGTGTGCGATACGTCACCTTGATATTCGACTTACGTGCCTCGCTCTCGACGCCGTAGAGAATATGCGACCAAAAAGGGTTGGCGGTGACGGATGTTGTGTCGATGCTAGAGGAGAAGATAAATCCAATCTCTCTCAGTGGGCGGCTATTCTCTCGGATGCGTGTATCTTGTCCACGCGGTCCGAAATAACCGATTTTTGCCGCCGCCTCAAGCACACGTTGTCGCACGTCTTCGGTCACGTTCGCATGATTATTAAAGACACGCGATACCGTTCCAACCGACACATCCGCCTGACGCGCAACATCCTTCACTGTAACTGTACCTGTTGCCACGTACATTTCTCCTAAATCGTTCAATGAAATTATTCATTGTTTCAATGAATAAGTGGTACCATATTTTTACGTAGATGTCAAGGGTTTGTCCGGATGGCTGCATAATTTTGATTTCTCGCACTCTGGAAT
>CAXUGH010000008.1:43888-46328 GCA_964250365.1 uncultured Ktedonobacteraceae bacterium
AGAGTGCGAGAAATCAAAATTATGCAGCCATCTCACTTATTTCATGTGTCTCTTGACAATCTTCTTGAAAAATGATACCACTTGTTCATTGAAACAATAACAACAATGGTAAAATGAGAAGCCATGAAAGGAGCATTGCTTTTGCTACACCTGCATCGCTAGATTTATTGGATATAATACATACGGGACAAATTATCAACAAGGATAGAAACACGTATGAAACGACTACCACTCGCAACCAACTGGCAATGCAAAAAACGTACCGACTCGCGCTCAATTCCTGACGAAGGGAACGATGCTTCTGGCTGGTTTACAGCTAGTGTACCTGGAACTGTACAGCAAGCATTGCTTGCAAGCAACCAGATACCCGATCCCTTCTATAATCATAACGAAACACTGGTGCAATGGGTTGGTGAAAGTGATTGGCTGTATCGCTGTACATTTGAGCTACCAGAGAATTTTGAGCAAGAAGAGTATCTTGCTCTGTGCTTCGATGGACTCGATACCTTCGCTACTGTCTGGTTGAATGGGCAGCAGATACACGTGAGCGATAACATGTTCATCCCGTATCGCATTCAGATACGCTCATTGCTACAAACGGGGAAGAACGAACTGCTATTTAGTTTCGAGTCTGCATTACGACGTGGCAAAGAGCGTGAGGCGCAATATGGCAAGCATGCCGTCTGGAATGGCGATACCAGTCGTGTCTACGTGCGTAAGGCGCAGTACCATTATGGTTGGGACTGGGGGCCAGTCTTGATGACAGCGGGTCCGTGGAAGCCTGTCTACATCGAGGGGTATCGTACACGTATCGCGGATTTGGAGTGTGTTATCGAGCTTGCCGACGACCTTGCCTCTGCTCAAATACGCATCAATGCAATGTACGAGGGAAGTACAGCAACACAAGTAACGAATACTTCATTACGCCTAGCGTTGTATGATCCCGATGGCGAACAAATCGCTGAGCAAATCCTGCCGTTTGCAACTAATACAGTACAATCCATATTCGAGCTAGAGCAGCCGCACTTGTGGTGGCCTCGTGGCTATGGGAATCAACCGTTGTATCGGGTCATTGCAACGCTATATGACGATACAGGAGAGCTAGACCGACGTGAGCAGCGTGTGGGGGTGCGTCGCCTCCAACTCATACAGCAACCGCTTACGAATGAAGAAGGGACAACCTTCTTTTTTTCTGTCAACAATACTCCCATTTATTGTGGTGGTGCGAACTGGATTCCCGCCGACTCGTTCTTACCTGGTATTTCCCAAGATCGCTATCGGGCGTGGCTACAACTTGCGGCAGATGCACATATGACGATGGTGCGCGTCTGGGGTGGTGGCATCTACGAAGATGACGTATTTTATGATACGTGTGATGAGCTAGGTCTGTTGGTGTGGCAAGATTTTCTCTTCGGCTGCGGTATCTATCTCGCCCTCGACTGGTTTCAGGCAAGTGTCAAAGCCGAGGCAGAGGTTACTGTGCGCCGCCTACGCCATCATCCCAGTATCGCTCTGTGGTGCGGCAACAACGAGGACTATCTGCTAGCGCAAAGTCTCGGCACCTATGATAGAGCCTTCAATGGTGACTTTACAAAGACGGCATTTCCAGCACGCGCCATTTACGAGCAGCTGTTGCCTGAAATTTGTGCGAGGCTCGATCCGCAACGTCCCTACTGGATCGGCAGTCCCTATGGTGGAAGTAATGCCAACGATATGCAGCAAGGCGATATGCATGTATGGGACATCTGGCAACAATCTATTCCCTATCAGGACTATCCCAAGCGAACGGCGCGTTTCGTGAGCGAATTTGGCATAGAGAGTTTTCCAGAACTTGGCACTATCGAGAGCTTTGTGCCGCCGGAGGAGCGATATCCGCAGAGTTCCACGCTCGATTTCCATAATCGAAGCGATGGCGGACAGAGACTACTAGCGGGCTATATCGTTGATAACATTCGTATGCCCTCCGACCTTGCGGATTATATCTATGCCACACAATTCATCCAGGCAGAGGCGATGGGTGTGGCGATCCGCGGTTGGCGTAGGCATTGGGGGCATCTCGACAAACAAACTGGCGGCGCACTGCTCTGGCAACTTAACGACTGCTGGCCTGTCACAAGCTGGGCGATTGTTGACTACTATCTACGTCCAAAGGCCGCCTACTACGTCGTGCGCCGCGAACTAGCTCCCTTCGTCGTCGGGCTAATGGCAACACAAGATAGACAGGTCGAATTGTGGGCAGTCAACGGCACAACTGTCGCTATCGAAGGCGAGGTAGTGCTAGACACATGGACACTTGACGGTACGCTTGTCTCAGAGGAACGTCATTCTATAACGCTCGCGGCTAATCAAGGGACTGAGCTACAACGCATACAGCAACAGGATACACAAGTTATTAGTGTACGGCTACTGAGAGATGGCGTGACGATAGCGCGAGCGGCAT
>CAXUGH010000009.1:0-44348 GCA_964250365.1 uncultured Ktedonobacteraceae bacterium
TGAAAGCGGTTGCCTGTGTCAGACATGATACTAGCAATTAGGCGTTCATGCACCTCCATATTCGCCAAGAATTCCTTCCCCAGGCGTTGTGCCTCCCGTGAAGACGTGCCCGAGAGGATTGCTTTCACGTTCTGATACGAACTAGTAACAATATCCACAAGACGAATGAAGGGCGCGTCCGGTTCTGTATCATGCAGATGGATCGCTACAGCAGAAATGAGTTGCCGCGCACAGGTAGACCAGAAGGGATCACGGCTCTCTCCTGTGTTTTGTACCCAGCAGTCTGCAAGATACTGAGCGTCCTCGACGCCTCTAATCTGTAGCAAAGGATTGTAAGACTGGCTCGTTGCTGGACTCGTCGGAGCAAAAATCTTCACAGTATGGTAGCGAGAAACACATCCCGCAGTCGTCTTGAAAAGTTCATCTTTTAAGTCCGCGACAAACAGAGATCGACTTCCCCGTTCGCGAAGCAAATTTGGAATGAAAATGAGACTGCTCTTGCCGCGTCCGGTGGGAGCAGTTAAAAGGACATGTTCCCATTGCTGCTCCTCCGATAAAGAGACTGTTAGCAATAGGTACCGTCCAACGACAAAGCGTGTCGCTGGAGTAGAGTGACGAGAACGCGGTGTTGTTTGAACACTGTTAGTAGCTTTTTGCATCATACCTCTTGTTGAGACAAAGGGGAGACGTAGCAGGTACAAGGCTTGTTTGAAAACAAAAAAGAGATTGACGAAGCGGAGCGACTCGCGAAAAGTAGCATAGTGTGATTCTCCGTAGGTAGCTGATCGGCGCAGTTTCAGATCCAGTGTGACAAGAAGGTACATTACACACAAGAATCCAAGAATGACAAATGGATAGTATTGGGGGGTTTTCTCTGTTACAACCTTCGTAGTGAGTGTACGGAGCCACCCTTGTGGATGGTGCAGCACGAGAGGGACAGCAAAGGGGTACACGAAACGGAAGAGATAGATGAATAAACATACAGCTAATGTTACTACGAGCAGTTTAATAAGAAATCTCATCATAGTCATCACCCCTTTGGAGTTCATCTGCAAACGACGATTTATGTTCGTGGGTAAACTCATGTTCATGGTCATTCACGACGGTGTCCCGTTCGTGAAATTCTTCTAGCGCGTCCGAAATTTGAAGCTGCCAATCGCGTTCACTGTGATCAATCGCGCTTTCACGGAAGTACTGGTAATCCTGTTTATAGAGCTTGACTGGTTCTGCTTCTCCCGATTCCAGGTTCTCTCCACAACCTGCAAGGACAAGATGAACATGTGGATGCTCCGTGTTGGCATGATAAGAAGCATACCAATGAAGTTCCTTGCCTTGACGTTCCTCCACATCGTGCATCACGTCACGAACCCACTGGCGATAATCGTCAATAGGCTCATCAGCCCCTGGACTCAGGACGATTTTGTGATAGTTTACACTGGTACTGGTATGAGCCATCACATCACTCACAGCCTCTTCGCAGTCAACAGAGTCATTCTCTTTGCCGAAAAGATAACGATCTTCGCGATCCTCATGCTGCTCGTCTCGACGACGATGTTCAATGTAGCGAAGGTGTGCCGCAAGGTGCTTGGATGACTTCTCGCGGTTACCTCGTACAAATCGCCCTCTAACGATCATGCGTTACTCTCGCTTAGATATCTAGGTCAACGTCAAAAGTATCACTGAGTGTCGGTTCCATACGATCCTGTTCTGGCATCGTAGGCGTGTCTAACCACTCCTGCTCTACTACTGGTAAATTGAGCCAATCGCGTTCTATCGTTGGTAATTCAAGCCAGTCGCGCTCTATCTCTGGAAGATCGAGCCAACCTTGCTCCACTAATCCATCAGGTAGCGGGTTATAGAGTTGCTCTTCCATGTCTTGCAGCAGGTCATTGTCAGACAGGTAGTCATCAAATGAATTGTTCATTATTCAACCTCCTGCTCCTCTACAAGTGACTGAGGAAGTGCTGGAATACGTTCCGAAAGTTCCTTTAACGTCTGCTGCTCTGCATGCTCATAGCCCTTTGTTGCGAAGACTTTTCCATGTGTTTTTGACAGAAACGCATATACGAGACGGCGAATAATACCACTATCTCGCACGGTGCGAGTGATGAGTTTAGCCAGACGAGTGTTTCCCTGAGCTATATTTTCTCTAAGCGAGTCTCGTATTTCTCTTAGCATCGCATCATGAAGTTTGGTATAGAGTTCGGCGTTCGATCTGCGTACCTCCTCGCGGATGGTCTCACGCACCAGAGGCAAACTTTGCCGCTCCAACACCTCTCCTTGTGTGCGAGCTGCGTCCTGCTGTATCCACTCCTCAACGATAGCAGTCAACGTTCGACCTTCTCGCTTGGATTTCTGGTCCAAGGCATGTTTGAGGTTTTCGTCGATTGAAACATTGAACTGTTGCTTTGCCATCACATCCTCTTCATTCGCTCTTTCAAATCAGACTCTTTTCATAGAAGGTGTATTATCAGGCTCCATCATTGGGCATCTCCTGTGGCAATGGAGGTGGATGAGTAAGAGTACCGCGCATAGACAAAAACGTGATGAGATCTGACACCTTCTGTCCAGTCCATGCTTTGGTTTTCGCCTCCCGTGCCGCTCGTGAATGCATTCGATACAACACTTGTAACTGCTTCTCAGTGGCTGGTTCACGCAGCCACTTCGACTCTTTGCCGCCCAAAGCCTTGCTGTAGTGTGCATGTGTCGCTTCATGTACGAGAGCAACCTGCTGACGTAAGGGGAGATATTGATGTTCTATCCATGTGTCTGTTGCAGTCTGTCTGGGCTGCTTCTCGTGGAGACGGGAGCGGTACAGGCCACTTCCTTCTGGATCGCGCTCGATGATTGCTCCTTCGTATTGGCTGATGCGAGCAAGATAGCCCTCATATCCGTGTAAGCGATATGGAATCCAGCGATACTGTGATTGCCCAACGGGGTCAAGTAAGGACAGACTTAGGGTATCTGTGCCATAGATAGCTTTCAGCAAGGGATCAATAGATGTTCTCTTGGGGGAATAGACACGACTATCTTTTCCTTGAGCATCACTAACAAGGTGCGGTAACGTTTCTAGAGGCTCAGATGACTGTGGACCAATTGCGCCCTCTCCCTCAATGTCCCCAACAAGGTGTGGTAATACAATCTGCTTACTTGTATCAGGATCATTACCCATCACATCAAGCACAAGGCAGTCTTTCTTTCCTGTTGCCAAGCGTATTCCCCGTCCAAGCATTTGCATATATAAACTTGGAGATAGTGTAGGACGAGCGATAACTAAAGCTGAGATTGCCGGAAAGTCAAAGCCTTCAGTGAGTAGTGAGCAATTACATACTATTTGCAGTACCCCGTTTCGCCAATCGGTAAACACCCGTTCTCGCTGCGCTAAACTTTGTTTCCCCGAAACAGCGTGAGCGTTGCTTCCGAGGCGACGAAATGCTTCAGCAAAGTGTTCAGCATGCTCTACACTTGCAGCAAAAAGTAGCGTTGGACGTTGTCCAATGCTCACTACTACTTTTCGTGCAATAGCCTCGGTAATATCTGTAATATCTAATGTTGCTGCGAGGGTATTTTCATCATAATCAGTTTCTCCTTCCCTGGTTGTCCTCACAATATTTTGTAAGTCTAGTTTGATTCGAAGCGGCTCCCATCTCAATGGCGAAAGATAACCCTCACGAGTCATATCGGGAATATCGCGAGCAAAGGCACATGTTGGTAACACAGAGAACATAGTTCGCGTATCACTTCGATAGGGTGTAGCAGTAAATCCAACAGCTACGATTGGTACCTGATGAGGGACAACTTCAAGCCAGTCGAGAATGCGCGCATATGCTGAACCTGCTACAGCGTGATGTGCTTCATCAATGAGAACTGTTGCGATAGGTTGTTCGTTCGCATCAATGAGTGCCTTCAACATTTCTGAAGACAATGATTGAGGTGTTGCAACGACAACAGGTGCTCCTAATTCGCGATGTCCTTGCATCACTAAACCAACGTCGAGGTTTGCTTCTCGAAGAGCCTTGACTAGTTGGATTGCAATTTCTTGCCGATGAATCAGCACAAGTACGCGCCCTACAAGAACACGTAGCGCTGCGAGAGCAACAAGAATAATGCTTTTCCCTGTTCCTGTTGGTAAGGTGACGTACATTCTAAAATAGTCCTCTACTATTTTCTTTAAGACATGCTGTACGGCTTGCTTTTGATAGGTCCATAGTTCTGTCATAAATTTCCTCCTCAAAGATGTACTGTAGTATGCTTGTCGTGCTGTCATGTAAACATCTCTTGTTCTATTGCACAAATAGACATGGTTAGATATAATGACCCAAGCTTCGCAATAAGTTTTATTCAGTATGTTTTGATAAAAATAGAATTATCTTGGTCATGTCGTGATAGATTAAGCAGTAGTAGCGTTCGTAACCAGTGAAGATAATCTTTACCTTCACACCTTTTTACCCTTGTACCAAACGTCGAATCTCTATAGTTCATCCTACAGTATTGTGCTTGCGCTTTTTTGTGATAAATTGAGGTGTTTTGGGGAATAATCATGGCGGATATCAAAAAGTTTCAAGAAAAAGTGAAATTGTATCTTAAGCAACGTCGGATATCTGCGGAATCGCTGGCCCACCATATTGGACTTACTTCCTCAGAACTGAGTAGACGTCTTCATGGTAAGGAACTCTTGACTCCCTTGTATGTAAAGATGATTGTAAAAAAGTTAGCAGAATTAGAGGCTATTACAACAAGAGAAGAAGCAGATGATTTGCTACGTCTTATGGATTGTGGTCCATTTGACCAAGCCGACTGGTCGAGCGACTCTCTGAAAAAGCTGAAGTTTATACCCTCATCCTCTTCTCACTTCAACAGTCAGCAACAGTCAGGTACCTTTAGTGCATCTGTGACTCGCACAATATATCTTGAGAGAATGACGAAGCGTCATAGCCTTGTAACGCTTCCACTGGGAAAAGACAGCAACTTCCCTCTTCAAAACATATTTCAGCCACTTAAAATGCACAAAGACGCTGTAGTGGCTGAAGACCTTGCCTACGACGAGCGACGGGCACTCCTTGATGAACCAACGAAATCTGAAGACGACCCACGCTTCGCTACGTCCCAATCTGACACATCTCGTTTCTTCAAACATACACAGAAAGCACCTTCAGTTGTCATAGCGAAAGATGGAGATGAGGCACTGGAAAAAAGTCCTCAAGGGCGTCTCGTCATTTTAGGAAATCCTGGAGCTGGAAAAACGACTGTGCTTCGGAAACTTTTTTTGAAGGCAGTACAGCGTGCAATAGCTGACTCTACCAGCATAATTCCCCTTTTCATCTCTTTACCCGAACTGGCTGAGTCTAACAAAACATTTCAACAGTATTTGCCAATCCTGTTGGGAAACATGGGAATAGACGACCGTTATGCAGATGTACTCTGGCAAGAGATACAACGAGGGCAGGCTTTTCTTTGTTTAGATGGCTTAGATGAGGTTTCGTCCAAACAGAGAGAGAAGATACTAGCTTGGATAAACGAGCAAGCAGCAGAACAAGGAAACATCTGGATCATTGGGTCGCGTTTTTCCGAATATAGAAGTGGGCAGTTGCAACAAGGACAATTTAGCGAATGGGAGTTGCAGCCTCTCACAACTGAATTACGAAGAGAACTAGCTCAACGACTACTTCCAGAAATTTATAAGCACCTTCATAGTTCCAAGACATCTCCAAGACGCTTGCCGTCCTCTTTTATCAAAGCATTAGAAAATCACGAACGAGCGATAACATGGGGAAAAAATCCATTACTTTTGAGTCTTGCTGCTATTGTTTTTGTTGATGTGGGGAAACTCCCAGCAAGCCGAGCACAATTATATCGTCAGGTTATAGATGCTGTATTGAAAATGCGTCTGAAAGATAGTCAACGACGAACAACGATATGTATAGTAGCATCCGCGCTTGCTCTAAAGCTGAAAAGGCTGAAAAGGCGTACATTTTCGCGTGAAATGCTCTTTCGTCTCTTAGCAGAAATCCGTGCTAGCCAGATAGAGAATTGGTCCACAGAAACGATTGCTCAAGATATCATAAATTCGGGTCTCCTTGAAGTCGTTGCTGAAAACATCTATGGCTTCTGGCATCAAAGCTATCAAGAGTATTTAGCTGCAACGGACCTAGCTCAAATGTTTCTTAGCTCAAACGAAGCCACTTGCAAAGACGCTCGGGAACTAGCTTGGGAGAAACGAAGGTATAGTCAGTGGGTTGAGACGCTGCGGCTTTTGATTGGTGTGCTTGTTAGCGAACCACAACAAGTAGGCGTACATAATGCTCTTTCTTGGCTCCGCTCACTCGCGGCACTGCAAATGCAGCCGGACGGAGACGTAGGTGACTTGGGATTCGTCCTCGCAATTCACTCCTTGGGTGAGGTAGGAGAAACAAAGACAACGTGGAGGAACAAGGAATGGGTAGAGTTTGAAAGATATATTGCAGGTATTTGGATACAAGCACTCCTCGAAACAATTGAGCGCAAACAGGAAATACGAGGGAAGCGATTGCTCGCGCTAGTAGATGATGTACGTCATTTTAACCCGTCTACAGTGTCAGAGATTGTAAAGAGGCTCACAAAGGATATTGCCAATGGCAGTGTACCAGTATATGAGGCAGTTTTGCGAATACTTGGAAGGCTAGGAACCTATACGCAAGTTCCCTATATCATGAGTGCCCTAGATGATCAACGCGAAGAAGTGCGCGACGCTGCTGCTCATGCACTTGCAGAGCTTGATGGGTACTCGGCAACGAGAGCAATAATTCACGTTTTAAAGAGTCACAAGGTACTCATTCGAGAAGCAGCGATGAAGGCAGTAGGCGAGGTACAGCGTGACGATCTCCTTTCCTATCTGTTTCTAGGACTGCGAGATGTAGATTGGCGGGTGCGAAGAGCGGCAGTCGAGGCACTTAGTAACCTGAGTGAGAGGATTCCAGTGCATGAGATTATCAAATGCCTGAGCGACAAGAACGAAATTGTACGAATGACTGCGGTGGGAGCATTAGGAAAGCTGAAAGAAAAAACACCCTGGTCGCGATTGATTCCCATGTTAGAAGACTCTGATGATGCTGTCCGAGCAGCCGCAATTCAGATTTTAGGTGATCGAACTCCCTTAAAGAACTTAGTTGCCGAGATAGACATTTCGGAAACACAGGGACTCTTCAGCAATGCTTATAGATCAGCATTAGAGGTATTATCGCTATTAGATGAAAGATTTCCTTTTGACAAACCTATCGAAGATATGAAGCTTGGGTTTCAAGAGCTTTATCATGTTATGCAAACAACCAATCTCCGAAAGTTTCTACCGATAATCCGAGAATTTCAGAGTGAGACGCCAACAGAGGAAGTAATCAAGGCTTTGTACGATACAAGTAAGGAGCGGAGTCTATCGGCTGCATATATCCTAGGAATGCGACAAGAATGGGCATTTGTGGAGCAATTCATTACATCGCTTTCAGATTCGTCAAATGGATATCTACGAGCCATTGCCATACAGCTACTCGGTAGACTGGGAAAAGAAGCTCCTCTACATCTTTTCGTAAAAGCATTCAATGATCCTTACGCTCAGGTACGCTTAGAGGCGGTGAGAGCTTTAGAAATGCAGACAGAGCCATTGCCAAGTGAATCAAGTAAAGTAGCTCTGTTGTTGGATGACACAGACAGAAGAATAAAAGCCGCAACACTCAGGATAATGGGACGGGTTTCAAAACAAATATCTGTTGATCTTCCCCTCTTAGAAAAAGTACTGCAAGCATTACAAAGCGAGTATAGCTCTATCGCACGCCCTGCTCGTCTTTTTTTGGAGAAGGTAGAAAGGCAGATTACTACGAATCACTATGCGGTTCTCTTTCATCATGAAAACGAACGCATACGGATGGATGCGATCAGAATATTGGGAACATATGCCCCTCGCGATCACCTCTTATCTGCACTTAGAGATGCGAGTGGGGAGATACGAGCAGTTGCTATGCACGCACTGGAAAAACGGGAAGAACAGCTTCCCTTACCTTTATTAACTGAAGCTCTCGCGGATGAAGAGCCTGGAGTCTACTATACAGCAATTCGTATGCTCAAACAAAGAGGAGAATGGCAAGTACTTGATGACATCTACGATGAGGATGGACTTCTCAAACTGCCTCAGAGCAAAGCGAGACAAGATCAAGAATTGGGCGAAGAATCACAGTACATGGAGGAGGTACAGCCACAAGTGAGGGAAAGTATTGTCTATTCTCTCATAACACGGATGGACGATGCGCCTCGCGATCACTTGGGGGAAAGTAAAATGGCTGATGAAATGCTGATGGCTCACGTTGAAGTCTTGAGGGAACACTATTCACACGGTCAGCTTATCGACAAACTTGAGGATGAGAGAGAGGAGGAACGTCGGGATGCAATTTATGCTTTAGGAGAGGATACCCCAGAGGGAAAATTACTGTTCATGCTAACTGATGAGGATCGTCAGGTACGCCGAGCAGCCTTACACGCCTTAGGAGACCGAACACCGACAGAACAGCTTCAGATCGCTCTCGGTGACAAAGATGAGAGAGTGCGTGAAGAAGCACTACAGATAATAAAGAACATGGGAGACCTTTTTCCAATAGCATCGCTTTTCGAGGCACTCGAACACAAAAACGGTTTAATGCGAACCTCCGCGCTTCGTGCATCAGCAGAACATGTCTCTGTAGAGAAACTGATAGCAATGATAGGCGAGAGTGAAGAAGAGGTACGTTTGGCAGCTCTCAGCATGCTGATTGAAACCCATCCTGAAACAATATCGACAGTGCTTCTGGAACTATCTCGCGTCGTAACAGGAGAGGGAACCAGTAAGATATTAGCATCTACAGGGAAATACCTCATTGCCGAAGCTGTCGAATACTTAGAATATGCTCCTACTTTTCTTGTGAAAGAAGTAGTGAAGCTTCTTGACTGGCCCTACTGGGAAGTACGCATGAGAGCAGCTAAGGCACTTGGGAAACTGCGCCGCAATATTCCAGAAGCAGCAGTTCTTCGGCTACTCGTATTAAGAAATGATAACAAAGAATCACAGCTAGTACGTGAGGCAGCCGATGATGCCTTAGCAGAAATCCTCTCGTTAGAAGATGGCCTTGAAGAAAGTTGACAAAAATGCAAACTCGTTGGCACCTCTGTTCTATTATCAAGTGGTCATGTAATAGGAGCCAGTAGTGGCTCCCATTATCCCATTGCGATTAAGAGTAAATGGCTCCCAACGAGGATATCCTTACTAAGCTTTGCAACACAAATCCGTTCGATTATCAACAACAAGTATGAAAATTTACAACTCAACAGAAAAGTGTGAAAATCAGAGCAAAGGTAAAGTCTCAGTGACTGAAATGTATACGTCTTTAAATCTCTTGTGACTATTTACATCAAAAGATGTACGAGAGGATATGGATAAAGAGACGCCACTTGTTTAAAGAGATAACGTTGTCCAACTTCCTCTTCGTCTACAAGAGAAATAAAAATTTTCAATGCTTTCCTCGAAATACACGTCTTATTAACGGATTAAAGAATACCCACCATTTTTTCGCCTCTAGTCATCTCTTGATGAACATATATTGTCTATAGCTCAAGGCAATACACGGCAAGCAACACGAGTAGAAGAATATAGACAAATATAGGGGTTTTTGTTCCCTTTATCTTGTATTACGGTGGTGTACTACAATTGCTATCGCCTCAGTAGGGGGAGGAAACACGACAAAGTTAAACATAGAATAAAGTGAGGGGGAGGTTTATGATGCCACGACAAACAGTGCATCCTCTTTTCTAAACTGCTCAATAACGATGCGCTAGATGCTGAGAAGTAAAAGGTATATGAGCATCTTGTAAAAAAGCACATCTCTAGTATTGGCTATAGCCCGAAATAGGATGACAAAAAAAATTTCAGCATTGTATTGTTCTAGCTTTCAAGATCGGCTTCCATTATGTAGACATCGAAAGCTCTTTATGATACCTTTGTGAGTAAGGGAGCCACTTTTGGCTCCCTCTTGTTTTAGCACCAGTAATGGCTCCCAACAAACATGCATAGTGGCTCCCATAACCACTACAAAGTTTCTATTTGATAAAGAATATTCTCGTCATCTCCACCTTCTAGTGTTTCTAATTGAGACTCACTACCAACAGGTAAACGACGCTTTCGCAATCGATCAATTCCAGTTCGTGCAACAAGCACGCGAATAATGGAGGTAGCAAATGCAATCGGCGAGATTCACAATGAAGCTGCAATGGAATGGACACACTTCAAAGGTGTGTAGGGTTCGTATTGCGTAATGCTGCACCGTATTACTTGCATGAAGAAGGGCTTATTACAGAGATTTGAGCCTACTACACGGGCCCAACGTGTGATCCCTCAATAGCTCATGAACTTGGCGACTCGATTGGATACCTTCGTGAAACGTAGTCGAAACCACCAAGTTCATGAGCCATTATGGTCAGCGTCGAGAAGCACCCTTTATCAGCAGTGCTTATCCTTTCGCACTAATACACGAAAGCTACCACTTAGGGAGCATTCCGGCAGGATAGCGACTACCGAAGGCTCCATTGGGTAGGATTTGATGTACACGCTCAAGATCGGCAGAACTGAGTGACACATCGACAGCAGCAACATTTTCTTCCAAGCGGGCTGGGTTGCGTGTGCCAGGAATTGGCACGATATGCTCTCCCTGAGCGAGGAGCCATGCCAGTGCCAACTGAGTAACAGTGATGCCTTTGGACTTCGCGAGGTCAGTCAATTGCTGAACGGCTTTCAGGTTCGCCTCGTAGTTTTCTCCTTGCCAGCGTGGGTCAAAATTATGACGCATGTCATCTTTTGCGTATTCGTTTGCTGGCTTTACTGAAGATGTGAGGAAGCCACGTCCTAATGGAGAGTAAGGGACGAAGCCTATTCCCAACTCACGAAGCGTCGGGAAGACTGCGGACTCAACATCACGCTCGAAGATAGAATATTCTGTTTGCAACACTGATACGGGTTGTACGGCATGCGCTCGACGAATGGTATCGGGACCAGCTTCGCTGAGTCCGAAGAAGCGAACTTTGCCAGCAGCGATGAGGTCTTTGACTGTGCCAGCGACATCCTCGATAGGTACGTTTGGATCAACGCGGTGCTGGTAGAGGATGTCTATATGATCGGTCTGCAAGTAGCGTAGGCTGTTCTCGACGACCTCACGGATGTGTGCAGGTTGACTATTCAAAAACTCGCCTTTAGATTGGTCTTTGGTCATATCATAGCCAAACTTGGTTGCGAGTATCACCTCATCACGAAAGTCTTTGACCGCCCGACCGAGCAACTTTTCGCTTGAACCAGTTCCCCCGCCATAGATTTCTGCTGTATCAAAGAGTGTTATACCAAGCTCGTGAGCATGATGAATCGTGGCGATGCTCTGCTCATCATTACTAGAGCCATAGGCCCATGTCATGCCCATCGTTCCTAGGCCAAGAGCTGAAACTTCGAGGCCCTGTTGACCAAGCGTGCGATATTTCATGAATGTTTCCTTTAAGAATACATAAGGAGTATCACTACGGAAGCTACCGTTAGCTACAACGTAGCTTATACACAAGAACTTTACGAAATTAAAGCAACTAATAGTTGCTTGGCTATATTATGTAGCCTGAAAGAATATTTGTCAAGTGGGCATGATGTTTCAATTGGTCTACCATAATAAAGTAGCTAGGCTACCAATCATAGCTTGAATATGCTATACTTTCGCAATAAGGAGACGTATCAATTGTAAGAGGAGGTATTAATGAACACATGAAAGTACACGCCATCCCACAATCGCAACAACAAACACAGGAAGACATTACAGTTTCGTTACCAGACATTCATCAGCTCGCGGAATTTTGTCCGCAGTATCATCATGCAATGGAGATTATTGGCAAGAAGTGGACGGGATCTATCTTACGAGTGCTCATGCATGGACCTCATCACTATAATGAAATTCTTCTCGCAATTCCAGGCATCTCTGATCGACTCCTCACAGAACGACTTCGTAACCTTGAGGCAGAAGGACTCGTGGTGCGTCATATTGCATCTACCTCGCCTGTTCGCATTGAGTACGAGTTGACGGAGATGGGCCAAGAACTGAATGTAGCAATACGGGTCATCTCTCTTTGGGCTACAAAATGGCTTCCAACATAGCAGGGCTAATGCCCTCGTTTACTGCCCCATCCTTTGAAAGGATAATCTATTGAGAGGAGGAAGTCACTGGACAGCAGGTGACAAAGCACTTCCTATTGCTTCGCAATGCCGCGCTAAATTGACAGCTTCTTACATTAAGCAACTTGCACGAAAAGTCCTCTCGCTAGCTTGTCTGCTATGAGAGTGTCCCGCCTCAGGATAACTCGTCACTTAGGTTTGGAATGCTTATCCTACCTGACCTCACTTTGCAGCCTAGTCCCTCAAAGGTTCGCCAACGGTGTCAACGGGATGACTCATATGTTGTGCGTTTCAAATCGTTCGGCACGAAACCCATATGTCCCGTTTTTAATCGAGTAGGGGCTGTATAGCATTCCAAGTATGCCCACCATCATCACTCTGGAAGAGGTTCCAGTTGTTCTGAATATCTTTGATCGCAACCCAACCAGTTCTTGCATTGAGAAACGATAGATTCCCGATTACTTGGTTTTGCGTATCGGGTTTGAGCAGACCAGTGGGAGAAATGAGTTCCCACGAACGACCACCATTGTTGGTATGATGAACAATAAATTGTCCTTGCCCATCAAAGCCAAAACTCCAGCCCTGCTGTGCATTCAGGAAATTCAGCGAAAAGAGTTCCTGAAAACTGCTAGAGGGTGAGGATGATTCTAATATCCAGCTAGCACCCCCATTGTATGTTTGATAGGTTGTAATATGCGGCATTCCATTGCCAGAAGATGTATCGTATTTGACATAGAGCGTCGCGGTTTTGCTATTTTGCCAATAGGGACCGTAGTCCTGTGAGAAATCGATACTCCCACTCCCTTTGAGAGGAGCAATATTTGGCTGCTTCCAGGTTTTTCCGCCATCATGAGTCGCATACAGGTACGCATCGCCATTCAACTGAATACCCGTCACCCAACCATTCTGAGGAGTAGTGAACAGAAAGTGACTACTGTTTCCATAGGGAAGTGGGAGAACCGATGGATTCTGCGTTGTATCGAATAACGTTTGCCACGTTTTGCCGCCGTCATTGGTACTCATCAACAGAATATCGTAGTCTCCAGGCTGGAAGTTTGCTCTCTTAAAAGAGAGCCACCCATGTTGCGTATCCACGTAGGTAATCTGCGTGATCGTTACTGGATCGGTCAGGATAGGAATAGCAAAAGGAGTTGTCTGCCACGTTTTTCCTCCATCTTGTGTACTCAGCAGAAAGACATTCGCATTCTGCAACACGCCCAGATAGCCACGAGTTGCATCTGGGAAGTAGGAACTCGTGAGGATAGTCTGGGGATCACTGGCGAGCAAAGGCGGCGTGACATCGCTCCAATGCTCAGGGCCTGAATGAGTTCTATACACATGATAAGGACTATTCGCACTCACCGCCCAGCCAAAATGCTGATTGATCATTGTCAGACCCGAAACCTGGATGGTTTTTGCTGGTGCAGCAGCTTTGGCATGTACGAGAGATGGAAGAAGCAACCCAGCAGGAAGCAGACATAGCATGAGTATGAACACGAGATGGCGAACTTGCTGGCTTGCCATTTTCCTTCGGATACCAGTGAAGGAGGCAAGCAAGAAGTACAATCGCATAAAAAAACTCCTTTGAACTGTATGATCAAGGACACAGTTTCTGATTAGCGAGAAGTGACCGTCAAGGACACATCATCCACAAAAAATTCAGTTGCCGTTTTAGGTCCGGTGCGACTACGGAAGTCGAGAGTGATGTTTTGTCCGCCATATCTGCTCAGTGGAGCAGTCACATCAAAGGTATACTGATTCCATCCTGCAGCCTGTGTGTTACAGAGGACTTGAGGAGTAGCAAAGGAGCTACCACGACTATTACGTAGGCTGATTGTAAGAGTATCGGTGCAAGTGGGAGTTGGTGTCTGGTTGTTGACATAGACCCAGTAGCTCAACACGACCTTTTTAGATGAGGAAGGCATGGTGACGGTTTGCCAGAGGCGATCTCGGCAGGTCGCATAACCACAGAAGTCAGCACTGAAACCACCCGCATGAGGCTTGGTTGAGGTCACGATTTCGTATGCGCCAGAAGCACTCTCCATCCATGACTGCGCTGCAAGGTCGAAGTTCGGATTCTTCAGCAATTGTATGGAACTAGGAGTGCCAGCAGGAGGCAGCATACTTACGTCACGCGCAACATTCCAGGCATCAGGTGAGCCAAGACCAGTCGCCAGATCATAGCCCTTCGTTGCCTGATAATGCAGATTGTTCCCTGTTGTCACATCGTGATACGCATTATACGGCTGTGATGTTGTATAGAGCGCATACAGGCTCGCACTGGCACTTCCTAGAGTGGGTTTTCCTTGATGGATCAGATATTCATTCGTATCGGTTGCTAAAGCTGCCCAGAGAGGGGCAGCCGCGCTGGTCCCACCAACAACGGTCCAACCATTCTCCGTGCAAATTGGAGCATCTATTGCTACTGTACAATAGACAGAATATCCTGTCTGTGGATCAGCATCTGCCGAGACATCAGGCACCTCACGATTCAGAGTAGTCAGATTCGGTCCCTTCTGATAGGCTGGACGAGTAAAGAAGGCACTGACACCACCACCACCACCAGTACCTTTGCTCGCATTACTCCATGCGGACTCATTCCCATAGGTTCCATCACTGCTCGTTTGCAATGATGTGGCGCCAACACCAACCACATGCGGATCACTGGCTGGTGAGTCTACCTCCAAAGTCGAGAGACCCTGACAGTCATAAGCACCTGAATCACCCGAAGCCGCGAAGAAGGCTTGCCCCTGAGCGGCACCTTGTGCGAAGATGTTATCTAGTGTGATAAGCTCAGCAGAGCCAGAGAATAGCTCACACAACCCCCAACTGCTACTGACTACCTTTGCTTGATCATCGGTCACAATTCTGTTGTAGATATCATTGGAACTGGACAGAGTATTGGGGGCAATATAGATTTTCTGTGCGGCATCGGGAGCCAGTGCCGACATCACCTCCATATCCAGTTCTACCTCTATAGCTCCTGACCCCGGCGTATTCGTCGCCCCATCGACCAGCACATCCGAGTACTTAGGAGTGCCAAGATGATACGTATTCAAATACGTCGCTATATCTGAAGGCTTGTAGCCATCCAATTCAAAAAGTGCGACTGTTTGACCAGAACCACTCCCGTTATTGTTCATCAGCGTATTGGCATCGTAAGCAGTACGCAATTGCGCTGGAGTATAACCCTTTGCAGGAACAGTCGCTTGTCTACTGCGTGTAATAGATGAGCTATGATGAGAGGAAACGAGATTATCCAACCCCTCGATATCAACGATGGTATCTCCTAGCGTATCAGGAATTGATGGATCAGTCGTCGGAGCATAGGCAATGCGACCATCGAGTTGATAATCATTCAGAGTCACCCCAAAGGCACGCTCAACCGTCGCTACCGAGCCTGACGCACTCACAAGCGCATTATTTGACGCAACAGAGAGCACATGCAGTCCTTGTCCCTGCAAGTACGCAACCACACGATCCACGGTTGCCTGAGTAGGAGCAAAAGCATTCTTAAATTGTTGTGGTGTCAGGTAATGATGGTACAATGCTGATTGTGAATCGTTCTGCGACGTGATTAAGGCATCCAGACCAGCACGATCCCTTAGATTCAGACTGATCGAAAGTTGTAACTGCTTCGCTTTGTCCGTTGCGTGAACAGCTCGAAACATTCTGGAAGCCCTCATTGCGTGACCCGGCAAGGTGTGACGTAGGCTCTTCGCCGCCGCCGAGACAGACACTGTATGCCAGACAAGTGCTGACAATACGAGAGCCAGCAATACAATATACCCGACAAACTGAAAAAGAGCTGCTATTGTTTGCCTTAGAGTGCTTTTCACATTTCCTCCTTATAAAGTTGATAGAGTTAGGTAGCAAATAGAAGAAAGTAAATTTTCTTCTTCCTAGCAGGAAGAACGAAACTCTTCTCACAATCATTACGTTTTTTGTGGATTCTCACGATAAAGGTTCATAGTGACATGCTATACCTCAACGTCGTGTGTGCTATATCCATTCGTTGGGCTTGACATACCAGGAGTCGCGTGTTTCCTCCCCTCGTAGATAGGTTTTGGAGAGGGAAGGACGCCCGAAAGGAAGTGTTGGATCAGAACCGAGTAGCACAATGCGGTCTTGCCATCCCTCTTCTCGCAAGTAACTGCCGTACTACCACCAGTAAGACCAGTGCCAACAATGACGACGGTTTGCTCCCATGTTGCATCTCTATTCATCGACGGGGAGCCTTTCATATATCTTTTCGGAAGTCAAAATAGGCAATTGTTCATTCCCCAGTTGCTCCTCCTCCAGGTCAAGTTCGCGCTCAAGCTCACGCATGACATCATCGTCTATCGTGTCCTGATTGCGTAAGCTCACAAGAGCTTCGCGCTCGGCTCCAATCACTGCTTTGAGCACACGTTGCTTGCTGGCACGATTCTGCTGATGCTCCTTCTTCTCAACTGCGTTGTTCTGTTCACTCCCATAAGACATGATAATGTCTTCCTTTTGTTGGAAGTAGGAGCGCAGATGCGCCACAAAATCTTCGGGCACTCCACTTCGTTGTGCAAGACTCTCCAAACGAGTAAGAGCCGCTTTACTTGTCGCCAACTTCGCTTGTCGTCTTTCATACTCCAGGTCCGGTGAAGGGTTATTTTGTAGACCCAACCATCGAATGAGCGGCCCCAGAGTAACTCCTTGAACAACAAGCGTGAAGAGAATGACGCCAAAAGTGAAGAAGAGCAACAGTTCTCGATTGGGAAATGGCACATTTTTAGAAATCATCAAGGGCAAGGCGAGGGCTGTTGCAAGCGAAACCCCTCCACGCATGCCCGTCCAACTAACTACGAGCATATTACGCCATCCTGGATAGCGAGAGGGACGATGGAATAGCGAGTCGAGGAGACGTAAGAGTGCGTTCGCAGCAAAGACCCATACAAGCCGAACAAGGATCACGGTGAGACTAATCAAGAGCGTGTACCAGAGGAGCGTGAGCAGCGAGTACCTAGCAATTCCTGTCACAATACTGTGCAACTGTAAGCCAAGCAGAATGAAGATCAGTCCATTGAAGGCAAAGACTAGCACATTCCAGAAGGAGTTAGCCTGCAAACGCGTATTGGAGGAAAAGAGGAGAGCTGACCGCCTTCCCATGTATAGACCAGCTGCTAAAGCGGCCAATACTCCTGACGCTCCAACCTGTTGAGCAAGCAGATAGGCAACGAACGGAGTGACGACCGTAATCGTAATTTCTTGTGGAGCGTTGTTGATATATTTGTCGAGCCAACTGATAGGCCAAGCAACTAGCAGTCCTATGCCCAGTCCAACGACACTCACATACACAAATTGCAGACTGGCACTCCACAAGGAAAATGTTCCCGAAAGCACGGCAGCAACCGCAAAGCTATAGGCAACAAGCCCCGTTGCGTCATTGAGCAGGCTTTCTCCACCGATAATAGCTTTGATACGACGTGACACGCCCATACTCTCAATCGTCACACTCCCTGCCACGTCATCAGTTGGGGAAATAATGGCTCCCAGTGTAAAGGCTACCGACCATGACCAACCAAGCAGCGCATGAGAGAAAAGCGCAACGAGTACGACGGTTGCCAGCACGAGGCCAACAGCGAGCAAGGAAATAGAGACAAAGCCCTTTCGGAAATCGCGCCACGAGGTAGACCCCGCCGCTGAGACAATCAAAGGCGGCAAAAAGAGCAAGAGCACAATGTCGGGATCGAGCGCAATGGGCTTGACCCCAGGAATGAAGCCAAGCAAGAGTCCGCCAAGCACAAGCAGAACTGGATAGGGAACACGAAACCGTGTGGCAAGGACTGCGAGCGCAACAACCGCAACAAGCAGTGCCAGGACCAACAGAATTTGCAGAAATACTGGTGACATAATCTTTCATTCTTCTTAATGTGCTACGTCAGTTTGTCTAACGTAGTGGAAAGTTCGCGTATACGTTTGCCTGCAGCGTCACCTCCACGCTCTCAGTGCCAAGCGTTTGTGGTATTTTCTGAGAAGAGGGGATATTCATGGTATATTCCTATCTAGTGCGAGAAAAATCGAGTTCTAGGTTACAACTGTTCTCAATCAACGAGATGAGCATAGGGTCATGCGTGGCAACAACAATCGTACTCTTGGAAAGAAAAGTGCGGATCGACTGCAGCATACATACCGCAGTTTTTCTGTCTATGCCTATTGTTGGCTCATCAAGAAGCAACAACGAGGGAGCTTTCAGCAAGGCTTGTGCAATACTCAGGCGTCGTCGCTCTCCCCCGGAAAGCATATACCCTTGCTCCCCCATACTCGTCTCAAGACCATCTGTAAGTTCCGAAAGCCATTCCGTCAACAGCACCATCGCAATGACATCCTGCATCTCTTGAGTCGTCGCTTCCGGTTTTGCCATCAGCAAATTCTCGCGGAGTGTCGCGTTAAAAATGTGACTGTCCTGCGAGACAAAAGCAACATGAGACCGAAATATCTCCTCGCTCAATGCAGTAAGTGGTATGCCTGCTATCTCGATACTTCCACTCTCAGGCTCCATTTCGCGTGCAAGCAGTCTCAGTAGCGTCGATTTACCGACGCCACTACGTCCCGTCACTGCTACTACTGTTGCTGGAGGAAGCGTACAATGGAGGTTGTGCAGTACGTGCCTGACTTGACCATCATAGCGAAACGAGACGTTTTTCATTGTGAGTACACCATCTATTGGGAATGTAGCACATCGAGCAGACTCATTCTGTTCGGCTTGCTCTTCTAAAAACATTCCATTGAGTCGTTGAGTTGCCTTACGCACCACGCCAAGAAATTGGTAGGCAAGCGGTAACGCCTCGATACTTTCAAAGAGTCCTAAGATGAGCAAACAGATCATAACCAATGTAGGACCATGCAATGCACCCGTTATCACGAGAGGAATGCCAACACTTGCTACTAGTAAGGCTGTAAACGCGGCAAGACCAGTTGTTAATGCAGCACTCATCGCACCCGCACGTCGCATCTGTTGCTGCACCTGCTCAAGCTGGCACATCTCTTGAATAATCTGACCTTTCACAATTTCTTCCGCATGATAGGCGACAATCTCCCTTTTTCCTTGAAGGGCTTCGATGCATTGCATACGCAGACGTGCTCGACTCTTGACATACTGAAAACCAGGGCGTCGATTGTACCATGCCATGAGCAGAGGTAGCCCAACACCTGCCAGCAGCATTGATGGCAGCACAAGCATCGTCAGCAGAACTGACCATCTCAAAAGAAAGGCAAGACCAGCGAGAACAATTGCGCCTGTTGAAACAGTAGGGATGAGAACGCGTAAGAGGACTTGATCGAGCGCATCAATATCTGCCATTGCGCGGCTCAACAGGTCGCCACTACGAAACACGGCGAAGCGTTGTCTCGGCATGGAAACCGCTTTCGCAAAGAACACGATACGTAGGCGTGCTAGCCACTGAAACGTCATTTGATGATTGACGACGCGCTCACTATAACGTACGAATGTACGCAGTAAGGCAAAGGCACGAATACCTGCACTAGGAAAGAGATACGAAAACGTGGTGATGCCGAGAACGCCAACGAGAGCGGACTGCGTGATAAACCATCCCGATAGACTGACAAGGCTGACTGCGGCACCACTCGCAAGACAGGCAAGCCCTATACCAAGAAAGAGGAAGCGTATCGGTCTTCCTCGCAGAAGTTTGAAGTACGGGAACAACTCATACATACAACTCCTCCTCATGAAGGGCAGATTCCTCAACGACCGTTCCACCCTCTACGTGCAATACACGATGACACAATGTGAGCAATGCAGGACGGTGTGTCGCGAGCAGAACAATTCTGCCTTGCATCAGCACAGTCAGTGTCTCAATCAGTTTCGCTTCCGTCTCTATATCCAAATTCGCTGTCGGTTCATCCAATACAAGCAGTGGAGCATCTTTCAGAAATGCGCGAGCCAGAGCGACTCGTTGTGCTTCACCCCCAGACAATCCCTGACCACGCTCGCCAATTACGGTGTCTAATCCCGCAGGAAGGTGTGATACGAAGTCCATCACCTGTGCTTTGTGTGCAGCTTTTTCAATCGCCTCACGTGTTTGGTGGAGTTGGCCCAAAGCAATATTTTCAGCAAGAGTGCCAGGGAAGAGATATGGACGCTGACCAATCCAACTGCTCTCAATAGCACCTGTTTCATGACAGTTCTCCTCATTGACAAGCACCTCGCCCTGTGTTGGGGCCACCTGTCGTGTCAACAGTGCGAGCAATGAGGTTTTCCCGGAGCCAGAAGGTCCAACCAGTGCCACTCGTTCTCCTACATGGACAACAAGGTTGACCTTTTGAAGAGCGGGATATGTCCGATTTGGATAGTGTAACATCACATTTCGCAGTTCCACACACTGCATCGTTTGTATTCTTTCCTTCCTCGCCCTATGTTGTTGCATATCCTGCGAAGCACTAAGGAGTGGGAGAAGATGTTCAGTTGCAGCAAGAGCATCCGCTCGATCATGATAGGCTGCGGCAAATGTACGCAGAGGTTGAAAATATGCAGGAGCAAGGAGTAAGAGAAACAAGCCCGTTTGCAAGTTCACCTGCGGAAAAGCTGGACCAAATGATAGGTACTTGAGCAGACTGAGACCAATGTAGACCGCAAGAATGGCAATGGCAAACGTGCTGAAGAATTCAAGGACTGCGGACGACAGTAGCGCAAGACGTTGTACGCTCATGCTCCGTCTGCCCAGTTCAACTGCTGACTCAGCAATATTCCTACTTGCTTGCTCAGTTGCACCAAGAGCCCTCACGGTCTGCATCCCTTGTAGATAGTCCAAAAAGGTCGTCGAGAGCAGACGAATGCGGTGCATATGTTCTCGACTTTTGGTCTCGGCACCTATGCCAATTAAGGCCATGTAAAAGGGAATGACGGGCGTTGAGAGCAACAAGATTAGGCCAACCAACCAATTTGTGGGGAAAACGACGATGAGGAAAAGGAGTGGCGAGAGAATGGCAAGCCACATTGAAGGGACATAGCGAGCGTAGTACAGTTCCAGCGTATCTACCTGCTCGAGCAACGTCTGTACTGTGGCTGCCGTTTGATGCTCTCCTTGCTCGTGTATGTACGTGCCCGAAGAGAACAGGCTATTGAGGAGAGTGCGGCGGATGTGCTGCTGAATGTTCATCGCTCCCTTAGCACTACATCGTCCAGCGAGATAGATACAGATGCTCCTTATGAGGATTGCTCCAACGAACACTAGCAGCCAGAGGACGATCTGTGCCATACGCTCTCGCTCAAACATGCTTATCTCAATTGCTCTGGCGAAAGCAAATGTTTGCAGAATCAGGCCAAGTGTCGCACCAACTCCTGCAGCAGTAGATAGAAGCAACTGGCTTCGCCCGTAGACGAGAAGGACAGTAAGAATATGTTTGCTTGAAGGGTTCGTAGCAATGCGCTTCATTGTGTTCTTTCCTGAGCAGATTCACGTCGTCGATTCGTTCCATACCACACCAGCGCTGCGAAGAGTATTAGCAGAAGCATACTAACAAGTCCTACGACATCTCCAAATACCTTGATACAGAGAAAAAAGAGGACGATCCAGACAAGAATCCAGATGATATTAATAACCCAGCGAAGTAAGACGGACGTAAAGTGGGAAGTCTTTTCTTTCATGATTACGCCCTCTTTTCCTGCGGAAGTGTGAATTTGCCACGAAATACGTAGTAGGCATAGGCGTTATAGGCGAGAACAATGGGAATACAGAACCCCACTCCTAGTAACAAAAAGTTCACGGACGTTCCAGAGGAAGCTGCCTGCCAGATCGTCACCGTTGGTGGAACAAGGTAGGGATAATTGATCAGAAGAAGTCCCACCATGCCCAACACGAGTGCAGCAACAGCAAGCAGGAACGGCAGAATAGCATTCGTATTCTTGAGCATGGGCCTGAGGAGGCCAAGGGCAACAAGGGCAAGGATGGCAAGACCTCCTATTAAGAGGAGGCTCGTCAGCGAGAGTGGAGAAGCAACTGAACGACTTAGCAAGGCAACGATGAGTGTCACAATAAAGAGTACTGCTACGACGAGGGCGAGAACACGGCCTCTTTGTTTGCTCGTTGTCGCTAGCACACCAACCGTCTTATCATTCAACCATGTTGCTCCACTCAAACAATAGGTCGTAATCACAAATAGGCCCATGACGAGACTGAGACTAGTCACAAAGCCGAAAGGCACACCTACAAATTGCCCATGTGCGACAGGAATCCCAGAAAGAACCGCTCCTAGAATAATACCCTGACAGAAGGCTGCGACTAGTGAGCCAAACGCGAATGAGAGTGCCCATCTGCGTGAATAGCTAGCGCTTTGCGTTTGAAATTCTATTGAGATGCCACGAAAGATGAACGCAAAGAGCATAAGAATGAACGGGATATAGAGCGCGGGTAGCAGCGTACTATACGCCAATGGAAACCCGCCAAACAAGCCAACACCAACCAGAACGAGCCACGACTCATTGCCATCCCACCCAGTTGCGACGATCTCCATCATCTCTTTGCGGCGTGATGTGTCACGTTCCAGCAGGAGCAGCATACCAATGCCAAGATCAAAGCCATCCAGAGACATGTACACCAGGAGACTGAAGAGAATGAGCAGGAGCCAGAGAAACGGTGCAATCGATGCGAGTGCAGACATAGAAAACATCCTTCCCAAAGAATGCAATATGAACTAATCGCCAAAGACAGATGCTCCCCCAACCTCTCGCGTTGACTGAGAGGTCGTCTGAGACGCAGGAGGAATAAGCGAAGGAACATCTTCAGGTCCAGTACGAATCGCACGCACCAGATACCCGATGTAGAGTGTGAGCAAGACAACGTAGACAAGAAGAATGGCGATAAGTGAAGTCACAACAACAGCAGGATTGAGCGGAGAAACGGCATTGCTGGTCAGAAGTTGACCATAGACCACGTAGGGCTGTCTCCCAGTTTCTGCCGTGACCCATCCGCCAATCACCGCAAGGACACCTGCTGGCATCATAAAAAGTGTCAACCAGAGAAACCAGCGCGTTGTGTAAAGCCTTCCTCGCAAACGGAGGAGGATACTGGCGGCAACGACGAGAAACATCAGCATCGCCAAATAAAACATGACACGGAATCCATAGAAGACAAAGACCATTGGTGGTTGCTTATCTTGTGGTATCTGTTTCAAGCCTGGAACCGGCTTTGTGAACGTGAAGTCACGATTGAGAATAACGCTGCCGAGACCTGGAATACTAATCTGCACGAGGTTGCGTTGCTGATTTTGGTCTGTAACAATGAACAGGTTATAGCCAGTGTTGGTCGAGTTCCAGTTGCCTTCGAGCGCAATTACTTTCGCAGGTTGGAAACTAGCCATTGCAGTAGCCACAGTATCACCTAAATATAACTGAAGAGGCACGAGCAGACTGATGATGCCAAGACCGAGCGAAAAGGTGCGTTGTGCAAACTCCAGATGTTGCCGTTTTAAGAGGTACCACGCTGACGTTCCTGTAACGAGGAATGCGGCAGAAGTGAGAACTCCAACAAGTACATGAGGATAGCGATAGACAAACGACGGATTGAAGATAGCCGCGAGCCAGTCGGTTGGACGAAATTGTCCATTCACGAGAGTATAGCCTGCAGGGGTTTGCATCCAGGAGTTCGCGGAGAGAATCCAGGTCGTAGAAAGGAGACTTCCGAGTGAGACCATACAGATGGCACCAAACATGACTCGCTTACTCACATGTCCCTCGCCATAGAGCATGATACCCAGGAAGCCTGCTTCCAGGAAGAAAGCAGTAATCACCTCCATGCTGATAATGACGCCAAGAATAGGACCAACAGCGTTGGCATAGCCCGACCAGTTGAGACCAAACTCGAATGTCATAACGATGCCCGCCACAACTCCAAGTCCAAAGCCGACAGCAAAAATGTTGCGCCAGAAGCGATAGATCGTCAGGTACATCTCGCTACCTGTTCTCAGGTATGCTCCATACATAAAGACGAGGAAGAGGCTTAACCCTACCGTGACCGCAGGAAAGGTCATATGGAAGGCAGCCGTAACAGCGAATTGCAATCGCGAAGCAGTCAGTAACCAGGAGTTCATAGTTCCTCTTTTCTCTATGACGCAGCTTTTTTAGTATCTTTGCCACGTGTCAGGGAGGTGAACACACCAAGTATTGCAATAGCAGCACTCACGAACAGAGCTGCGTGAAAGCCATTCATGAAGGTATTTTGAAGCGCATGTACCTGAGCAGTAGAGAGCGTATGAGACTTGCTGACAAGCGTACTTCCAGCCGCAGCAGCACCAAGAGTGGCAAAGATTGCCCCTCCAAGTGCGACACTCAAACTCTGTCCAATGACACGACCCGTGGCGAGTATCCCTGAAGCTTCACCCTGCTCAGACTGTGGCGCGGCTCCCATAAGTGTGCGTGTGTTTGGTGAGAGAAAGAGTCCTTGACCTACACCTATGACAACAAGTCGCCAGGCGATATCCCAAACAGAACTTTGTGTATCTAACTGACCAAGGAGAAACAGACCAAAGCAGCCAATTGCTAACCCAAGCGGTGCTAGCCAGCGAGAGCCAACGCGATCTGCCAGTGAACCACTCACAGGGGCAATGACCGCTAGTGTCAATGGCAAGGGCGTGAGCAGGAGTCCCGCCTGTGCTGCAGAGTACCCACGTAGTTCCTCTAGGTAGAATGGCAACAGAAAGCCAACGGCAAACAACGCAAGCATACACAGAAGGAAACTCACATTTGCTGAGACAAAGACACGGTTCTTGAGCAGCGCGAGGTCCACAACTGGGTCCTGAACACGACCCTCCACAACTATTGCAAGAAGAAGTGCCACCACCCCAAACACAAGAGAGCTAATGAGTGTGGGTGAACTCCATCCCCACTGTTGACCGAAAGATATTCCCAGGGTTAATGCTGCAAAGCCAATGGCAAAAAGTACTGCCCCAAGAGGATCAAAATGCCCCTGCCCTTTATGCATCCGCTCGGTCAGCAGACGCCACGACAATAGAAAGACGACGAGGCCGATTGGCACATTGATGAGAAAAATCCAGCGCCAGCTAAACGACTGCGTAATCAGGCCCCCAACAGTAGGACCAACGCTGACACCAAGTGATACAACAACAGCATTAATACCGAGTGCCCTTCCACGCTCAGATGTGGGAAAGACATTCGTGATCATCGCCATATTGACGGCAAAGATGAGTGCTCCCCCTAAGCCTTGCACAATACGAGCAGTAATAAGGAGTCCGAGAGAAGGAGAAGCCCCACAGAAGATAGAACCAAGTGTGAAGACTGCTAGCCCTGCAAGTAGGACAGGTTTACGCCCGATCATATCAGCAAGGCGTCCAAAGCTGAGGAGCACTGCCGCAATAACAATGAGGTAACCAATGATGATCCACTCGATAGCTCCATTGAGTGGTACGCCAAAGGAACGGGCAATCGCCGGGAGGCCGATATTGACAATCGAGGCATCAAGCGTTGTCATGAAGGAACTAACTGCTGCGAGAGTCAGGATCACCCATTTATTTGCGTGTTCCTGACTGCTATTCTCCGCATTCGCTGTACGACCGATAGCTCCATCAGGCACTTGTGCCATTGGATGGGTTCCCTGCGTGGAAGAGGAGATCGTGACATTTTCTACAAAGGGCTGTATCGTTTGACTACTTGCTTTCAACTGCTCCATGTTCCACACCTTTCGAGAATGGACTACTTTTCTTCCACAACTGATAGGTATACTGTGAAGCAAACCAGCGGCTCCATAATATACCGAGAGGGCGATGAGCGATATTTAGCATCCAATACCATCAAAGCGAAGTATTTGTCCCTGCGCTCCTTGAGCTACTGGGATATCAGAGTTCGTAGCTACATAGAGGTTGCCATGTCTATCGAAGGTAATTCCATTTGGCTCGTTAATCCCATCGACGACAACCTGCGTCTTGCCGTTGGGAAGAACGCGCAGAATACGTCCACTATTAGGAATGTATTCATTCTTTGCAGTATCATAGCCAGAAGCAAACTCCGTCACATAGAGCCTGTGATGAAAGTCGTAGGCAAGAGAGATGCCCAATGTCAAGCCTGTGACTAAAGTAAAAACTTTGCCAGAAGAGGTAACATGAACGACTTTTGCAGCACCAGAAGGAAATGGAAACCCACTTAGGAAAATAACATTGACGCCTCCACTGGGATCAGCGGTTATACCTGTAGGAACCGGATCAAGTTCTTTCTTACCATGACGTCCTGGATTGGGGGTCGAACTGGGAAGTCCCGCAAAGACGGTGACGAGGCTCAGTTTTTTCGTCCGAGGGTTCACACGGTAGAGGTCATTGCCACCTGCATCCGAAACGTAGAAATTATGGTCAGTGGCATAGGCAACTCCATATGGATTCGACTCCAACGTGTAGCCATCGGGATTATGAGCGAACTCATAGGCTCCCAGATTTGCGAACACTGACGTTTGCCCAGTACTTACATTGATACGCAGCACCGAAGCGTCTCCTGGTCGTTGAGCATAGCCACTATTGCTTATTCCGACAGCAACATAAATATAGTTTCCCACCTTCGTAAATCCAGTAGGCCCAACCGCTTCATACCCACCGAGGGCCGTTGAAGGGAGACCATCCGCGACTGTCGTTCTGGTGCCATCTGCTGCAATCTTACTAACCCGTCCTGTGAAACCTCGTACAGACGGACCGAAACTTGGGTCCGTGATTTTCTCTGTTCCACCCAGTCCGGCCTCAGTGACGTACAGTGTCCCATTGTCCGTGACAAGCACTCCACGAGGGTTTCTCAGATTCTGAGCGATAATGGTACCCTTTGTGGCAGTTTGGGTACGTGTATGGAATGCTGCCTGTGCTGTCCCGACGCTGTTTGCGCTCAAGACAAGCAGGCTCATCAACACGGCAATTGCCAACAACCAGATTTTTCTTTGAGAAACTCGCATTTTTCTTTTCTTCCTTTCAACTCGCTATCCTAGCTGCCCATCGTGCCTACTGCTCTACGCGCCTCATCGATGTTGAGTACCTTTCCATTGAGTCCCCCGTTCTGATGGAGATCACCTCCGGGAACCTCGATGCGTCCTGCGGAAACCACGCCTCCGACTTTAACCGCATCAAACCCTGCTGCACGGATAAGTTGCTCTATAGTCGTACCAGCAGTCGCATCATCAGTTGCATAGAAGAGAACGGCTCTTTGCGGTTGTCGGTTCTGCTCTGAGCGAAGCGAAGCAGCCCCAAGTGTGCCAAACGCCTTCACGTAGTGTGCTCCAGTAGGAAGGAGGCTTGCGATAACAGATCCCGCCGATTGGTCTTGAGGCAGAGTTCTCGTCATGCCGCCATGCTCATCACGTCCTACTGGATTGGAGGGGTCGATGACCACCTTCCCAACTAGTGCATCCGATAATTCGGAAATAAGTTCCTTCATCGCGTCCAGATACACTGCGAAGACAATGGCATTTGTCTGTGACACTGCCTCTGAGACGGAGGCTGAACGAGCCAGATCGCCGAGTTGACTTGCTAAAGCATCTGCACTTGATTGAGTGCGAGCTGCCAGAACAACTCTCTGACCACCTTGAACAAGATCACGTGCAACGTTTGAGCCAATATTTCCGACTCCAATGATGGCTGTTGTCGTCATCGTCCCAGGCTGTGCATTATTAGTATTCTGCTGAGTTGTTGATTGATCTTCCATAATAGTCCCTTTCTTTCTCATGGTATCAATGCACACATGCTCATTAAAGAGCGGAACGTATACGCTCTAGGACATAGCTTCTTTGATGAGATTGATTTAATGCTCCAAAGAGAGTAGTGTCGAGCCTGAGATAGTAAATGCATTCCCAGCCGTTGTACGTAATGCTTCAACAGACTGGGCACTCGTCATTACCTGTGAATTGCTCTCAACCACAACATCACCTGCGGCTCCGTGAGCTTTGACCGTTTGTAGCGAAGAGAGATACGCATCCTTTAATCGAAGCGCGACCCCGTCTGCTGCTTGAATATCAAGACTGTCCAGACCCACAGAGCCACCCTCGACCTGAATCGCATCGGAGCCGTGACCATGTGCAGAAATTCCGTTACTCACACGCAACGTGCCAATATCGCCCTGCACCTGCACCGTGATCACGGAATCGCCCTCTGTCGAAATACTCCCCTTGTCGATGACAACCTCCTCAACGACTCCTCCATGTTGAATACTGAGTCCATAAGCAGGTAATTGTGTAATCACTCCCTTGACGAGCGAATCCCCGACTCCTCCGTGTGTGATAATTCCTTGGTGAACGATCAAATGACCTATTGGACGGCTAATCTGAACTCCCACTCCTGCATTCGCATGCGTCTCGATACGCTCGAATTCGGCGGTCTCGATTCGACCATCATAGGCATTGAAGCCTCGTGCTCCAAGTCCAAAGGTCTCAACTGGTCGTAGAGCACGGAAGGTTCGCGTTGTCCCAAAGTTTACAAACCCGATGCCACTAGGTCCGTGTGACTGCACGTCGCTCTCAGCAATCCAGAGGTCCACATCTCCCCAATTGTCCAGAACCATATCGTTCGGTCCATAGGTGACGACAACTCCATGATTGCGTACTTCATCGGCATGCGCTCCATAGACGACGAAGACTCCTCCTGTAATGAGGTCGGCGGTTCCTTGGGGAATTTTGCCGTCCACAAAAATCGCCTCCGTTTCCAAGCGGCTCACGCGAAGATTCGTCTCGGTAGCACCAGCACCACATACGAAGACACCACTGCCATTGACAGGAACACCTTCACGACCAAGAGAAATGCCCACAAGTTCAGCCGTTAGGGTCGCTTGTCCTGCTGGCTGCTGGTTCCACAAGGTGAACGCCCCTTGCAGCACATGCACTCCATAGGCATGCGGACGCTCTTGTAAGGAACTTGCATGAGCGGCGATGATATCTAATCCATTGACGGAGACATGACCTGCATGCACAGCATCTTTCGCTATGATTTGCACCTGTCCAATAGTCGTAACATGGTCAAGCACGATTGTTCCAAGCGTCTGAACGCTGGTATCATTGTAGATAGCGCGTCGATGAGGAATCGTTTGCAATTGGAGCAGACGCACCTCATTATCACTGGTGAGTTCTAGCCCATCACTCTCTGGGCGAAAGAGAATACGTGCGTCCTCATTTTCGCCGACCAATTGTTGGCCTTGTGAGAGGTGTAGCGATGGAGCGTCGGCAATTGTGCCACGAACCACAATACGCGACACCCCCTCATCAGAAGCAGCGGCAAGTAACTCATCAACAGAAGCTACTGTTTTTGAAGAATTCTGCATTTTTCTCCTTGTAATAATGACATGGTTTGAAATTGTTACCGTCCTTCAACCGCGAAAAGAAGGTCTCTAGTCCGTTGAGCAGTCTCTTCTCGCGCCCAGTCGCGTTGAAGTTCGCCTAACAGTTGTGCCCATGTCACGAGTTTAGCTCCTGCTTGGCTCATACGTTCCAAGGCTGTCTGATGCGCCATTACGGAAGTGCCTCCTACCGCATCCACCACCGGGTAGACATCATACTCCTCACGTATTGCATCCAGCGCGGGGAAGCAGAGACAGATTTCCGTCCATAGGGCAGTCATGATCAGCTTCTTGCGACCAGTCGCCTTGACTGCCTGGATGAACTGCTCGTCTTCCCACGCATTCATTGTCGTCCGGTCAATCTGCTCGGTCCCTTCCAGGACATCCATCAATTGATGAATTGTCGGTCTGCTCAAGCCCGTCTTCACATTCACGGTTGAAAGTACGACCGGTAGCCCAAAGAGCTGAGCTGTTTTGGCGACGACGACAATATTTGCGACCAGGGCGCGGCGATCCATTGAGGCAATTGAACTCACTTGAATCGGCTGGTAGTCGATGATGATGAGCGCACTGTTTTTTGGGGTCAGCAAATGGTCTTGCACTGGATCACGCATGGGTTGACTTGTCATGGTGTTTCTCCTCTAAAAATGTGTCGTACTTATGTACCTACATGCTGTGCTTTTCTTGTGGGTAGAGCCATGAATGAAGGATACGCGTCGAGACGGGAAGTCCGATATACGTCAGTACAAAGGACAAAAATACTGTTGCGATCACATTGGTGAGCAGAAACGGCCAGCCACGCAAGAATGTGTTAAGAATGAGGACAACGGCTGTACTGGCTACGTAGGCCGATGGAATCGTCACAAGGAATAACTTCCATTTCGGTGGTGCCACATTCGTCACATCAGGAAGCGTAAACCATGCCTCCGGCCCACTTGATGTCTGTGTGTAGGGAGTCGAGAAAGCTGCCGCGTCTTGCATTAATTTAGCCCGCTCTCCCGACTGCATCCAAGCACGTCCTGTAGTTTCATCAACGAAGCTATGGACAATATAGCGTACCGCTGACTGCTCCTTGCCGAGTGTGAGTATGGTCACGCTTTGGCTACCAGGATAGCGTTCACTCGTAGCAAGCGCACGATGAACCCATGCATAAAAGTCATTCTCACGTCCAGGCTTGATCGTTCTTCCCTCAACGATGGTCATAGGCGTTGTATTTGAAAACTCTTCATGTACAGATTGTGTCACGCTTATTTCCTTGTAGAGCCTATGAAAACGCTAATGATTATTGAGGTAGATTGAACATGTAGCGAGCGATTTTCCAGGTCCCGTTTTCCTTCCTGAAGATGAACATCTCGCGGTTGGACTCCACACCCTCAGAGTTTGTCGCCACCACCGTCTGTGTTCCGTGGCTATGGGTCAGGGCGTAAGCGATCTCCTCGCTGGCAACAACCAACTCATCGATGGTAAACGTCACGTTGAGTCGCGTTGCTCCGAACAGCCCGGCGTAGGCGTCCTGCATCGCCGCCCCTCTCACAGTAGGCAAGCCTTGCGGAATGAACACGCCATCGCTCGTATAACATGCCGCCGACTTCGCAGCATCACCTGCATTCAACCACTTCTCGTAGGTCTTCAATAGTTCTCGGACTTCATCTTGTGCGCTCATACAATGTCTCTTTCTTCTTTAAACTGATATTACAAGGATTTCTTAGAACAGGTTCAATAGCAATGGATCAACCTGAAACGTCAGGTTGGTCCACCTCTCTTAGGCTGTAACCTTGAGCTTCTGCAGCACTGCATCGGCTGTAACGCTGGCAGAGTAGTTCTGCTGACCCGTGATAAGATTTCCATCAACAACGGCAGATGGAGTCCAAGCTGGTTTGGCGACGTACCTCGCGCCTGCCAAGCGCAAACGATCTTCCAACAACCAGGGAGCATTGCCTGCAAACGTTGCCTGCGTCTCCTCCTCGTTGCTGAACCCGGTCAACTCTCTTCCCTTGAACAACCATGTCCCGTCAGCACGATGTGCAGATAGAAAGCTGGCTGGTCCATGACAGACCGCAGCTACGATCTTGCTTGGATTATCCAGCATGGCTGCCAGAAGGTCGCCAATGTTAGGATCGACGGCTAAGTCCTGCATAGGTCCATGTCCACCCACCACGAAGATAACGTCGTAAGAGGCAGGGTCAACGTCTGCCAGTTTGATGGGCGCATTCAAGACCTCTTCGAGTCCTTTGAGATATGCCTTCTGTGCATCGATACTACTCTGGTCGTTATTGTTGTAGCCCAGAGCGAAACTGAGGGAATCGACCGTAGGCTTGACGCCGCCAGGCGTCGCAACGTGGACCTCAAATCCTGCAGCAGTAAATTTCTGATGAGGCGAGACAAGTTCTTCCGACCAGAACCCTGTGGGATGTGGTGTTCCGTCCTTCATCGTCCAGACCTTCGTTCCGGTGAGGACCATAAGCACTGATGTCATTGCAAACCTCCTGTTGAATGATTGAAATAGTCGTGTCAGACTCGCTACAAGAAGCATAGCTGAGATAGTTAGGGAAATCACTGTACAGCAGGTGACAATGAACTTCTCATTACTTCCTAACTGAGGAGGTTGAGAGAAGGAATGGACAGAAACATGTTTTCACGTTCATGATATCGGTGAAGGCATAGGTTAGTCTCGTTTGCGAAGTATTATTACCAGGATAAAAACAACCACCCTTCTCTTCTTTCATACGATTTTTATCGTAGTAACAAGAGAGAAATGTCGCTACAAGCTCTCCTCTCTAACAGACACTAGGGACTCACTATTTCATTGCTTGTCTGGCTTGTCCAGAACAAGGCTTCGCAGGGCTACTAGAAGACCTTTTTCTCGCTGTTTCTTGACAGCTACTTGTGTACTCACATATACTTTTATTGTCATCTATGAATGAGCCTATTTCTTTAGTGACGCTACGATGCATTCGGCAGAGTCAGGTGAAAGGAGTACTCTAATAAACAAAGAGTTGTATGGTGAGCGCGATTATGCCTTCGGTCAGCGCATCCTGACGCTACGCACACAAATGGGCTTGACGCAAACGGCACTCGCCGAACAGTTGCATATTTCCCGAAGAGCGGTAACGGAGTGGGAGGCTGGCAGTAGCTACCCCAAATCTGAGCATCTCCAAAAGCTTATCACCCTGGGAGTGCGAACTTCAGCGTTTTCTCTTGGACGCGAGGCTGAGGAAATCCGTGTGCTGTGGAAAGCAGCCCACCAGAAGATACTACTGAATGAAGTATGGCTCGCCAACTTGCTCAAACTTACACCTTCTATGCCTCAGGCGGAGTCAATCACAATTCCGTCTCCGCAAAGGCCACAGGTAGATTGGGGAGAGGCACCGATAGTACCCAACTTTTATGGGCGGAAGTCCGAACTGACGACGCTCGTACACTGGGTAGTCGAGGAGAGATGTCAAATGGTGAGTGTGCTGGGCATGGGTGGTATAGGCAAGTCAGCCCTGGCAACGACAGTGATGCATCAGGTTGCCGAACAGTTCGAGGTCGTCATCTGGCACTCCTTGCGTGATCGCCCCTCCTGTGCAGTCCTCATCAATGATTGCCTGCAAGTGCTTACGCCACACGTCTTTCTGGGAACGTCTACCTCCTCTGAGGGGCGTCTGCAGCTCCTCATGGAACAACTGCGTACTCAGCGCGTCCTGCTGGTGTTCGATAACCTGGAAATGCTCTTAGAGGAGGGGACAGGCGCCGGTCGGATGCGTGCAGGCTTTGAGGACTATGCCCTCCTTCTTCGTCACGTAGGTGAAACTGCCCATCAGAGTTGTCTACTGCTGACGAGCCGGGAGAAACCGGTTATCTTGGTGCCCTTGGAAGGTCGTCGCTCGTCCGTGCGAACTTTGCGCTTAACAGGGCTGGATAGAGAGGCAGGGGTACAGTTGCTGGAGGAAAAAGACGTGACTAGTCCTCCTCACGAACTGGGGCAGTTGGTGGAGATGTATCAGGGCAACCCACTGGCGTTAAAGATCGTAGCGCACACAATTATGGAGGTGTTCGGTGGGGAGATTGCCCCGTTCTTGCAGCAAGGCGAGATCGTCTTTGGCGGAGTGCGCCAGCTCCTTGATGAGCAATTCATACGTCTCTCGGCTCTGGAGCAGACCGTGCTGCTATGGTTGGCGATTCTACGCGAACCCGTGAGCTTGCAGACCCTGCTCGCCATCTTGAACACTCCGATATCAGGGGGGCAGGTGCTCGAAGCGGTGGAGGGACTGCGCCGTTGCAGCCTGATTGAGCAAGGACGTCGCGCGGGCAGCTTCACGCTGCAGTCGGTGGTGCTGCAGTACGCGACAACGCGGCTCATTGAGGAAGGGAGCCACGAGATCGAGCAGGGGCAACTCCTTCGTCTGCTGGAACATGGACTGTGCTTAGCTCAGGCCAAGGAATACGTGCGGCAGACTCAAGAGCACCTCCTCGTGGCTCCCTTGCTCACGGTGTTCCAGAGTACCTGCGGAGGATACGTCGAGACAGAGGCACGCTTGCTCTGCTTGCTCGATGAACTGCGGAGTCGGAGCCAGGGAGTTCAGGGATATGGACCAGCCAACCTTGTGAGCCTGTTGCGTGTGCTGCGAGGGCATCTGCGGAGCTTGGACCTCTCGCGTCTAGCTTTGCGCGATGTGTTTCTGCAAGGCATTGACATGCAGGATAGCACCCTGTCCCATACAATGCTTCAAGAGTGCGTCTTCACCGAGCCGTTTGATGCTTTAATGGCAACCACAATGAGCAGGACAGGGACATACTGGGCCGCTGCCACCAGCCGTGGAGAAATACGGGTGTGGGATGATGGCGGACGGACGCTTCGTCATGCGTGGCGTGCTCATACAGAGATGATTTGGGGACTCGCATTCAGCCCCGATGAACGCATGCTCACCAGTGCATGCGCAAATGGTAATATAAGACTATGGGATGTCAATAGTAGCAGAATGCTCTGGGAGAGTTGGCCCGCTCAGAGCCTAACTAGTATCGCCTTTTCTCCAAATGGTGATGTATTGGCTAGTGGAGGAGGACTTAATGCGCTTGTTTGGCTCTGGGACCCCCAATACGGCACTCTTTTGGGCACGTTGCCACATGCTAATGCGGGTGCGATTGCCTATGTAACGTGGAGTCCCATAGGACGACTGCTTGCCAGTGGCTGCGCCGATGGAAGTATTTGGCTATGGGACTCTGAGATGCTAGACACGCCCGTTCGGGTGCTCTCAGCACATACAGGTTGGGTAACGGGGCTGTCCTTCTCTCCCGATGCTACACAACTTGCTAGCGCAAGCTATGATGGAATGGTCAAGCTGTGGGACCTAACTACGGGAACCTGCCTTCAAACGTTCTCCGAGCATACAGCTCCTGTACTGCGGGTCGCGTGGAGTCCCGATGGTCGCACACTTGCCAGTTGCGGCTATGATACCACGATTCGCTTTTGGAATATACAAACAGGCAGAGCGAGTAGAGTGCTACAAGGTCATGCAGACCAGGTGAACAGATTAGTCTTCACGCCCGACAGCCGCATTCTCCTTAGTAGTAGTTACGATGACACGCTGCGAGTGTGGGACGTGCAGAGCGGTCAATGTGTACGCATTATTGAAGGCCACACGGTCTCCCTCGTCGATCTGGACTGGAGTCCCGATGGAACCCAGCTTGCTAGTTGCGGGGCTGATACACAAGTGACTTTGTGGGATGCAGCTAGTGGAGCATCCCACAACATGTTGCAGGGGCATCATCACATTATGCAAGGAGTGGCGTGGAGTTCCGACGGCCAGTTACTTGCGAGTGGAGGGCAAGATGGTCTGAGGCTGTGGGACCCAGTCACATCCGTTTGTCTGCACGAGTGGCACGCCCTAGATATGGCTGACACTGTCTTTCAAGGCGTGGCATGGAGTCCTAGAGGCCACCTGCTCGCTGCTGGCAGTACTGGGCGCGGCGTACAGGTGTGGGAGACGACCACAGGTAATCGTCTGTGGGTAGGAGGCACGCAGGTGACGCGTGTCCGTCGTGTAGCGTGGAGTCCCGATGGTCGCCTGCTAGTGGGAGGAGGTTATGACGGACTCGTGTATGTGTGGAATGCGAATGATGGAACGCTACAATGGCAGTTGGAGGGACACCAAGGAAAGGTTATGAGCGTAGCATGGAGTCCCGATGGAAGACATTTAGCCTCTGGCGGTGGTAGAAAGGGCGGAGAACTCTTCGTGTGGGAGGGACAGAGCGGCGAACGGATGCACTCGTTGACTGCCCCCTCTGAGGCAGTCTCAGCCGTAGTATGGAGTCCAGACGGTACACAGCTCATCAGCGGCGACAGTGACGGGAAGTTATGCTGGTGGGAGGTTGAGAGCAAGAAGTGCCTATGGGTGCAAGAGGGACATCAGGGCATGGTACAAGCTCTCAAAGTCAGTCCCGATGGGAGTACGCTAGGGAGTTGTGGGGACGACGGAGCAATCCGGCTATGGAACCTGCACAGTGGAGAACTTCTGCGAACGCTGCGACGGGACCGGCCTTATGAGCGACTGAATATCACGGGAATTAAGGGCTTGACCCAGGCTCAGCTGTCTTCGCTCCAAGCATTAGGTGCGGTGATGGATACTTCTACAGACGGTTCTTAGCAGATTCTCCAACGTTGACTGGGCATAAGCTTAGCCCAGGAGATGACGGAGAACCAGACAAATGGACCACAATAATTATTTGTAGCGGTTGCTTGTGGCTCATTTGATGTTTGGCTCATCATTTTTTCTCCTCATCTTCTAACGTCCATTGGATAATTTGTTTTGCTAATGCTTCTATACTCGAAGTGATTTGCACTTCTGGACGTGTTAACCATGTTTGTATAAAAACGTCCTGAAGCCTTTGGTAGTCAGGATGCACTCCGATAAACAACGGTTTTTCTGTCATAGACCACGCACCTAGCTCATAGAGGACGATGGGGTTCAACGTTTCGCGTGGAAACCAAAAAGAAATCGCGGTTGCTTTTCGTAGATGGGTATACTCCCACTTAATTTGTGCCCTAGCTGCATCCTCTTGTTGTATTGGAAAATGAGCACGTCTTGGATTTAAAAGTACGAGTAGGGTATCTTTGAGTAAATCAACCATCTGTTTTTGCCAGTCTGGACATCCCATAATACCACCAGCAAGAAAGAGGCTGGTATCTGTTCCGTTATATGTCTGTAAAGCTTCGATATATTGCATAAACCCACTTTTCAACATGCACACTAGTGATTGAGCAATTACTAAGGAAACGTAGTGTATTGCACACTACAATCCTGTTGCTTAACCGATCCTCAGAGATACAGTTCATTGCATGCTTCATTGACTGCTTTTTCAGAATATGAAGTAGTTCCACCAAGTTCATTCGAGGTGGTCATAGACAAGGGAGCGTAGAGGACGGAAGAATGCTCGCATGTCCTCGGTAAGCAGTTCAGGTTCCTCCAGGGCCGCGAAATGTCCACCGCGTGGCATCTGAGTCCAGCGTTGGATGTGCAGCGTACGTTCTGCCCATTCACGCGGCGGCAGCTCGATCTCTTTAGGAAAGAGGGCAAATCCTACGGGAACATCAATATACTGCTCTACTTTCGATGGAGAGGAAGTATGAGCATTCTCATAATACGTGCGAATCGAGGAATTTAGTGTTTCTGTCGCCCAATAAATCATGATATTGGTAAGCAACTCATCTTTGCTAAAACGCCGCTCAATCTCACCATCACAGTCACTCCAGGAACGGAATTTTTCAATCATCCATCCCGCCAGACCAACTGGTGAGTCGTTCAAGCCATAGGCCAGTGTTTGTGGTTTAGTCGCTTGAAGGTGCTCATATGCTCCCTCTTGCTGCATCCATCTCTGCACCGCAAACAGAAACTGTTTTTCTGTTTTTGACAGGTCAGGAAGTTCCGTCTCCACGGAGGATGCTCCCAGGTATGTTAGATGGATACCGACGAGTAACGCAGGATATGCCAGAGCCAAGCTCTGAGTGACGCCTGAACCGATATCCCCACCAGCGGCGGCGAAGCGAGTATAGCCTAGTCCCTCCGTCATCAAACGTGCCCACAAATCGGCGGTTTTGCTTAACGTCATACCGCTAACAGTGGGACGGTCGGAGAAGCCGAAGCCTGGCAGAGAAGGTACAACAACATCGAATGCGTCCGAAGGGTCTCCTCCATGACTCCCTGGATCGGTCAGCATCGGAATGATTTTGACCATTTCAAAGAAGGAGCCAGGCCAGCCATGAGTGATGATAAGTGGAAGAGGGTTAGGTCCTCGTCCGCGTTCATGAATGAAGTGAATGCCGAAGTCATCAATTTGAGCGCGAAAGTGCGCGAATTGATTAAGGGTTGCTTCCTGTCTGCGCCAATCGAAAGAATGTTGCCAGTAGGCAACGAGCGACTTGAGATAGTTCAGATTGGTCCCATATTCCCAATTTGCCCCTTGAACCTCGTCAGGCCAGCGCATACGGACCAGACGTTCATGTACATCGTTGAGGATATCTTGAGCAACGTTGATGCTAAACGGTTGAATATTCATCTACCATTCTCTCCTCGTTTGAATCAAATATGCACATACACACAATCTCTTTACTTGTGAACAGATTTTTCACCTCCTCTTGCTGATTTACGCTCGTAGGTGGTAAATGCCCAAAAGAGCCAAAGGACACTGCAAATTCCGATACTTACCGCAGGACTCCAGAAGGCCAACACCAACGCTAGCAGATAGCAGGGAATACCAAACAGATAGTTGAGGCTCCGTGTACGTATCAGTTCAGGTGAAACATGCTTTTTGAGCAGGTGTAACTTATAGGCGGCAAGCCACCAGAGCAGATTATACGCGAGGTTGATGACCAGAAAAAGACCAGCGTAGACGGCACACGCGACTTCTGCTACTGCTGTAGTGAGATACGTTGCCAGCAACTGTGTCGGAAATGGTACCACAGTAGTCAACAAGAGTAAGAAGCCATTGGCGAACATGAAGAGTGCATTAGATTTGTCAATCAACTTGAACATGGCATGATGGCTTATCCACATAATAAGAATCGTGGCGAAGCTGATAAAGAAGGCGAGATAAGAAGGCCATAGACTCAAGAGCAAAGTCATCAAATGCTTCGAGGTATAGGGATTGCTTAGTGTTGGCACTTGTAAACTAAATACCAATAAGGTAATAGCGACTGCAAAGACACCATCGCTGAATGCCTCAAGTCGCCCCGTCTCTTTCTCTCCATGCGTTCTTTCTAACTCTTCAATCATGCTCTTTCCCCCATTATAGTGCTTCTGCTCAACCCCTTCAACAATATGCTGATATAGCAACATGTTGTAGAGCTAAAGAGTCTCTTTTCTCTGATATAAGAACGTGCTATACTTGTTGCACACGCAAGTTAATAGCAACAAGGAAGTAGCCCAACTGTATAATTATTAAGGAGTGTACATGACTATACAAGTATCTGTCAAGAAAGAACAGCTAGAAGATGGATTTACCCCTATTCAAGGACCGGCATGGGCTGGCTTTTTGCGTGTGCAAGCGAAACTTCTACGCATGCTCAATACCGAGATGCAAGCTAATCACGGCATTACCCTTTCAGAATATGAAGTTCTACTCTTTCTGGCCTGTGCTCCACAGTTTCGGCTTCCCATCTCCACGTTAGCCTCCTCTGTCTTACTCTCACTTAGTGGCGTCTCACGGATGATCGACCGACTCGAACGCGATGGCTACGTTGTGCGTGAAGCTAGCACGCACGACTCTCGCGTCTCCTATGCTGTTCTGACGCCAGAGGGTTTACAGAAGCGGCATGCCGCGCAACCGACGCATCTTCAAGGTGTACGCAGACACTTTTTGAGCCACTTCAGCAACGAAGAACTCCTTCTGCTCGCTCGCTTTTGGAAGCGATTTGAGCCGCATAGCCCTCAGGATGAACCGGAGATGGAAGATCAGAACAAGGCTAACAGTGAAACTGTGATACCTCAGAAAGAGGTGCGAGGACGAGGGCGTCCGCGTAAGGGAGGTTCTGGATCACAAACACGCAAAGGGATTGAGGTCACGTTCGATGTACGAACAGTCGCCTTGCTCGATACCATCACTGATAACAGAAGTGAATACCTGGAAAAGCTGGTACTGGAACGGTTAGGAGAGCAAGAGCGGACTGCTGATGACGAACGAAGAAAAGCTTTGGAGGAACGCTATACACGGTTGCCGCAAAGGGTCGTTGAGAAGTTGCAAGAACTAGCAACTTCGGCAGGTGTGGCAGTAGCATATCAGGCTAGCGAAGCCATTATGCTACTGCTAGAGCAAGAGGAGCAATGAAACGTCGAGTCTCTATCATCTGTTCGAGGTAATGGACTACATCACCATTTCTCTCATATTACCAGGATATATATAAAGAGAAAGAGAGAAAGAAAGATATAATTTTTTATCCAGGTAATAATATTTCATGAACTTCGATTTCTTCCATCCCTTTCTTTGAGAAGGAAAAGGAGGGACAGCATGAAAAGCCTATTCTTGATTTATAAAATTCCGAGTTTCGGAAACTGAGAAACTGGTTTTCATTTTCTCATGATTCGAGCCTTTTGCTTTTCGTCACTCCCTCTTATAAGGGAGGTGAACACGCCAATGGCGGCGATGGATGCACAGACGAGCAGGGCAGTGCGGAAACCAGTGATAAATGTTTGCTGCAATACGCTTACGTTGCCTGTATGTTTCTGAAGGGCGAGTCCAGCAGCAGAGCCACCTAAACTGGTGAAAACCGCACCTGCAAGGGCAACGCTCAGGCTTTGTCCCATGCTGCGTCCTGTGGCAAGAAATCCCGAAGCACTACCACGTTGTTGCGGAGGAGCAGAGCCGAGCAATGCACTATTGTTTGGCACTTGGAACATGGCTGCCCCAATGCCAACAACCAGAAGCCGCCAAATGATATCGAACACTGAACTATGGGCATTTAGTTGACTCAATAAAATGAGACCTACGCAGGCAATTGTTAAACCACCTGATGCTAGCCAGCGCGTGCTACCAAGCCTATCAGCTAGCGAACCGCTAATTGGAGCAACGAGAGCAATTATAATTGGTAGCGGCGTGAGCAGTAGGCCAACAATTTGTGTTGGAAAGCCGCGTAGTTGCTCCAAGTAGAACGGCATTAGAAAACTAACCGCGAACGAGGCCAGAAAACTGAGAATTAGGCTTATATTTGCCGAGAGGAAGACGCGGTTCCGCAACATGTTCATGTCGATGATAGGATTAGCAACACGACGCTCGACAAACGGAATGAGACCTAGACCGATGATACCGATAACAATACCCGCGATAAAAATGGGGGAGGACCAACCTAACTCTTGTCCAAAGGAGAGCGCGGCGGTCAAGCTTGACAACCCGATGCCCAGCATTACCGCACCAATAGGGTCGAACTTGCCGGGGTTGCGATGAAATTTTTCGGTGAGGAGGCGTAGCGTCAACAAGACGCCAAGAATACCAATGGGAACGTTGACATAGAATATCCAACGCCATGAGAGGTAGGCGGTGATAATACCACCAAGTGGTGGCCCAACGCTCACGCCAATCGAGGCAGTGACTGCATTGAGACCGAGCGCACGTCCACGTTCCTGTGGAGGAAACGCATTCGTAAGCATAGCGGGACTTGATGAGAACAAGAGCGCACTGCCAAGCCCTTGAGTAGCACGAGCTGCGATAAGAAAACCGAGTGAGGGAGCTGCACCACACAAAGCGGAGCTGCCCGTAAAGACGAAGAGGCCGACCGCCCAGATCGCCTTACGCCCAATCATGTCTGCGAGACGACCAGCCGTGAGCAAAACGGCAGCTGTGGCAACAAGATAGGAAATAATAACCCATTCAATCGCGCCATTGAGCGGTACGCCAAAGTCATGTGCAATAGTAGGCAAACTGATATTGACAATCGAAGAATCAAGCGTGGCTATGAAAACGCCAATAGCGACGAGCAACAATACAGCCCACTTACTGGCATGCTCTTGCCCATCATCTTGCGTCTTTTGCTGCTGGGTATGAGAAATCTCGTTTTGGTGTGAGGTAAATAAAGCGTCGTTTTGAGGTTGAGTTTCTTTTTGTGTCATGATGTCGGTATCCGTTTTCTACGTAGATGTTTTCATTTGACCCTGCTGAATGCATCGTAGCGTCACTAAAGAAGTAAGCTAGTTCACAGATTATAAGAAAAATATATATGAGTATGCAAGTAGCTGTCAAGCAACACCACGAAAAAAGCTTTCTAGTAGTCCTCCAAAGCCTTGCTATAGAGAAGCCAGACAAGCAATGAAATAGTGAGACCCTAGAGTCTTTTAGAGGGGAAATCTTGCAGCAACATTTCTCTCTTGTTATAAGGATAAAAAATAGCATGAAAGAAGAGAGAGACTATTATTTTTATCCTGGTAATAATACTTCTTATCCTGGTAATAATACTTCGCGAACTTTGGTTTCTTTCATCCTTTTCTTCGATGGAGAAGATGTATACCTTGAGACGTAAAGATCAAGGTAAACGCCGATGCTCACCCCGACCAAAGCACCCGAAAGCTGATTTCCAAATGCAAGAGCAATCCACAACTAATGATAGTGATGAGAAGCTACGTTAGAGGTTGCCGTACATGAACAACCTTACTAATCCTTTTTCTAAAGAGGCTGTTTTTGAAGCGTATGAAGGAGTTCATCGTACATGATTTGCATATTTTCGCTGTACCTATTTTGAGTACGAGTAAGGTATTCAAGGACAGGGCCTGGAGCGTTTTCTACTTCTTGCTCAATTCGCTCTGGTAGGTCAGGATGAAGAGCTATTCTCTGCATCATTTCCTGTATAACAGGAAGTCGTGCTGGGTCATGGGTTTGATAATGGTCCAGATACCACTGCCAGTAATTATCAAGAAAGGGGGCACTAAATGCACAATCTGCTGCGTCAATGCCAAAAAGTATATTGCCCTTGACCATTGCTTGATGAATGTCACCTGTTCCACAGAAGTGATGGAGTACGTCATGACGCCAGTAGTCATCTGCGTTCGCAACAACATAGGTCTTTCGACGATACAAAGCTGTTTTGGACTGAACGTCTATTCTCTTTGGGTAAAATGCTTCCTGCTCATACTGAATAGCAACAGCAATCAGATCAGTGTATGGCGATTTTACAGCCCAGAACACATGCTGCTGTGGTAGATTAAGCATCCTAGCGAGGACATAGTAAAGTCGTTCGTGGATAGCATCACTTCCCACCTTGAGAAGATACACAATTGGAGCTTTGCGTCGTTGTTCCCAATCTTGTCCAGTTGGACCAATTCGACGTGCTGCACCGACCCAATAACTCAACCCTCCCTTAGGGTACTTAGAGACATAATAGGGAGTGATATCTACTGGAGTCTGATCGTCGAGAGGCCAGTCCCACAAGGTCTGCTCTTGATACGACTCCTGAGATGGTGTTTCCTTCGTCATTCGTCTTTCTCTCCTCTTATTCACGGCACGATAGAAATTTATATCCTATCATCCAGCACTGCTAGCAGCAATATACAACGTGAACGCAAACTATTGAAGCACCACTATATATCATGTCACCACATTACATTTTCTCAAAGAGGTTCTTTGAGTATAACATCGTCAACTTAGTAAATTCTAGCTTTCATCTCTCTATTTTTATTCTGTTTCCTCAAAGACATCGCCTTCCTGGTGAACGATATCTCGTTTTTGAAGCCACTCGCTACATGTAGAGCGACGAATGTTTGCGCGTTTGGCAAGGTCACGAGCAGAGATTGGCTTAGTATTTGGCTGATTGGCTCTTTCCCGCTGTATCTGCTCATATGCGATCATCATCTTCGCTTCTGCTGACTCTTCTGTATCAGTAGCACCTTCTCCTTCCGTTAAGGGATGTGGTCTCTCCTCTGCTTTTGGCTCAGGCAAAGCCGTCGTTTCTTGGTGCTCAACCGTGATATGTCGAATGACTCCTACTTGCTGCATGGCTTGAACGAGTGCAGAGGCAAGAGCGGTGTAGTCGATTTGTGATGCCACACTTGGCAGTCCAGGGTACGTTCGTTCCTGAGTTACCTCGGCATTCTGCGTCCAATCCAGACGAAACTGACGCAAGGAGATGTTTTTGAGTCGCGATGCAAGCAGAAATCCGATCACCGCAACAGAGCGAAGAGCAGTCATAACCCACAAAGGGAGAATGCCTGAAACTCTTTTGTCAGTTACTGAGAGACCTGCGACATGAGCAAACGCGTCAAAATGGGTCACGAGTCCCGCAACGGTTGCGAGCAACACCGTGAGTGTAAAGAAAATGATGGCTTTGATCTTGTCACGCTCTCGCACGGCCTCAAACGCATTCATGAAGACGATTCCTAAACTAGAGTCAATCGCAAATGCCTGTGCCCAAGACCATGCATCCGAAAGACCTTTATTATGACTCATGACATCGCCGCCCGTTAAAAAGTTGGCCGTGCTGACAATGATCCCAGCAGCAAGGAGCAATTCACTCGTCTTAGTGACAAACAGGAAAATGAATTTGACGATCTCGTCATACCATTCGAGCGACAGAAAGGAATGGAGGTGTTGCCTCTCTCGTTCGTTCATAATGCATAGCTCTCTTTCTCTATAATAAGAAACGCTCTTCATTGGTTCGATGACATCATCTCTTTCCCAACAATAATTCTTGAGCATGTTACGAGAACAAAAAGTTTCTTCACTCTGTTAATTCCTCGTGACAGGAGAGATAGCCGTAAGATTTTTTCCTGATGCCAAAAGCTTCGCATACAGCTTTCCGTGAGGAGGGAGGAAGTGGATCAGCACTGGTGAGAGGGGACCCGTAGCCCGTCGATTCCGTCGGTTCCGCGCTAAGGTCTGCAATGGCATTGTTGTTGCAGA
>CAXUGH010000010.1:0-8951 GCA_964250365.1 uncultured Ktedonobacteraceae bacterium
ATTACACTTAAATGTTTTGGGTTTTAATTCATTACACCCGGGTTTGCCGTTTTATGTGGTTCGAGGGTTAAATTAATTAGACCCCTACACATTCTCTAAAAGGCGAAAGAGTGTGAGTGATAGCATTACTCAAATCGAACAATATTATGACGACTCACCACAGCGCGAATGGGAGCGATTGGAGCGGCATCGAACCGAGTTTGCGGTAACAAGTTATATACTAACTGACACATTACTTGCACCTCCTGCCTCCGTACTCGATGTGGGTGGCGGTCCTGGTAGGTATGCTCTCATGCTTGCTGAACGAGGCTATGCAGTAACACTACTGGACCTCTCGCAAAGAAATCTCGATTTTGCTCGCTATAAAGCTGAGGCAATGGGTCAAACACTCTCCGATTATAGACATGCGAATGCGACAGACCTTTCTGCATTTCCTGCTGCGTCAAATGCTCAATCTAGGAAATAAGGCATCAGAGCTACAAAGTGCTGGTAACTGACTTAATGAAGAAACTCCTTGCTCAGATAAACCTGAAAAAACGAATATCAGGACGTGTTTTTACCGCTTTTGATGGTAGTCTATGAGAAAAGAAGAGCAAAGGAGGAAACTATGGCTGAACAACTTATAGTGACGACGTTACGCACCGCTTTATGGCGGCAGTTGGGTGCCGCCATCTCTATGCTAGAAAATGCCCTGCTCGCCTGTCCCGAAGAGCTATGGCATGAACACCTCTGGAGCGTCCCGCCGTCATCGCAGTTCCCGCCACAGTTCTCGGAGTTCTGGTATGTCACCTTTCATGTGCTCGTCTGGCTCGACCTGTATCTCTCAGGCGTCCCGGAGGAGAAATTTGCTTCCCCTGCTCCCTTTGTACAAGGGGAGATCGATTCCATAGAGGCACTGCCCGAACAGCCCTATACGAAGGAGGAACTACGTGCCTATCTCGCATCCGTGCGACAGAAGTGCCATGCTACGCTTCTGCAGCTTTCGGACGAGCAGGCACTCCGACCCGTCGAGTACCCCTGGTCGCAGGGGCACCCTGTCAGCTTTCTGGAACTGCAACTCTATAACCTGCGCCATGTCCAGGAACACACAGCCCAACTAAGCCTCTTTCTCGGACAACATGATATTTCAGATGAGGCACTCGACTGGGTTTCACAAGCGCAGGAGGAATAAAGCACATGAGAACACTGCAATGGCCCCAGGTACATGCTTGGCGTTTGTCTCAACATGGCCTCTACCCGCGTTTCCCTTCACAGGATGTCGTTGGAGCAGTGACGCGCATTGGTGGGATTCAGGCACAGGTGATGTCAGCCGCCGAGCTAGCAATATGTGCCCGTGTGCAAGGACTCTCACTGCACGATGTTCGGGCGGCTCTCTGGCAGGACCGCTCGTTGGTGAAGACCTGGGCCATGCGTGGCACCTTACACGTCCTCCCGGCAAGAGAACTTTCTCTGTATGTAGCGGCGCGTGACTGGCAACAGACTGCAAACTGGTCTGCCTATTTCGCTGAGTTTGACCTCTCAAGAGCACAGCAGGAAGCCTTTCTCCTGGCTATTCCGCATGTGTTAGCGCAGGGGCCGCTGACCCGTCAACAACTGGCAGACGCTGTAGCCAAGCAAGTAGGGATTTTCCAAGTACGCGACTTGATCCTCTCTTCGAGTTGGGGATCTCCATTGAAACCATCGGCCTATCGTGGGGAGCTATGTTGCGGTCCAGGCCAAGGGCAGAATGTCACCTTCCAGAACCCTAGAGTCTGGATTGGGGATTGGCAGTCCATCGAGCCACAACTGGCACTTGAGAAACTAGCCCGTCGGTATCTGCAGGCGTATGGCCCAGCGACAGCAGACGATTTTGCTTTTTGGTGGGGATGTACGAAAGGTCTCGCCAGACGGCTCTTCCATTCACTCGCCGAGGAGTTGGAAGAGGTCGAGATCGAAGGGTGGCGAGCTTTCGCCCTGCGTGCAGCCCTTCCGTTTATGCAAAGCTGCACACCAGTAGAGGCAGTCCACCTGCTTCCATTATTCGATGCCTATACAATCGGAATGCCGCGCGGTTGCGAACCCCTACTCGCTTCAGCCTACAAGCGTCAGGTCTTCAACCAGCAGGGATGGACTTTTGCGGTCGTTCTGGTTAATGGTTCCATCCAAGGCGTCTGGAACTATAAACTTCGACGCTCGCACATCGTCGTCAAGATGAACCTGTTCTGCTCAGCCACCCCCGCTATTCGCAAAGGCATTGCAGCCGAAGCGGAACGGCTCAGCCATCTCTTCGAGAAGGAGGCCGTGCTGGAGTATGAGCCTTCCTCATCTTCCCGGTTGTAGCAGTCCTCTTAACAAAATAATCGTTGAATTAGACCTCTACAGTTCGTACATCTCGCGCCACCTTGCCAATAACGCTAGTGCCTTTCTGAGCAATTGTTGATGCGCTGTATCATTCAACCAGCGACTCACGCCCGATGGATGAGGCAAGGGCAAGAACAGCATACCATCGCGCTCTCGATACGTGCCGATTACATCTTCCAGGCGTATCTTGCCAAAAAATGCCTCAATTGCCATTGTTCCCACAAGCAATACGACTCTTGGCTGGACAAGTCGAAACTCAGCTTCGAGGTAAGGGCGACATAATGCCATTTCTGGTGGTGATGGGCGGCGGTCGCCGTTGCCACGTGGATTTTTGCCAGGGTCACAGCGTGTCAACGAACTCAGGTAGGTGTGTTCGTGTAGATAGTCAGTGGGAAAACCAGCCTGCTCAAGCCACTTTTGCAGTATGCGCCCACCTGGACCGCTAAACGGAACGTCTTTTGTCACAGAGCGATGTCCTGGTGCCTGTCCAATCACGAGAATACGGTCGTTTGCTTGTCCACTAACGATAGGGTGGGCGATGGGGATGTAGCCGTGCTGCTGACAGAGGCGACACGCAAGAATACGCTGTTGGAGCGCGAGAACCGCTTGCTCTCTGTTTTCGTTTGTGTCGCCAGCCTGAAGGTTAATCGGGAACTTTTTCATACTGGCGTGTTGAATTTTCTAGGCTGTCTTCCTTATATGAGGGCGAGATATGGCGATACTGACCACGATAATAAGCGAGCGGTAGCACCTCGTCGCCATGCTCCTCTCTCATCTCAATCGTGCTGTGTGCAGGGGCGGTGCCTTGTGCGTACTCAATGGTGCCAGGAGTGCCAATTGCCTCGACCTGACCCAGAAAGATAACGTGGTCGCCGCCGGGGTATTCTGCTACGACGTGAGCATCGACAAAGGCGAGAATGCCATCGAGAATGGGGGCACCTGTCGCGGCGGTTGTGTATTCGGCGTGACAAAAGTTTTCATAGCGCTCGATAGAGGGGGTTGCGAAACAGCGCGAAAGATATTCTTGATCGCGTGTCAAGATATTGACCGCGAAATTGCCGCTCTCACGGATGAGTGGCAGCGTGTTACTAGTTAAATCGACACAGACGAGAACTAATGGTGGATCGAGTGAGACCGAACAGAATGCATTGACCGTTAAACCACTTATCGTCCCTTTATTATTCGTGGTGACAACTGTAACGCCGGTTGCGAATTGCCCCATAACTTTGCGAAAGAAATCTTTTTCAATTGCCATTGTTTGAGTTATCCTTTATAAGAAACCTGTCTTGTTATGTAGTATCATCCTCACTTAGCTGCTTGTCAACTGTTCATTCGGACAGTGATAGCGAAACCAGGGCGTTCCCCTTGCGGGCACCCTGGAAATTGCTGAAATAGTTTGACAGCCCTCTATATGACATCTATACTACAGGATATGTTCTTTCAAGTACGTTGGAAATAGGGAGATAGATGCAGATAGAAAAACGGCGTTTCTTTTCGGCACAACTCATGCTGCTCATTTTGAGTATTTGCCTGATTTTGGTGATACTCGTTGCGGTAAGCTTTGGGCCAATTGCGATTCCTTTGAGCGATATTATACAGATTATATTGAATGGGACGCATCTTTTCCACTTTTCGCCTTCGTGGGATTCGTCTATAGAACTCATCATCTGGCAAATACGCCTCCCTAGTGTTATCGCGGCTGCCTTCGTTGGTGCGGCACTTGCTGTTGCGGGAACGCTCTTTCAAGGTATGTTACGTAACCCCTTAGCCGACCCGTTTCTGATTGGTACCTCATCGGGGGCGGCTCTAGGGGCATCTATCGCTTTTGTTTTGCCGCTTGCTACATTCTATGGCACCTTCTCATCGCTTACACCCGTGCTTGCGTTTGTCGGCGCAATGATTACCGTCCTGCTTGTCTATGCGATTGCCAATACTGACGGACGTACTCCTGTTGTCACGCTGTTGCTAGCGGGTGTGGTTATGAACGCCGTGCTGGTTGCGTTTCAGACCTTGATATTGACGCTTGCGCCGCGTTCGCAGTTCACCGTGCAAGCTCTCTATAACTGGCTTGCGGGTGGTGTAGAGATAGTCGGTTGGCCTCCTGTGCTAATCGTCGGCTGTATCACGCTTGTTGCGATTATCTTCTCGCTGAGCTTCTCAAGTGTCCTTGATGTGTTTGGGTTGGGAGAAGAGAGCGCGTCACATCTAGGGTTGCGCGTCGAGTGGTACAAATTTTTGATCGTGATCGTCGCCTCTTTGCTCACCTCTGCCGCCGTTTCGATTAGCGGCTTGATTGGCTTTGTGGGGCTTGTCACGCCTCATGTGATGCGTCTTTTGCTCGGACCAAAACACCGCGCGTTACTGCCAACCACAGCCCTTGCAGGTGCTATTTTTCTCGTACTCGCCGACCTGCTTGCGCGAACACTAGTACCTGCGACGGTTCTGCCTGTAGGTATTTTCACTGCTCTTGTCGGTGCGCCCTTCTTTCTATTTCTGCTACGCAAGAGTAAGCGAGACTACACATGGTAAAGCAAAACATAGAACATGGAAGTTCCTCTCTTTTAGAGGTACACAATATCACCTTTGGGTATGGCGACAAACCTTTGCTATACGATGTATCGCTACATGTGCAGCGTGGTGAGATGGTTGGCTTGCTCGGTCCCAATGGTTCCGGCAAGACAACGCTGCTCCGTCTCATTAGCGGTCTACTTTCTCCACAACAAGGAACGGTACTACTTGAGGGTCGCACGCTACAGCAATGGGGGCGACGTGGCGCAGCGCAACGTATCGCGGTGGTGCCGCAAGAGCTGCACGTTCCTTTTGCCTTTACCGTTGAGCATATGGTGAGTCTTGGGCGCACGCCATTTGTAAAGCAATTCCTAGGGTCTCGCACACAGCACGATCAAACGGTTGTGCAAGATGCGCTTGCGGCTGCGGGTATTGTATCGCTGGCTGATCGTATCTTCAATGAGCTAAGCGGTGGCGAGCGACAGCGTGTGATGATTGCGATGGCATTAGCGCAAGAGCCGTCGCTTTTGCTGCTTGATGAACCGACGTCGCATCTGGATATCAAATATCAAATCGAGACATTGGAGCTTGTGCAACGACTGAATAGAGAACGGGGTGTAACGATTATTGCCGCGATGCACGATCTTAACCTTGCGTCTCGTTATTTTAATCGTCTGCTTCTTTTTCAACGTGGCATTGTTGCCGACGCGGGACCTGCCGAGGTGCTTGAGCCTACTTTGCTGAGTCGTGTCTACGGCGTCGATGTACGTGTGGGTATTCTGCGCGGTGCGAAATATCTGAGCGTTTTGCCGCCTGATAATCCAAGTGATGCTGTTTCCGAAGCTGAACAGCGTGTGCGTATTCACTTGATCGCAGGTGGTGGTTCAGGCGAAGTCATGATGCGAGCATTAGCCGACGAACATATCGCATTCAGTGTTGGCGCACTGAACATTGGCGATAGCGATTATACGCTGGCATTGCGGCTTGCTGAACAAGTGATCGTTGAACAGCCGTATGCGCCTATTTCACAGGCATCGTTGGAGCAGGTTCGTGGAAGTCTCGCCCAGGTTGCGCTACTCATCATCTGTCCCACGCCGATTGGCTCTGGTAATATCGCGCTATTGCGTGAAGCGGTCGGCGCGGCACAACGTGGGCTACCTGTTCTCTTGCTAGCTTCTGTCAATGAAGACGAGGCGATAGAGGGTATGGATGATGAAGAACAGCTACGACAAACGGGCATTGTCACGCGCGACTATACGCATGGGGAAGGGGTGGAACTGGTACGCGAACTTTTACAACAGAGGACTACAGTTGTAAATTCGGTGAAAGAGGCTATAGCGTATATAAAACAATTTAGTGTGCAAAGAAAAGAAAGTCTTTCGTGAGAAATACAAAGATGATATAATCTGAAAAATCTTTTCCAAATTCATGATAAGTACATATCAAGGACGAATTTTAACTATGCAAAGCGATGAAAAAGCATCTGTCACTCTACGCCTCCCCTCGACTCTCAGTGCCTATAGCGGCGGCAAAAGCCAGATAGCTATTCGAGCCAACACAGTTGCGGAACTGCTCTCCGCATTAAAAGAGCAACATTTCTCCGTGTGGGAACGTTTGTGTAACGAACAGGGCCATCTGCGTGAACATGTCAAGATGTTTGTGAGCAACGAGGTCATCAGTGGCACCAACGGTTTGAATACCCCCCTTTTTAGTGGGCAAGAGGTAATCGTTTTGCCCGTTATTTCTCATTCCTAGTGTAGTTTCAGGACTAGAGACTTGCATTTTTACTCTCATTGATGCATAATACGCACGGACTCAACTAGAAATGAGGAGGTCTTGTAGTGTATGCTGTCAATGGTACGAAGTTGCGCGATCATAGGGCTTGATGGGGCGTTGGTCGAGGTTGAGGTGGATATAGCGAATGGCTTAGCCGCATTTACGATTGTGGGTTTGCCCGATGCCTCTGTGAACGAGGCGAAGGAGCGTGTACGAGCCGCCATAAAAAATAGCGGCTGTCTCTTCCCTTTCAAACACATTACAGTGAATCTTGCCCCAGCCGACCTACGTAAAGAGGGTCCGGCCTATGACCTTCCTATAGCCGTAGGGATACTCTTTGCATCGGGACAAATCAATCCAAACGAAAACCTGGAAAACGCACTCTTTCTGGGCGAACTCTCTCTCGATGGTACCGTGCGTCACACCAATGGGATTTTGCCAATGGTCGCGTTGGCACGCGAGAAGCAGGTCAAAGCCGTATTTGTGCCAGCCGTTGATGCGATAGAAGCGACACTTATAGAGGGTGTTACCGTTTATCCTGTCGAAACTTTGGGGCGGCTTATCGCCCATCTCAACGGCATCAAACAACTTGAGCCGTATACTCGTGACCCACATATTTTAGATAACGTGAACGAGGCACAGTACACTCAGGATATGTCATCTGTACGCGGTCAGGAACACGTCAAACGCGCCCTTGAGGTTGCCGCAAGTGGAGGGCACAATATTTTAATGAGCGGACCGCCAGGATCAGGCAAAACGCTACTTGCACGCACGACTCCTTCTATTTTACCGCGTATGCTGATTGAAGAGGCTCTGGATGTCACCAAGATTTATAGTGTTAGCGGTATGTTGCCGACCGATGTGCCCCTAGTTCTACAGCGTCCATTTCGTTCGCCGCACCATACAACCAGTCATGCAGGCTTAGTTGGTGGAGGGCGTATTCCGCGTCCTGGTGAAATAAGCCTTGCACATCGCGGCGTGCTGTTCCTCGACGAGCTGCCGGAGTTTGGGCAGAACGTGCTAGAGGTGCTACGGCAGCCGCTCGAAGACAAGGTTGTCACCATCTCACGCGCCCAAGGCACAATCACCTATCCCGCCAATTTCATGCTCGTGGCCTCGATGAATCCCTGTCCTTGTGGCTACTACGGCGATCTTGTGCGTGAATGCACCTGCTCCGCGACAGCCATTGCACGCTATCAGAAGCGTATCAGTGGTCCGTTGCTGGATCGCATCGACATTCACGTCGAGGTGCCACGCGTCGATTATGAGAAGCTTGCCGATAAGCGCAAGGTGGAGGATTCCGCGACGATTCGTCAGCGCGTCCAAGCGGCACGCGAACGCCAATTACAGCGTTTCACGGGCACTCGATTGACCTGCAACGCTGAGATGGGACCTGCCGAGGTGCGCGACTTCTGCCAAGTTGATGGCTCTGCCGAAAAGTTGCTTAAAGCCGCAATGCAACAACTGCACCTTTCGGCACGAGCATTTCATCGTGTGCTAAAATTGGCTCGGAGTATTGCAGATTTGGCAGAGAGCGAGACGATAGCAGCGAATCATGTTGCGGAGGCGATACAGTATAGGCCGAGAATGGGGACGTGATTTCGCAGGAAGAGCTACTCATGTGTTATACTCATGAGTAGCTGAAAGACTTTTGTGCAGGAAGAAAGTGAGATATGCATGGATACTCCAGCATCTGAACAGACATTGGCACTGTTTCCAGGCTTTCGTCCCCTACCGAATTCGCCTGCGTTTTTCGACTCGCAACGGGGTGTGTGGCTCGTATTTCGCTATGCGGAGGTACAGCGCGTCCTCTCTGACTACAGTACCTTCTCGAATGATCGTGGTGGACTTGATCCAGCGCAGCCACAAAGTGCTAATCGTTCTGACGGCGCAACTTTGATCTCAATGGACCCACCGCGCCATCGTTTGTATCGCAGTCTCGTAACACAAGCCTTTACGCCTCGCACTGTTGCTCAACTCGAACCGCGCATTACCCAGATTGTACATAGCTTGCTTGACGCTGGAGTTGACAGAGGGGAGATGGATGTTATTGACGACTTCTCCTATCTCTTGTCGATAACCGTCATTGCGGAAATGCTTGGGGTACCAGCGACCAACCAGGAACAATTCAAGCGTTGGACGACTGACTTCTTTGAGATTACCACTCCTGCGGCTGCTCAGGCGCAGCGCGAACTCAATGTGTATTTCAGAAAGATATTTGCACAGCACCGTGCCGTGCCACAAAACGATCTCATCTCCGCTCTTTTGAATGCAGAGGTGGATGGACAGCACATGACGGAAGCTGAAATGGCTAACTTCTGCTCTCT
>CAXUGH010000010.1:9051-15726 GCA_964250365.1 uncultured Ktedonobacteraceae bacterium
GCACGGCTGGAATCAAAAATCGCTCTGACTGCGATATTCGAGCGATTGACCGATATTCAGCGTACACGCGCCGTTCCACTTGTGGCTGTTACAAGCCCCATTGTGTATGGAGTGGAGCATCTACCTATTACGTTCAAAAATCGGTCGTAGGGGCCATAATTCATTACGCCGTCGTGCCGCGTCGATTCTGTTCGCAATCATTGTAAAACGGAATCAAGAGATGGTAAACGGGATCGATGTAAAACCAGGGAGTAATGAATTATGGCCCCTACGGACGAGGTTTTCGTAGGGATGCGATGAATCGCGTCCGAGGCCGATTCATCCCTATTGAAACATGATAGGAAGCGAGTGAATCACAAAGACGATGCCAGTATTCACCGTCACAGGAACGTCCTCGACGCGTTGAATGTTTTTGAGTTGTTCAAGCATCATGGGCAGCACAATTTTTGCTTCGAGGCGGGCGAGTGGTGCCCCAACGCAGAAGTGAATGCCGTGTCCGAAGGCGAGATGACGGTTTGGCTCACGCTCGATATCGAACGTATCGGGATGCGGAAATTGAGCAGCATCGCGGTTGGCTGAAGCTGTCCACGCCAGTACCATCGAATTCTCTGGAATCGTTTGTCCTGCCAGTTCGACATCCGTTTTGGCTTGACGGAAGAGAAACCAGACGGGCGGCAGATAACGGAGAACTTCTTCAATTGCCTTTGGCATCAGGGCAGGCTCTTGAATAAGCCGCTGCATGGCGTCGGGATGGTCGGTGAAGCAGACGAGGGCATTGGCTATCAAGTTTTTTGTCGTCTCTTGACCAGCAGCGAGTAGTAGCATACAAAAACTTACCAGTTCCTGCTCGCTCAGGCGTGTGCCATCCACTTCGGCGACGCTCAACGCGCTGACTAAATCCTCTTGTGGGCTGCGGCGTCGCTCTGTTAATAGGCGCGAGAAGTAGTCAGACATTTCGGTCTGCATGCTTTGACCGTCTTGTTGTACGTCTGGCACCGGAGAGTTCTCCATTTGTGCCCAGCGTCGGAAGATGTCCCAATCCTCATTGGGCACGCCGAGCATTTCCGCAATGATTTTTGCAGGTAGCGGAAAGGCCATATCCGACACGACATCCATTGACCCCTTTTCACGGGCCGTGTTCAGCAGTTCTTGTGTCACCTGCGTTACACGATCCGAGAGACGCGCTACTGCACGCGGTGTAAATGCCTGATTGACGAGGTTGCGTAGTTTGCGGTGGTCGGGCGGGTCCTTTGCTACGAGCGTATCCGCGAGAAATCCACCACCGATACCAAACGCCTGTGACGAGAAACGGCTGTAGTCATTGAGAACCGTTAAAACATCCTCATAGCGGAAGACCTGCCATATGGGGAAGGGTGCCTGCTCATCTTGAAACACGGGTGCATGAGTGCGTCTATCTTGAAACCAGTTGTACGTCTGCGGAATTTCTGAAAGTGGCATGCTATGAAATAGCTCGATTGGTCGTTGTGAACGGGAAGCTGCTGGCTGTTGCACGGGAAAACCTTTCTATTATCGACAAAAGTACTCAAGATGAATACGTAGTAGGTGGCTCGTAAGTTACTTGGTAGCTCATTAGCTAAATGAGAAAAAGGGAGTAGGAACTCCTGTATCGCGTTCGCAGACGCGATACAGGAGTTCCTACTCCCTTTTTTATTCTCATATGTTACTGCTGAGTCATTTCTTGCTCGAACAATGGCTTATATATGTCAATCTTCACGCTATCAGCCTCCAGCATACCGTACAGATTTGTCATGACGTAGGTTCCGTAGTAGTCGGTTCCTCGATCAGTGTCAAAAGCTGTTTGGTCAGTAAATTGTATATAGACAAAGAAATTGCGTGGCTCTTTTTGCGATTGGTAGAGTTGATGCGACAGGATGCCCGGCTCGTTTCGCATATGAGCAGCCATCTTCTCCATCAGTTTCATCGCTTCTTGTTCATGGCCTACTGTGATGGTAAAGGTGAATGTGACAGCTATCATTTCTTTTCTCCTTTGAGCTAAAAGGACTCTTTAGTCTATCACGCGTAGAAAGAATAATGCTTACATGAGTGCCTGAGCAATGGCGCGACCAGCGACACGGCCTGAGAAGAGACAACCGCCTAAAAAGGTGCCTTCAAGTGAGCGGTAGCCGTGCATGCCACCACCGCCGAAGCCAGCGACTTCTCCCGCCGCGTATAGGCCAGCAAGTGGTTGACCGTCTGCTTGAAGGACGCGACCTGAGAGGTCTGTTTCCAGTCCTCCCAATGTTTTGCGTGTTAGAATTGATAAGCGTACCGCAATCAATGGACCAGCGGCGGGATCGAGGAGACGATGTGGTTTAGTGACGCGAATGAGTTTATCGCCGAGATACGCTCTTGCGCCGCGGATTGCTGTGATTTGAGCATCTTTGCCAAACGAGTTCGTAATTTGGCGATCACGGGCGACGACAACCTGTTCTAGTCGCGCCGCATCAATCAGGTTTTGACCCGTTAAGGCGTTCATCTCCTGTACGAGTTCTGGCAGTGTGCGACATACAAGAAAGTCCTCTCCGCGCTTCTTGAATGCCTCGACGGGTCCTGGTGCGCCAGGAAGTGCGCGCATGAGCGTCCTTAAAATACTGCGACCCGTGAGATCGGGGTTCTGCTCGGAGCCTGATAGGGCGAATTCGCGTTCGATAATGCGCTGATTGAGCAGGAACCATGAATAGTCGTAGCCCGTGGCGGTGATGTGTTCGAGTGTGCTTAACGTGTCAAAGCCTGGGAAGAGTGGAATGGGCAGACGTTCGCCATGTGCATCCAGCCAGAGTGGTGAGGGACCACTTAGAATGCGGATAGCATGCTTGGGCCAGATGGGGGCGTAGTTAATAATGCCTTCGGGATAGTGCCACATGCGATCAGGGTTGATGAGACGCGCACCACTTGCGGTAGCCACCTCTAGCATGTGCCCATCGACATGAGCGGGAACGCCAGAAACGAGACGCTGCGGCGGTACACCCATGCGCTTAGGCCAGTTGCGGCGTACCATGTCATGATTGCCACCGATACCTCCTGAGGTGACAATCACCGCCTGAGCGTGCAACGTAAAATCATCGACAATGTTGCGCGAACTCGACTCGCCGCGCTTGACGGTGCTAGGTTCCAGCACCTCTCCATGTACACCGTCAACTACTCCATTGCTCATAGTGAGAGCGGTGACGCGGTGACGGAAACGTAGCGTTACCAAGCCCTGCTCCACACCCTCGCGTACTCGCTTCACGAATGGCTCTAAGACTCCTGGCCCTGTTCCCCATGTCACATGAAAACGTGGAACCGAATTGCCGTGTTGCGTTGCCAGAGAACCACCGCGTTCAGCCCATTGCACGACGGGAAAGAAACGAATACCCTTTGCAGAGAGCCATGCATGTTTCTCGCCTGCCGCGAACTCGACATACGCCTCTGCCCAGCGACGAGGCCAGTAGTCTTCGTCGCGGTCGAAGCCTGCGCTGCCCAGCCAATCGCTGAAAGCAAGGTCGAAGGAATCATGAATGCCGAGGCGTCGTTGCTCTGGCGAATTTACCAGAAATAGACCTCCGAACGACCAGAATGCTTGCCCACCGAGCGACGCCTCTGGCTCCTGCTCAAGAATAATGACTCGTCGTCCTGCGTCAAGTAGTTCAGTAGCGGCTACAAGGCCAGTCAGACCTGCTCCAATAATAATTACATCGGCATCTTGACTCATGAAATGTCCTCCATGAGCAACATTATACACCGCGCTTAGCTGGCAAGCACATAGTCTTCGTCTTGCAATGCGATTGTGAGCGTTTGAATGAGGTTACGGAGTTGTTGACGCGTGATATCGTCAACGAGGCGACCGTCGGCATCAAATTTTTCCCAGCCGCGAGCGATGGCGACGGTCGGCTCTTCCAGCACATTCGCCTTGATATGATGCAGTATCTCACGCACATGTTTCTGTGCCTGAAGACCACCTCGACCGCCGCCAGTGCTAATTACTGCAGTGAGTTTACCAGTAATAGGAGCGTGTCCATGTGGACGAGATGCCCAGTCCAGGGCGTTGTGAAGGACGCCAGAGATCGAGCCGTTATACTCAGGAGTTGCAATAATCACCGCATCTGCTTGACGGATTTTGTTTTTGAAGTGACGAACAGGAGTAGGCTCGTCGGTCTCTAAATCTTGATTAAAGAAGGGTAAGGTCTCTAGTGGAAGTATTTCGAGTTCAATGTGAGAAGGCAGTTCCTCTTGCAAAACGCGCAGGGCTGCTTGATTGTAAGATTTTTCACGCAAGCTTCCAGAGAAGCCAACGAGATGAAGAGTGTTTGGATTCATATTCCTCCCTTGCTACACAACATCATGTATGTTTATGTTAGTTACTTACATAAACATAGTAAAAGAGAAAAACATTCCCAATGGTTGCTATTTATTCTATTCTAAAATAGCTGGTATCATTAAAGCGCACAAGTTGAACCTGATCGCCTGTTATGCTTAACTCGGAGATGCTCCCCGGGTCGACTCTCAAACTACGGCTATCGGGAAGTGACATGTTGAGTACGTGTCCGATAAGTAGGCGCAGAATCGATTTATGAGCCACGATAAGAAGTGTGCGACCACTGTGAAGTGCTAACATCTCTACAATGCAGGGAACGGCGCGTGCAAGTACTGCTTGTTGCGTTTCTCCTTCGGGCGGCTGTGCCATCCAGGAACCGCTTTCCCATAGAGCAAGTTCTTGTGGATACCGTTGAGCAAGTTCGCTACGTGCCAGATTTTCCCAGAGTCCGAAGTTCATTTCGCGCAGAGGGGTACGTATCTGTACCTCTAATCCAAGTGCAGCAGCAATCGGTGCGGCGGTTTCACGCGCTCGCCCCTGTGGACTGCAGTAGAGAAACTCAATTGCTTTATTCCTGAACCATTCGCTCAGTTGCTCCGCCTGTTTCCGTCCTTTCGCGGTTAGCGGTGTCTCGGTGACGCCGCTGAACGCATCTTCATGGCTCTGTGCCGTTTGTCCATGTCGTACTAAGAAGAGGCGGGTCGCTTTTTTCTGCTCCATAGGGTTTCCTTGCTACATCTGCTCTTGGACCTAGCTGGTGTCTACGCTAGGTAGCCGCGTTTTTGCAACTCTTGCTTAAATTGAGTATAGTGTTCGTCGTAGATGGGTACCCAATCAGGGTTGGGCTGTACCTCTTGTGTCATGGATACCATCGCCTGTGCTGCATCCTGCAAATTGCGATGAAGTCTACCCGCCGCCAGGACAGCGGTACCCATAGCGGGATCGGCAATCTTCGGCACGACGAAGGGACGATTACAGACGGAGGCACGGATGCGTAACCAGAGTTCACTGCGCGTCGCTCCCCCAACTGTGCGAATGGGGTCAGTGACGGAGGCACCCAATTCTGTCGCCACATCATAGGCCAAACGCTCGATGAACGCAACACCTTCAAGGCAAGCCGCATAGTAAAGATCGCGTGGCACCCCCTCTACATTGTTGGCTCCTACGACAAAACCCTGTGCATCAGGGGCACTGAATGGAAAGCGTTCACCATGCTTGACCAGTGGATAGACAAGAAGAGAGGTTGGTGTCAACTTGGCGGCTCGTTCATTGTAAGCGGCGAGGTCGGCATTGGGGAAATCGTGCGCCAATATCTCGCCACCTGTGCTGCTTGCGCCTCCTGGCAACCAGCCGTGTTCGGGATGACGATGACAGTAGATGCGTCCCTGCGGGTCTTTAATTAGTTCGGTGCTGGTTCCTTTTACGGTTAAGGTTGTGCCAAGCGATGTAACCCACTCCCCTGGTTCAGTAGCACCTGCCGCAAACTGCGAGGCGCAACCGTCCGTCAAACCAGCGACGACAAGTGTACGTGGACTCAGTTTGAGGTTGGTTGCAACCGATGTGTCCACTTGACCAATAGGCGATCCAGGTGCCACAACCTTTGGTAAACGTTTCGTCGAGATGCCAAGTTTCTGTGACAAGGCATCTGGATAGCGCAAGTTAAGAAGATCATACCCTGTCTTGAGAACGTTGGTGTAATCACTCACACCCCAGAAATCTGTTAATCTCCCGATGATATAGTCTGCCTGATGCGCGATTAACGTTGTACGTTTCCAGATGTCAGGCTCGTGTTCGTGTAGCCAGAGCAGTTTGGGCAGTGCGAATGAGGCGTTGAAGCGATAGCCTAATGCTTGTGTGAGGCTTACTAATGCTGTATTGCAGCGTTCAACCTCGGCTTTTGCGCGACCATCACTGTACATTAGCGCAGGACGCAATGGGCGATAGTTGGCATCGAGCGGGACAAAGGTGCCGGAGGTACCGGAGACGCTCAACGCTGTCACCGCTTCGGGAGCGATCTGTTTTGCCGCAAGCTCTTCGCCAATTTGTCGCAATGCCCTACAAGCAACGCGCCACCACGCCTCCGCATCCTGCTCGAAGATGCCATTTGGGTTAGTCGAAAGCATCTCTGATGGATATGCCTCCTCGCCACGAGCGGCTACAGTACCATTTTCCGCAACTGCTATCGCTCGCGCCCCTTGTGTTCCCATGTCTAGCCCAACAACGTAGTTGAGGTTTTGCGCTTGTGGCATCGTCTCGCCCTCCTTACAAATAAATATTTGTTTGTATGGATTTGCCATGCTGTCGGGTGGAGTAACGGCAACCCATATCAAGGGAAATACCAACCAAAAATTCGGTGGACG
>CAXUGH010000010.1:15736-40096 GCA_964250365.1 uncultured Ktedonobacteraceae bacterium
GGTATGCACACGACAGCATGGCAAATCCATACCTCTAATGCGTTGGACGCTTTACGGCTTGTTCGAGGGAAAGACGTATCTCTGCAAGCTGAGGCCATATCTCTGCCGCGACGTTACGTGCTTTCAGGAAATGGGTATACAGGTCGTCGTAGCGGCTACGATATGCCGCGTGTGGCTCGTAGAGCTTGCGTGTCTTGACGTATTTGGGAGCCGCCTCTTCGATGCTTGTCTCGCGTCCTGTTGCCACGAGACCCATGAAGAATGCTCCTTTTGCACCGACCTCCGAATCTGTCGATGTGCGGACTGGTAGACCTGTCACGTCGGCGATCATGGTACACCAGAGATCGCTCAGGGCACCACCGCCGCATACATTCAGTTCGGTTGGCTTGACGCTTGCAGCCTCAAAGCATTCGCGTATTACAAAGGTCAAACCCTCGACGGCAGCGCGTGCGACATGAGGTTTGCTCTGCTCTAAAGAGAGGCCAAACATCGTAGCGCGTGCATTAGAGTTAAGGAAGGGTGCGCGTTCGCCAGCGGGCGAGAGATAGGGCAGGAACAGTACGCCGCCCGCTCCTGGCTCGACTTCCTCGGCAAGTCCAATCAGTTCTGAGGCATGATTGAGGTTGAACAACTGGCAGAGCCAGTCCAGTGCCTCAGTACCGCACATTGTGGCGAAGCCGCGTAGCCAGTAGTCGGGGCGTCCAGAGCAAATCATCAAGCCCGTTGGTGTGCCACTGGTGTGTACCTCGTCCGTCACAATTTCATTGCAGAGCGTTGTGCCCAGGATGCTAACTGCCTGTCCCTTGTTTACCGCTCCCAAGCCAATCGCGGTTGAAGCGATATCATATGGGGCGGCAATTACAGGTATGCCAGATGGTAGGCCGAGTTCTGTGGCGATAGTTGCTCGTAAGCTACCAACTGGCTCATTGCTTGCATGAACGGGTGCGAGCAGACGTTGCGCCCATTCGAGTCCGTAGAGACGGAGTAGCTCGTCCGAGTATTGGCGTTTGCGAATGTCGAAGAAGGGAAAACTGCCATCGGTCTCATCCGTGAAGCGTTCACCTGTGAGATTGAAGACAACCCAGTCTTTACAGTAAAACGCCATCGTCGAGCGTTCCACGTGTTCAGGGTCGTGTTGCTGCAACCAGCGCAGAATAGCAGATTGAGAACCAGGGAAGACTCCTGTTCCATTGAGCCGAAATGTTTTCTCCAACGTTCCATCGGTACGCCAGTGTTCTACGAGAGAACTTGCACGCCCATCATTCCAGAGAATTGCTGGTCCCGTTGGATTACCAGCTTCGTCAATTAACCAGCACCCGTCACCTTGTGCGGTGACTGAAAGGAATTGTACATCATCGGCTACCTGAGCGGCTGTGCCGCGAATAGTCTTTTTTACAGCATTCCAGACCGCTTGCATATCTTGTTCTGACCATCCTGGTCTTGTACGCGCAATGGGAACAGACTCACGAGTTACTGCAATCTCAGTACCGTTATCGTCGAAGGCAACGGCTTTTACCACTGAAGTCCCTACGTCGAGACAAATTGCAACCATGATTAACGCTCCTTTTCAACTTCTGGATTCGCGCATGCATGAAGTGGCTCGCCACGCACGAATCTTCCAACTTCGGCGGCTGTCCAACGTGCCGCACGTTGTGCCACCTCCTTTGAGGAGCCAGCGAGGTGTGAGGTTAGTGTGACTTGTGATAGACGTAATAATGGGCTGTCGGCTGGTGGTGGCTCTTCCTCGTAGACATCGAGAGCTGCACCCGATAGATGACCAGAGGTGAGGGCGTCGATTAAATCGTTCATTTTCACAATCTTGCCACGCGCTGTATTGACAAGATAGGCACCCCGTTTCATCTTTGTCAAAGTATCGGAGTTGATCATGCCTATCGTCTCAGAAGAGATGCGAGCGTGGATACTTACAATATCCGATTCGGCAAGCAGGCGATCAAGATTATCTACCATCTCTACGCCAAGTTCGAGCGCAACTTGTGAGTCCACATAGGGGTCATAGGTGAGGATGCGTACACCAAAGCTGCGTAAAAGCCCTGCAACACGCGTACCGATTTGACCGAAGCCGATCAAGCCAATGGTGCGTCCTAATAGTTCGGTACCGGCGAGATCGTAGGCATACAGATGACCCGACCACTTGCCCTCGCGTAAGGCGGCGTCGCTTTCGGCAATATGGCGTTGACCAGCTATGAGGAGGCCAATTGTAAATTCGGCGACGGCACGCGCATTGCGACCAGGGACGTAGGCAACGGGAATGCCGTGTTTCGTTGCGGCGGGAATGTTGATGTTGACGGGGCCACCGCGACAACTGCCAATCATCTGAAGGTCTTTTGCTGCCTCGATCATGCCAGCAGTGACAGGAGCAACGTGTGTTACAAGAATCTGCGTACCCCGAAGCAGGTCGGTCAGATGTTTCTCGTCCCCAACCCACTCCTGAATCTCTTGTGATTCGCCGTATGGTTCACGAGGCCACGCGCTCCGGTCGGTAACGTACTCATTGCCATCACCCAGTTCTTTACGGAGAGCCTCGACAAAAAGTTCGGGCAACATAAAATCGTCGCCTGCACAGAGAATCCGCATATTTCTGCTCCTTCTACGATGGTTAAGAAAACAACAACGTTCGCTTTCTACTACTCTGCAAGCACTATGTAGAGTATGTTCCTCTTGAGGGTAGATAACAGTATGGATACCATGTGTTTTTCGTGTTATTATAACGTTGATTTCTCAATAAAATGTAACATTACAAAGATAAAGATGTCAAGTTCAGTCGGTAGCAGGTATAGAGCTTCATGAGGTGGCAAGCGTAAAGCTGTACTATTATCGAGTGTACCTGCTTGTAACATATGATACACTTAGGAAGCAATGTTCCAATTAAACAACATAGCGTGCCATATTGTACAAATGAATCAGCAAATTAGAGAGCAAATGCTTCGTGTTGTGCAGAGTTTTGCAGGAAGCACCATTGCACAATAGCAGTTGGGGACTCGGAGTTTTTTGTCATGGCAACAGCAAAAGATAGCAACGGCTCAAGGGAGCCACTTCTGAATCAGCAGAATATCGATCAACATGATCGTCAAGAGCGGATTCGAGAACGTGTCATAGCGGAGGGTTTTGTGCGGAGTGAGCAGCTCGCCGAAGAGTTTTCAGTGACACTGATGACCATTCATCGTGATCTGGATGCACTGCAACGGCAGGGTTGGCTACGTAAGATACGTGGTGGAGCAACGGCGCAACCATCGAAGCTCTTTCATGGTGATATACATTACCGTATGCAGACAATGCACGAGGCAAAAGCAGAATTGGCCCAGACCGCGATAAAGCTGGTGACACGCGGGCAGTCGATAGTGCTTGATGAAAGTACAACCATTCTCTCTTTAGCTCCCTTGCTATCTTCATATACGCCGCTGACCGTGATTACCTATTCGCTTGCATTGCTTAAACAGCTTGCCGATGAACCTGGGCTAGATTTAATCTCGCTTGGTGGAGCGTATTTTCCCGCCTACGACGCTTTTCTCGGTTTATCTACCGCCGACTCGATACGCGCTTTGCGTGCAGACATGCTCTTTATGTCTACGACCGCTATCACAGAGGGCTTTTGTTATCATCAATCGCAAGAGACGATTATTGTCAAACGAGCATTGATGGAGGCTGCGGCTGTAAGTGTTCTGCTTGTGGATCATTCTAAGTTTAGCAAGCGCGGCCTGTTCCAGCTTGCGCCTCTGACGGACTTCGATTTGATTATTGTAGATAAAGGCGTTCAGGAGCGTGACCTTGCATTGCTACGTGACTTTGGTGCCGTCGTTCACGTAGCGGGTACCGAGAGCGAAAATGGTCAAGAGCTTGTGAACGCGCTCAAAAAAGTTTGATTGCATGGCCTCTCTAGGGCGTTTTTGTTGGATAGGAGCCGTTCATCTCCAATACTTTATGATAAGTAAGAACATTCTCGGCGGTCTTTTTATCGGTAATAAAAACGTTCACCAATTTTCCTTGCAATGCTCCTAGAATAGCTTGTGTCTTGATGTCACCGATGGCTATACCAATCACGGTAGGAATGCGTCGTAGTTCTTCATGGGTAATAGCGATAGTACGTGCGTCGATATCTGATAGGCACGATGTGCCGTCGATGCGGTAAAAACGTCCACAGATATCGCCAACCGCTCCCATTTCCTGTAGCCGTGCAACCGTGTTTGTAGGCAAGCCCGCACCCTGAAACAACATGTTATTGGGTACAATCGCACCGATGCCGACGACGCCTATAGTCGCGGTACGTGCTTTACGCAGCGTACTGCCCACAATCGAACTGTGGTAGAGTGCTTGCGCGGTATCTTCTGCCTCAACATAAAGAGGTGCCGAGAGATAATAGGATGTACCGCCAAAGGCAAGCGCGAATAAGCGAGCTACCTCATTTGGCTGTGCTCGTGCATCGGTATGAACGAGGCCGCCCATCAGTTGAACCACGCCCAGCTTGAGATTGCGCGAACCAATGAGATGATACACAACTTGCCATAACGTGCTTCCCCACGAAACTCCCAGTGTATCTTCGCGCTCAATAGAGGTTTGCAGATAGTAGGCGCCTGCCCTGCCGGTAGCGGCAAGTGCGCCTCCTTCGTGCCCCGGGTCTACGACAACGGCGTCTTTTAGCCCAAACTGTTTGCGTAGCTCCTGTTCCAGAGAAGCATCCGTGAGAAAGGGATACTGAATATGCACCTGCACAATGCCCTCGTCTAAACACTTTTGCAGCAACCTGGAAACGTAGCCGCGAGAAACGTGCAGACGACGTGCAATCTCTTCCTGTGTTAAATTTTCGATGTAGTATTGGCGAGCAATACGGTACAACATCTCGTCATTATTTGACATCGTTGCTTATCTCCTCTCAATTTGGCATCAACGTTGACATTTCCGAAAAAGTATGTTATTACTTTGTTATAAATATACCGTTTCATGTTGAAAGTGTGCTTAAACATCACATTGGAGTCTTTTTACTATCGTAGCAGAGTAAAAAGCTGTACCTTACATTTGGTAGCTTGCGTTTGTGCGTATACAACGTAAACTCAAAATACATACGTTATTTTGAGTTTCATAAGCTACTCAAAGTAACATTCGTTACTTCCATTCGCAGTTGTACCATTGCTCAAATGAAGAGCTTATAAGTAGGATTTATTCGTTGACAGGCAACCGCAGCATACTTATACTTTTAAGTATCACAAGCACGAGTTTCTTAGCAAGTAGTTCTCTCTGCACAGAGGCAGAAGTAGAGTAACATATGTTCCATTATGTCACATATGTTACGGAGATGAGAAACATGAAGCCATTATCGTCAACTACACGACAACAAAATCTCGTAGACCTTGCTCAGCGGCGTTTTGATGTGCTAGTGATTGGCGGAGGCGTAACGGGCGCGGGTGTTGCACTTGATGCTGTAGCGCGTGGATATACAGTTGCTCTAGTCGAGAAGACCGATTTTGCAAGCGGCACGAGCAGTAAATCGACCAAGCTGGTACATGGAGGCATCCGTTACCTATCGAACTTTGACTTTGCGCTTGTGTACGAGGCCTTGGTTGAGCGCGGTCTATTGCTGCAAAATGCGCCATTTCTTGTTAGCCCCATCGAATTTATTTTGCCCATGTATAAAGGCGACCTTCATCCTGTCGGTATGCCGTTTACCACTCCGCGCGGCATTGGTTTGGGATTAGCTCTGAATATCGGCCTGACGATGTATGATGTGATGGCGGGGAGACGTGGTATCAAATGGCATCGACATATTAGCCGAGATGAGGTTCTCAAGCAAGCCGCTAGCATGACGCCTGAGAATCTCAAAGAGGGCTATACCTACTACGATGCACAGACAAACGATGCTCGTCTCACGATGTCGCTACTTCGTACCGCAGCCCACTATGGGGCTACAATTACCAATTACACCGAAGTCACTTCGTTACTTACGGATGACGGATCCATTCGCGGCGCAACTATCCATGACAGACTCAGCGGAGAAGATATTACTGTTTCCGCTCGTTACGTTGTCAATGCTACCGGTGTTTATGCAGAGCAAATCGAGGCGATGAGTGGCGTGGAGCCACAGGCAAGTGTCGAGCCAAGTAAGGGTACACATCTCGTCTTTTCGCGCGAACGTCTCAAGATTGGCGATGCGGCGATTGTGCTGCCAGAGACGGATGATAAACGCATTCTCTTTATTGTGCCCTGGGAATCGCGTGTTGTCGTGGGCACAACCGATACAGGCAAGGGCGACCTCGATGCTCCCGTGACAACGGAAGAGGATATTGCCTATCTTCTCAAACATCTCAATCACTATCTTACCCTTCATCTGACTGAGGACGATATTATCAGCACATACGCAGGCTATCGTCCTTTAGTCAAACCGCGTAAAGCGAATGCTGCAACCGCGAAACTTTCTCGTTCGCACGAAGTCCTGCAAAGTCCATCTGGTCTGGTTTCGATTGTTGGTGGCAAGCTCACCACCTACCGACGCATGGCACAGGATACCGTCGATGTGCTAAGTCGCCGCGACAACACGAGACCGGTGCATCCAACGCTCGCACTTCCACTACAAGGAAGTGCTGGCTGGAACAATATGCGTTACGAGGTAGAGGCGAGAGGTCTCAGTCTTGGCTTGACAGCCGCGACTATCAAGCACCTTGCCCACAACTTCGGCACGAATGCATTGATGGTGATGGATATGGTAGCGCAAGATATATCGCTTGGCGAGTTGCTCATCGCGGATTTGCCCTATATCAAGGCGGAGGTACTCTACGCGTGCCGCTATGAGATGGCGATGACTCCCGATGATATGCTTGCGCGTCGTACCTCGATCATCTTGGAAGACCGTAGTCGCGGCCTGGATATCCTCGACGAAGTAGCGACGATGATGAGTCAGCAGCTTGGCTGGTCAAGTGAGCGTCGAGCAGAACTGGTCGAGGCGTATCAGAACAAGATTCAGGGTCAATTGGCTGCCGAAAGAGCAAACCCTCAAGTGCAGTTAGTGTAAAGATGAAATAGGGAGGCTTTAGTGGAAACTCGAAATGCTGATCGAACAGACTCGATAGAAAATAACGGTGTTCCCGATTCTCTGTACGATGCCTATATCTTCGATCTGGATGGCACTATCTATCTAGGTGACGAGTTGCTGCCAGGAGCCGAACGGCTTGTTACGGAGTTGCGAGCGCGAAATAAACCTGTGCGCTTTATTTCCAACAATCCGACAAAAAATCCTGAGCAGTATGCCGCAAAGCTTACGCGTCTGGGACTGCCTACGCCGGTTGAAGAGATTACCAATACCGTTGTGTCTATGACGCAATGGTTGCTCGACTACCATCCTGACGCCGTTGTATTTCCGATTAGTGAGCAACCGCTTATTTCCGCCTTAGAGCATGCAGGTATCCGTATGTCCCGTAATCCTGCTGAGGTTGATATTGTGATTGCCAGCTATGATCGGACATTTACCTACGAGAAGTTGCAGATTGCCTTTGATGCCATCTGGTTCTATAAGCGAGCACGTCTAGTGGCAACAAACCCTGATCGTTATTGTCCCTTCCCAGGAGGACGGGGTGAGCCGGATGCAGCCTCGATCATTGCAGCGATCGAAGCCTGTACCAATACGAAGTGTGAGATGGTTGCGGGAAAGCCTGATCCAGCTATTCTTCACGCTGCACTGGAAGGTCTCGACATCGAACTGCAAAATTGCGTGATGGTTGGTGATCGCCTCTCGACAGATATCAAAATGGCTCATGTGGCACAGATGGACGCGGCACTTGTTCTCACTGGTGAGACGGCTATGCAAGACCTCGCCTCTGTTTCTTCAGAAAACAAACCCAATTTTGTGCTTGACCGAATTGATAAGCTATTACCTTCCGCTTTGTGGGAGGAACTCGGTTGGGATGAACGTTCTTAGGTACGTCAAGTTTGTATAAGTTCGCACCCAAAGGAGAGGTGTAAAATGAATGCTCGTGGCAATGCAGCCTCGTATTTACTAGGTATCGACATGGGAACCGAGAGTGTGCGCGTGGGCGTGTACGACACAAACGGTAAGCCATTAGCGCACGCGGCTAGCACCTACACAACCACGCATCCGCATTCTGGCTGGGCTGAACAAGACCCGAATGAGTGGTGGTCATCGCTTGTAGAGGCCGTACATGGTGCAATGGCGCAAGCAAACATATCAGCAGAGCAAATTGCTGGTATCTCCTGTGATAGCACAACCTGTACAGTAGTTGCCCTCGATGCCTCGAATCAATTATTGCGTCCGGCAATTTTGTGGATGGATGTGCGTGCCGCTGATCAAGCAAGTCGTATCGGACAGTCAACTCATTCTGCCCGCAAGTATAACGGCGGTGGACCTGTATCAGCCGAATGGTACCCCTGCAAAGCTCTATGGCTCAAGGAAGAAGAGTCAGAGACGTATGCTCGTGCCACCCACATCGTTGAGTGTACCGACTGGCTCACGTTCCGCTTGACTGGTCGCTGGACGGCAAACATCAACACTGCTAGCCTTCGCGCTTATTACGATGCGCGTAACGGTGGCTGGCCTGGAAGTTTCTATGAAGAGATTGGGCTGGGCGATGTGATTGAGAAGTTGCCTCAAGATGTCTTGGTTCTTGGTGTTCCGGTAGGAGGACTTTCCCTCTGGGTGGCTTCGGAGTTAGGGTTGAAAGCAGGGACGCCAGTGGCGCAGGGCTGCGGTGATGCATGGGCGGCGCAAATAGGTCTGAACGTGGTTGTGCCAGGGCGCATGGCACTCATCACCGGCTCATCACATGTGTTGAGTGGACAGAGTGCTACACCTATAAGTGGTAAAGGCTTTTTTGGACCATATCCCGACACGGTTATTCCTGGTCAATACACTATTGAGGGTGGTCAGGTCTCGACTGGCTCCATTCTCAAGTGGTTCCGCGACAACTTCTGTGTAGACTTAATTGCGGAGGCAGAGCGGCGCGGTGTGAGTTGTTATGACCTGCTAAACGAACGCTCGCGCAATATTGCTCTTGGTTCTGATGGCCTGATCGTCCTGGACTACTGGCAAGGCAACCGAACTCCCTATGTTGATCCAGAGGCGCGTGGCATCATGTGGGGCTTCACTCTTCATCACACACAGGCTCACGTCTATCATGCTATTCAAGAAGGCATCTGCTACGGCACCGCTCATATCCTGAGTGCGATGCACGACGCTGGCTTCGACGTACTCGAATTTGTCGCGTGTGGAGGAGCTACGAAGAGCCGTGAATGGATGCAGATGCACGCGGACGTTACAGGCGTCCCAATCACGCTGACAGAAGTTGGTGATGCCGCCACTTTAGGCTCGGCTATATTAGCGGCGGTTGGTGCGGGTCTCTTCGCCAATATTAAGGAAGCGGGTCGCGCTATGGTGCATGAAACCGAGGTGATTCAGCCCGACAAAAAGCGTCATGAAGCTTACCAGCTTTACCTGAACGCCTACATGAATACATATCCTCAGCTACGAGAACTCATTCATACAGTGACGCGCAACGAAAGTGCTAGCCTCACGACGGTTAGAGCAACGAGTGCGACGCGACAAGAGGAATTAACCCCTCAATCGTGAGGAGAGGAAAGGAGCAGGAAGAATAATGACCGCTATTGCTATCGGTGCCGACGATGCGGGGGCACCATTAAAGGAACACCTCGCCTCCTACTTAAAAGAACGCGGCTATGAGATCAAGGATTTTGGCAATGGGAACGAGCAGGACTACCCGGATGTCGCTGCTGCGGTAGCTGAAGCTGTTGCTCGTGGCGAATACGAACGCGCCGTTCTCGTGTGTGGTACGGGGCTAGGTATGGCAATCACCGCCAATAAAATTCCTGGCGTGCGTGCCGCTACCGCACATGACCCTTACTCAGCCGAACGCGCACGCAAATCGAACGACGCGCAAATTATCACGATGGGTTCACGTATCATTGCGCCGCAAGTCGCTGAGAAAGTGCTTGACCACTGGTTAGCATCGGAGTTTGAAGGCGGACGTTCAGCACCCAAAGTGGAGAAGATGAAAGCGATTGATGAGCGCTATCATACCGCCCACGAGGTTTCAAGCTAAGAAGAGAGAAGGTACAAGTATGCTATTTGAGCCAGCGACACCATCGCCCCATTTTCATCTTGACCCTATGCGAATAGATGAGGTGAATGCCGCGATTGCACAACGGGAAGATGCAGACAGTTTGCCCGTCTTAACACTGCACCATGTAGAGGCGGGAAGCGATGCACTTGCTGCTTTGCCCTCTCTTATACGAGACATCGCGGTACATGGCTCCTCATCGGTTCTGCTCGTGCAGGGGCGCAAGCCGTTTGTACGTGTGGGAGCAGATCTGAAACCGATGGTGCATAAGCAACTGGTCGATGCTGGTTTTGACGTTGAGTTGCTCGAAATCGGCGATGAGCATGGCTATTTGCACTCAGATTTTGCTGAGGTGGAGCAGATTCGTCTGCACCTGCGCTATGACAAGACAGCGATTGCGCTTGGCTCTGGCAAGATTTGTGATGTGACGAAACACGCTTGTTTTGAATATGAGCAGGAGACTGGTCTGCATATTCCTTTTATCGTTGTGCAAACGGCAAACTCCGTGATTGCTTTTGGCTCTGGTATGGCGACGATTACCAAAGATGGTGTGAAGCGTACATGGCCTTCGCGCCTTCCTGATACGCTGCTACTCGATGCACGTATTTTGCGTGATGCTCCATTCGAGTATACCGTAGGTGGTGTCGGCGATCTTTCCGTAATCGCTGTCTCCTTTGGAGATTGGTCGTTAGGGGCGCGTCTAGGCATGGCAACCTATGTTCCCGCTGCCTACGATGTGTTAGAGGATGTGCGAAGGCTTTTGTTCTCTGAGGCGTCGATGTTTGCCGCACGCGACGAAGACGGAATGATCACGTTAGGCAAGTTAGGTATCCTGGGTGGCTTTGCGATGACGCTATCTGGGCAGAGTTCTCCCATGTCTGGCTATGAACATGTCATGAGTCACATGCTGGATATGGTCGCCGACCATTTTCATCGTCCCGTCGCTAGTCACGGCTGCCAGTGTGGTCTGAGTACCATTGTGAGTGCTATCGCATGGCAAAAGTTGCTGGCGGAGTTCCAGCCTGAGCGAGTGAATATCGACACTTGCTTTCCCTCTAGTAAGGAGATGCAGCAACGTATACAGGCGACATTCGACGAAATCGATCCAAGCGGTGCTGCATCGAATGAGTGTTGGCAAAGCTATCGCAAAAAGTTAGAGAAATGGCAGCAGGCACGCGCCCGCTTTGAGGCGTTCCTACACAATTGGTCTCAGGAGCGTTCCCAGTTAGCCGAGTTGCTGACTGCTCCTGAGGCGATTGTGCAGGGTCTAGCGCAAGCTCATCACCCATTACGCTACGAAGACATAGGCGTTCCAGAGCAACAGGTGCGTTGGGCATTTAAGAACGGACACCTCATGCGAGACCGTTTCAGTATAGCTGATGTACTCAACTATACGGGGCTGTTAGATGACACGTTTGTTGACGATGTTTTCACCCGTATGCACGAACTTGTTGCGAACGCTCTGGGACAGAAATCCGTTAGCGGTTAGTCGATATCTGACAACGGGACAACAGCTTGTCTTGTTGAGGATATATATAACTCGTGCTTTCATCGTTAGAAATGCACTTCATCATTTTATATTCGAGTGTTTCGAGGAGGAACAGATGAACGACACAAACCCCAACGTTTCCGAGTCAACGATTTCTCGTCGTACCGTACTAAAAACAGCCGCAGCAGGTGCTGCTGCGACGGCACTTGCCCCACTAGTTGCCGCTTGCGGCGGTGGCTCGACTGCTACAACCAGTTCTGGACCGTTCAGTTGGACGAAGTATAAGGGCACAACGCTCTCGCTTCTGTTGAACAAGCATCCTTATGCCGATGCAATGATTGCTGATATCAACAGCTTCAAGCAGCTTACCGGCATGAACATCAAGTATGACATCTATCCTGAAGATGTCTACTTCGAGAAAGTCACAGCCGCTCTTTCGAGCCGCTCATCCTCATATGATGCGTTTATGACAGGTGCATATCAGACGTGGGTATATGGTCCTGCGGGTTGGATTGTCGATCTGAAAGATTACATGAACGATGCCAACAAGACTGATCCCAACTGGAATGGCAAGGATATCTTCTCTGGCTTGATGAGTTCCGACTCCTGGAATGGTAGCCCCGGTCAGGCTCTGGGGTCTAATGGCGCACATCAATGGGCACTACCTTGGGGCTTTGAGCAGTACGCGTTGTCCTACAACAAGCGTATCTTCAGCCAATACAAGTTGAACGTGCCAAAGAATCTTCCTGAACTGGTCGATGTGGCGACCTACATCACCAAAAACGTTCCCAACACCTATGGTGTCGCGGTACGTGGAAGCCGGAGCTGGGCAACGATTCACCCTGGCTATCTATCAGCCTTCACGAGCTATGGAGCTAAGGACTTCGGTAGTGGTCTCAAATGCACGATCAATAGCAATGAGGGCGTCGAGATGACGAACCAGTGGGTCAAAATGGTCAAGCAGGGCGGTCCACAAAACTGGACACAGTATACGTGGTACGACTGTGGTGCCGATCTCGGTGCTGGCAAGGCGGCGATGATGTTTGACGCGGATATCCTTGGCTACTTCAACTCACAAGGAACGAAGGAGGCGGGTAATATTGCATCTACACCGTTTACCGCTAATCCCAACGCGCAGTCACCAGCTTCAAACGTGTGGATCTGGTCGCTGGCAATGAGCAACTTCTCCAACAATAAGGATGCCGCATGGTACTTCATGCAGTGGGCTACCAGTCAAAAGCATCTACAGTACGGAGCAACTCAGCAAAGTCAGGTTGATCCCGTGCGCCAGAGTGTTGCTAGCAGCGCAGATTTCAAAAACAAGGTTAATACCAAAGGACCTGAAAACTACCTGTCAACATTCCAGGCAACGCAGCCGAATGCTCGCATCTACTTCACGCCACAGCCATTGTTCTTCCAGGTTGCAACCGACTGGTCTGCATCTCTACAAACGCTGTACTCCGGCTCGAATTCGATGGGGCAGACGCAAGATGTTCTCGGCAAACTCGCCAGCGACATCGACAACCAAACGAGCAACGCGGGTATTAGATAGTAATGTCAATCTGGATACGTTCCTCACCACCTTTGGTGGTGAGGAACGTATCCAGATTGACGGATTCCATTTGGAAGTTCAAAGAGGAGTATTTACGAATGAGCAGTACACAGACCGTTGTAAACAAACCTGCTCCCGCCGTACAGCCGGAACAGCCAGAAAAGCGGAAATGGACTCAAAGTGCCCTTCCTTACTTACTAGTATTGCCCGCTTTCATACTTACCATCTGGATTCTCTATCCATTTGTGCAGGCTATTATCTATTCTGTTCAGAACTACGTGCTTTCCAATCCATTCGGCATTCGCTTCATTGGTCTCAGAAATTACTGGAATCTTGTGCGCGATGCGGATTTCTGGCACACGCTCTGGGTCACTATCCTGTACACTGTCCTGGCAACTGGAATTGAGCTTCTGCTTGGCCTCGCGCTCGCCTTCCTGCTGCAAAAACAGAGCCGTGTCAATAACGTCTTGACCACGCTGATGATGTTGCCGCTTATGGTCGCTCCCATTCTTGCTAGCCTCATGTGGAAGCTCATGACCAACCCCGGCTTTGGCCTCGCCAACTACTTCATGAGTGCCATTGGTTTGCATAACTTCCCCTGGGGTTCATCGCCGTCAACGGCACTGTTTACCGTTGTCATGGTTGACGTATGGATTTATACACCCTTCATGGCGATTCTGTTGCTGGCAGGATTGCGCTCTCTGCCACAGGCACCGTTTGAAGCGGCGCAGATCGACAACGTTTCTCCCTGGTTTACGTTCCAACGTCTGACGTTGCCGCTGCTGATGCCCTACATCACGACTGCCGTGCTGTTCCGTTTGCTGCAAGCCCTGCAGACATTCGACATCATCTTCGCCATGACTGGTGGTGGTCCTGGCAACACGCTCTTGAACGTCAACGTGCAGTCCTACAACCAAGCATTTATATTCTTGAACCTCGGCGTCTCCTCGGCACTGTTACTCATCTTATGGGTAATCAGCTACGTCATCAGCCAGCGCATGGTGGCATATTGGAGCAAGGGCAAGATAGCCGCAAGATAAGGAGAGGAATTCATGAACGTTTCGGTGAGAATTTTAAGAATCGTGGCTCTGGTCATCATATTCGGCTTCTTCCTGATTCCCCTACTCTGGATTCTGGCAATGTCTCTGATGACGAACCAGGATATTCTGACCTATCCACCCAAGTTTTTGTTTCAACCAACGCTAGAGAACTATACTGCCCTGATTGCTGGTCGTCTACACCCGGGCGAAGGTTTTGTCACTGTGCAGTATTTCAATTACTTTTGGAATAGCCTGATTATTAGCGTTGGCTCTGTCTTACTCTCGTTGATTGTGGGAGTGCCAGCCGCCTACGCAATTTCGCGTTTCCAGTTTCGAGGTAAAGATACTATCGCCTTTAACATTCTATCGGTAACGTTTGCGCCGCCGTTGCTCGTGATTATTCCGTTGTCGATTCTGTTCCATAACCTCGGACTCTACGACACCTATCACGGCATTATTCTGGTGTACCAACTCATCACGTTGCCACTCATCGTCTGGATTGTGCGTAGCTACTTCGACGAAATTCCGCGCGAGCTAGAAAATGCTTTGCGACTCGATGGCTATAGTTGGTTCCAGGCGTTTCTACGCATCTCGCTACCCTTAGCTGGTCCTGGCATAGCCGCTGCCTGTTTGCTCTCATTCATCTATGCCTGGAACAACTTTGTCTTTGCATTGATTCTTGGGTCAGGCACGGTTGAGCCGGTGACGGTCTCGGCATTGCAATTCGTCACGGAGTCGGGCATTCGCTATGGAAACATTGCCGCCGCTATGATTATCTCGATTTTGCCGACGCTTATTCTGGCAGTGTCGGTACAACGATACCTTGTGCGCGGCTTGAGCTTTGGTGCTATCAAGGGTTAGTGTGTAAGAGCAAAGAGAAGGGAAGAAGTCATGTCAAACGTGCTTTCGATACGGCACCTGACGAAGAAATATGGCTCAAAGGTTGTCCTCAATGATGTGAGTTTTGATGTCGAGGACGGTGAATTTTTTGTGGTCTATGGTCCTTCTGGTGGCGGCAAAACAACAATTCTGAACTTGATTTCGGGGCTTGCCACCCCTGATAGCGGAGCAATCTGGCTTGATAATCGACGCATTGATGGACTAGAGCCAGATGAGCGTAGCGTCTCTATGACTTTCCAATCCTATGCGCTCTATCCGCAATGGACAGCGTTCGATAATATCGCCTCTCCATTGCGCTCAAGAAAGGCGCATCTCTCAAAAGAGGAGGTGACGCAGCGTGTCCATCAGGTGGCGAAGACGCTAACCATCGACCATGTTCTCGATCACAAACCGAGCGAACTCTCCGGCGGTCAGAAACAGCGCGTCGGCCTAGCGCGAAGTATTGTGCGTCCTGGACGTGTGTTGTTGCTGGATAGTCCTCTTGCTCACGTCGATACAAAGGTGCGTCACGAGATGCGTGGTCGCCTGAAAGCCATTAGCCGCGATCTGGGCTGTGCCGTTATCTACGTGACGCACGACTACCTAGAAGCATTGGGGCTGGGAGACCGCATCGCAATTTTGAAGGACGGCTCAATTCTTGAGATTGTTTCGCCACGCGAATTGTACGACGATCCTGTGAACCTGTGGGTAGCGCGGAGCGTCGGGCAACCTGAGATCAATGTATTCACGGCACAGCTTGTTGGAACAAATATCACGCTCGATGAGCAACAAACGCTGCCGCTCCCTGAGTCTATGCGTTCTCGTGTTTTCACGAAAGGCAAGCCGGAAACACCGTACTTTCTCGGCATTCGCCCTGAACATTTCACAATTCGTCCTGGTGGAGAACTTCATGGGCGCGTGCAGTTAGCGCAGTGGCTTGGCACACGCACGATCATCACCGTTATCGTGGAAGGGTTGCCAGTCCTGGTGGTAGCGGCCTGGGGACGCGTAGACCTGGAACCAGGAACGGAGGTCGATGTTGCCATTTCGTGGGAGAACGCTCTCTGGTTTGATGCACATTCGCAGAGAAACATCTTTTTAGTGGAGGAGGTAAGCCATGACGCAAGTACGGCTATCGCAAGTAAGTAAAGCTTACGGCAAAAAAATAAGCCCAAATAGCCCGTTAGCGGTGGATAACGTCTCGTTTCAGGTCAACTCAGGTGAATTTTTCATCATGCTTGGTCCTTCGGGCTGTGGCAAGACGAGTACATTGCGTATGATCGCGGGTTTGGAGTCTATCACGGCAGGCGAAATCTATCTTGATGACAAGCTTGTCAATAAACTGTCGCCAGGACAGCGCAATCTGGCTATGGCGTTCGAGGCATATGCTTTGTATCCGCCGCTCAACGTCTATGAGAACCTGGCATATGGCCTACGCGCACGTCGTATGCCTACACGCGAAATTGACAAGCGTGTGCAGGAAATCGCTGCATTATTAGAGATGGAAGCTATGCTCAAAACGCATCCACGCGAACTCTCTGGTGGTCAGCAACAACTGGTGAGTCTTGCACGCGCACTTGTACGTGGTGCGCCACTGCTCTTGCTTGATGAACCTCTTTCGCACCTGGAGCCAGCACGTCGCTTCCGCGTGCGTACCGCCGTGAGAGACTTCACGACAAGAGAAGGCATGACGGTTATCTATGTGACGCACGATCAGGTGGAGGCAACGGCTTTGGCTGACCGTATCGCGGTCATGAGCGTGGGGCACTTGCAGCAGGTAGGTACTCCAACTGAACTTTGGAGCCTACCCACAAATAGATTTGTCGCGGGATTTATTGGTGAGCCATCGATGAACTTCCTGAACATCGGCGCATTCCGCAACAAGACACTGCTCTCGGCTTTTAAGGCGACGAACACAAGTTCCTCTATGAATGTGACGGATGATACACTGGTGGGTATTCGCCCACAGGATATACGCATCGTCGATGAAACAATCTCATCGGATATGGCAGTTGTGGACGGGGTAGTGTCTAACATGCAATGGCTAGGCCACGAGAGCCAGCTTTATTGCATGGTGGACTCGGTTCCTGTGATTACCGTTCTTCCGCCCAATGTTTCCCTAAACTTTCGGACGAACGCTCCTATTCAGCTTGGCACGGACATTCAGCACTTGCATCTCTTCGATGCAAACGGAGTACGTGTCGAGCAGGTTCAGAGGGGCGTGGAGTCGCAGATGAGTTCGTAGCATATAGTTTGAGCCTCACTGCTAGGAGTGTGGGGCAAACTTTTTTGCCCCCCTCGCCTCGCAGTGAGGCTCAAACTATATGCTACGAACGACTACAATTTAACAACTTCCGATATTGTTCCACACTCCGGCAGGACCGCCGGGGACATCGTTGTATGTCCACCATTTTGCCTGCCACAGCGAACCGTTGTACGTTACTTTGTTGCCATTTACATAGGCTGTGGTTGAGTTCCAGGCAGCAACACCAGAACATGAGCCACCACCGCCTGTTGTTGGCGTGGGCGTGGGATTTTGACCCTGTGTGGGTGTAGGTGTTGGAGGGGGCGGCGGTGGTGGTGTGCCACCTGCAAATTGGGCGACGATTTTGCTGAAATCCCAGTCGTTCTGCGGTACGCTACTACATGTGCCAGAGGTTGTGCCGTTGTTGTCGGGCGGATTACACTGACGGTCGCGGTTGACCGACCAGTAGGTGAAGCGTGCCATATGGTTGCTCTGGGCAAAGCTCAATACCGTCTGGAAGTCCGACTGGTAAAAGTACTCTCCGCTATCGCTACGCCCGTTCATCAAGGAGACGCCTTCGTGGTTATAGGCCGTGCCACTATCCCAACCAAAGGTGTTCACGAGAATAGAGTTGAAACCTTGCAATGCACTCGTCTGGCTGCTCGCTCCGTTGAAGCCGCCGTCAAAGGGCATAATCTCGTAGACGTTTGGTGTGTACCCTAGCGACTTAGCATTGTTGAGCAGTTGCTGACCGAAGTAACCTGTGCCGTTGCTCGTTCCTGGTATGGTGATTGACTCATAGAGGCCAGAGTTGTTCTGCTGCAATATTTGCGCGGCCCCTAGCTCGTTATTGATAGCATTCGCGTTCTCGTATTCTGGCTCCTCAAGGTCAAAGTCGAATGCGCGTATGCCATACTTGTCGATGATTGTCTGCTCTGCCGCTGCGGTGGCTTGTGGACTACCACACGTCTCTCCAAGTTTTGTGCCGCCGTAGCCGCCAAAGGAGACGACGACATCGCCTCCTGCTGCGCGAATAGCGTTGATGATCGGTGCTACCTGCGTGTCTGAGGAAATGTTGTCCAGCCCTGCATCGCTCTCCCATGCTGGAGTACAGTTGCCGTTGGACACGACAAACGCTAGCGTGAAGGCTTTCACTCCGCTCGCTGACATCACCGAGGGCAGGTCGGGAGGATTATTGGCTAGTGGCATCACGTAGGGTGCTGCGCCATACCAGTTGCTACTATCTTGTGGGGCAGCTTTTACTTTCACAGGCCATTTAAATACAACTACGGTAATCGTGATAAGTAGCAGGCTAGCAATGCCTATTACTTTTAGTGCATTCCATCTGTTTACCTTCATGATGGCTTCCTTTCAAAGATAATTTCGTATTACATAATCAATTTTTCATGTGTCACTCGCTGCCACTGGCGGCGAGTGACACATGAAAAATTGATTATGTAGTAGGGGCTACATTTTACGAAAGAGAAATGTCGTCTACAAAATCGTCGTTCTGCGCGTACCAGCCGTGAATGTAGATGGTGACGCTGGTCGAATTGCCGCTGTTGAAGGTGGTTGAAAGCTGGGTATAGCTGGTGCTATCCGTCCATGCACTATTGCCCCCACTTACGCCAAGGAATACGTAGTCGCCCTGCACGTAGGCACTCAATGTGTAGTTGTGGTTGGGCTGTACGGCGATGGTTTGAGAACACTGGCCTGTTGTCGAGTTGGTAGGTGCCAGTTGTAGCGCGTGTGAGCCGCTATGGACTGGATTGCTGACCACCGTATCTCCGGGATCACAGGTCCAACCCCTCAAGTCTCCCGTCTCGAAGCCTGAATTTGTCACAAGGTTTCCTCCGGTTGGCGGCGTTGGAGTCGTTCCAGGTGTTGGTGTAACTCCCGGCGTGGGTGTTGGCGGAACGGGCGTTGGAGTCGTTCCAGGTGTTGGCGTAACCCCTGGTGTGGGCGTTGGCGGGACAGGCGTGGGCGTAGGTGGAACGGGCGTTGGAGTGGGATTGGGACCGCCAGTTCCGGTTAAGCCGTTGGCGATGGCGTTGAGCAAGGTGTCCCCTGAATCCTCTGCATCAAGAGAGAACATCATAGCACCCGCCATACCGTTGCTCTTGATGTACGCTGTTTTGGCGGCGATAGATTGTGGCGTATCACCTGTGTAGAAATTTGTGCCATCGTAAATCCACGACGACTGTGTAGTAGGATCGAAGAAATTATCGCTGGCGTTGCCCGTTAAGCCAGCCGCCGCCAATTCCTTATAATCCGCGACCCCTGGCGTTTGACTGGTGGAGAATGACGGCGACGCCCCAGTTGCAGCTTGATAGAGGCCGTGATTATTGCCAGCCGACACGCCTGTCCAGCCGCGATAGTAGAAAGGAAAACCCATGACGAGCTTACCAGCAGGAAATCCCCCTGGAATGCCGTAGTCGGAAAGTCCTGTCGTCCATGCCTTGAAGGTCGTATCAATGTTGTACTTCTCGTTGCCGGGAGGGACAGCCTTAGATGGGTCGTTGGGTGAGTTATGGAGGGGAGCCTGGAAATTAGTGGGTCCGTTTGCTTCCCATGCGCCGTGCATGTCGTAGGTCATGGCGTCCGCGTAGTCCAGGTAGTTTCCTATCTGGTCGGTCTGGATATTCGCAATTTTGTCCTGACCGGAGGGTACAGCAGCGGTTAGTTGAAAGTGTTTGCCGATGCTCTGCCCGTAGCTATCCAGTTCGTTGCGGAACTCCTGTAACAGGAGCGTGTAGTTTGCTTTGTCCTGTGGACCGTAGTGGTTGCCTACATGCCCCGCTGTAGCAGGATATTCCCAGTCGATGTCAAAGCCGTCGAACAGACCAGCAGCGGCGGCGGTACCGCCAGAGGCATCACCACTAATATTCGTGGGTAAGTTGCCCTTGAGGAACATATCAATGCAGGAACTAACGAACTTCTGGCGCGAAGCTGGCGAGGCCGCGACATCCGAGAAGTATTTGGAGAAGGTCCAGCCACCGAGCGAGAGCAATATCTTGAGCTGTGGGTACTTTGCCTTTAGCTCGCGCAACTGGTTGAAGTTGCCCTTGATTGGCTGACTCCACGCATCGGTAGAACCATCGACCGAGCCTGACGTGTAGCTCTTCTGGTAGTCCGCATAGGCATCGCCCGCGCCGTCGCCAGCGTTCGGATCGTTCTCATTGGTCGAGTCGGACGCCTTTATGGTTTCAAGGCAGGTGAGATTGGTGGGGTCGATGTTCTCGAAGTCATAGATAATGGTTGTCAACTGTGAGGCGGCACCAGATGATGCAATTGTTGATGGATAATACGCATTCCCATAGATACCCCACTGATCGAAGTAGGCAATCTTCTGATACCCCGAACTCGCGCCCTGGGTAGTTGCCGATACAGAATTGCTCTGTGCCGAGGTGTTGCCGTCCTTGTCATACGCTTGAACTGTGAATGTGTAGCCAGTCGAGGCAAGCAGGGAACTGACCGTTACTGAGTTTCCCATAGCGGTGGCTACGATGTTAGAACCATTGTAAACGTAGTAGGCCGGAGCGTCGCCCGTACCTGAGTTGTCCGTCGATGCGGACCATGAAAGGGTGATTGACTGTGATGTGGTAGTTGTCGCCTGTACGTTTGCCGGAGTCGTGATATTCGTGGCGTTTGTCGCGCCATGAGCCACGATTGCAGGACCGTACAGAACGCCTACAAATAACAAGAGGAACAGGCCGAACGCCGCTCCCAGCCGTAACAGTTGTGCTTTAGGCATGGGTTACTCCTTTGTGAAAAACGCGCTTGATACACCTGTATAAAACCATTATAAGGTATATATGTTCACATGTCTATACCAGTTAGACGATTTTTTACATTGTCAATCTTGATTTGTTATTTCTTACCGTCGGCAAGAAATAACAAATCAAGATTGACAGTGTAATCCTCCTACCAGCCGATACTAAAGGTTACGCTGCTCGGTGGATTGGTATTAGGCAAGGGTCTGTATGTACTTTGATCGTTCACATCGTCATAGGGAAACCCATACGCTCTGTGGTCGATGGCAATCGAGTGCCAGAAACCGGCATAATCGTTATGAGGCGAATTGGTATAGTATGCAGATGGATTATTCCAATCAGCAGTGTTCATTGCTACGCCTCTGTTGAAGGCAGCACACACATCTGCACCCAATTCTAGTTCTTCAGGAGTCATGCCGCCCGATGCAAGCGCACCTGCACACCCCAGCACATCGCTCGTCGTAGGCTTATTCAAGTGAAATGGGCCAGCACCGTTGCGCGTAAATTGCAACTGTCCATTGACCACTCCACCAGAGAAGGTGTCGCCACCATTCGTCAACGTAAACGGGTTTGTTGCGTAGTAGTTCCACACTTGATTAATGTATGCATCCATATAGTTACCATTGCTTCCACCGGAGGCGAAGGCGGGAGATGAGTGTGGAGCTAGAATGCGGTATTGTGTGGAGAGCTGTTGAAATGCTGGACCAACAGCAGCGGCATACTGCGAGTATATCTGACTCCTACTAAGTGTAATACCAACGGTCTCATCGAATCCGATAGCGGTCTGTTGTGTTCGTACCGTCATGGGAAAGCCGAACATATCGACTTGCGTGGTGTTGCCACCATACGCCTTTGCACCGTACTGATACGTGAATTCATACCAGTCGAAGTACACATTGGAGTTTGGATCGCTAGGGTTATTGAGGTCAGGACCACCCCAGCCACTGTCGTCGGGCGCAATTGGGAAGTACATCGGCGAGCCAAGCGAGATATACATTCTTGCCCCTTCGAGGTGAGTTGGCATTGTGACTGTACTCGCTTGATCGAGACTAAAGGACATGTTCGCGTAGTTCACGCCATTTTTGGTTAAATGATTGGGTGCATTGGCATCCAGATGGTTGACGTGAGTGACGGTGCCGTCCGCTTTCACATACGACCATTGCCCTGCGGTTGCCTGCCCAAGAATCGTGACGTAGATTTGATTGTTTGCCCATGCGCCATTCGTGTTGTTCTGCAAGACGAAGGGGAATGTTCCAGGCGCACCGCCTCCAACTGGTTGTGTTGGTGTTGGGGGAACAGCGGTCGGTGTCGCGCCAGTTGTGGGAACGGGAGTTGGCGTTGTGCCGCCACCGCTTGAACCGAACGTCCAGGTGTAGCCGCTTGTGTCGTATTGTAACCCATCCTTCTGATAGGTGAAGGAATACGTAATTGACTGTCCTGAACTCAGGCCGCCAGCGGTATATTCCCAACGAGCCGTTCCATTGTTATAAGTCATGCTCAGGTTTTGTTGTGAGGCACCATCAGCCGTATAATGCACAATGACGTAGCCCGCTGTCCAACCTGAGGGCTGGAACCAGAAGAGAGCCTGATTAGCACTAACGCTACTTGTTCCCTGGCTGAAAGCACCTGCGTCCGCGTGAGCTTTGCGGACTCCTGCTATCGATGTATATGCCAGGGAGACACATAAGATAAGAAGGCACGAACAGGTAACGAGTATAGCTATCTTGCGAAAAGGACGTGTATAGGAATGAGTAGAGTCTTTCTCTTTCTTGTCCATCAAGATGAAATACTCCTTTCCTTAATATAAATTTTTTGCAAGAGAGAGGCAATATGCCTCTCTCCTATGGATTCTAGTGTTGAACGAAAGTCTGAAACGCGCTACGGATGCGTCCAAGAGTACCATCCAGTATCGTACTGGAGTCCACTCTTCTGATAGGTGAACGAGTAGGAGACGTTATTGCCAGGATTTATGCCACCTGCATTGTATTCCCAACGTGACGCACCACTGTTATAGTTCATGTTCAGGTTTTGCTGATTGGCACCATTCACTGTGTAGTGTAGGATGACATAGCCCGCTGACCAACCACCGGGTTGGAAGGTGAATAGTGCTGAGTTTGCTCCGCTACTACTCACTCCCTGATTGAAGCCACCATTTGGGGGTGGGCTATTACCGAAGGTATAGTCGTACCAGCCAGTATCGTACTGAAGGCCATTCTTCTGATAGGTGAATGAGTAGTGGATGGTATTACCTGGACTCAAGCCGCCAATTGTATACTGCCAGCTAGAGGCACCACTGTTATAGCTCATGTTGACGTTTTGTTGTCCACCACCATTGACTGTGTAGTGTGCAATGACATAACCTGCAGTCCAGCCATTCGGTTGGAAACTGAGCTGTGCTTGATTCGGGCTAATGTCGCTCGCGCTCTGAGTAAATCCATTGCCCGATGGTGGCGTGGCTGTTGGAGGTGGAGGTGGAGGAGGCGTTGGTGTGGGATTGCCAGAACCACCACCAGAGGTAGAGACTTGCACGTTATCGACGATCATGGATGCACCGGACTGCGTAGCACCGGTTGGTCCACCGCCAAACGCGTTGGGGAAGCCTCCGCCCATCGCCAGGTCAAAGATGATGAAGAACCCATGATCGACTGCGTTTGCCCACGTTGTGGGGTCCACCTGATTAGCACTGACGGTAAAGTAGTTGTTGCCATCGAGGTACCAGCGAATCTGTTCGGGCGATACACTTCTATCGACAATCATAGAGTAGGTGTGGAAACTGGTCTGACAGCCAGGACATGGATGTTCCCCACTGCCGATACCTGTGGTTTCGTTGCAGGGACCACCGGGGTCGACTCCACAATGCAGCGTCCCGAACACGGAACTGCGTCCATTGATGTCTTCCATGATGTCGATCTCACCATCGCTAGGCCAATTCTTGTCGACGCGGAATTGTGCGCCCAGCATCCAGAAGGCGGGCCAGTAGCCAGCCGCCGCCGCACCAGAGACATTGGGTTGCTGAACAACGGCACTGACCTGTAGTTGACCGCCAGCGGGTGCCGCGAAATCGGAGCGGTTTGTCTCGATGCGTCCCGATGTCCAGTTGCCACTCCCATCACGAAGGGCGGTAATCTGCAGATGACTATTGCCATCCAGTGACACGTTTGCCGTGCTACTGGTCATGTTCTCAATCTCTCCGGTGCCCCAGCCGGTTCCAGTATCATAACGCCAGTTGTTGGTATCGACACCACTACCAGCCGCACCATTAAAGTCATCGCTCCAAACAGGCGTCCA
>CAXUGH010000011.1:0-14154 GCA_964250365.1 uncultured Ktedonobacteraceae bacterium
CCACCATAATAGCGATACAGTAGAGCGCGACACCACCGTAACCACCTGATTTGGCGGGATTGAAGAAGGGGTAGGGGTAGAAACCTACGATTGCGCCGCGAATGAGCGAGTAGACGAGGTAGACGAAGGGGAAGAGAAGCCATGTCCAGGTTCGTGCGAAGGTGAGCTTTGTCTTGGGGGGTGCGTAGAGCCAATCGACTACCATTACCACTGGCATCAGGTAGTGCAGGACGAAGTTTACCCAGGGCAGGAGCGAGCCGAGGTCCTCGTCTCTCAGCAGGACGCCGAAGACGATACCGACGAGTGCTATGCCGACTACAGAGGCTCCACGAATGAGGTCAAAGGTAGCGGTGGGTTCACGACGCTGTATCAAATAGAAGGCACTGACGAGCAGAACGATAGCGGCAAAAATATTTGATAGGTTGGTGAAGTAGCTGAAGAAGTTTACGATGCTGTAATGTAGCTGCATTTGAATAGTGAGTTGGGTAATGATGGCAATTAGAGTGAGGAGGCCGAAAAAAAGTCGAGCTAGCAGAAGTATTGTTCGTTGTGTTGTGCCCATGCGTGTTCCCTCCGTGTCTTATATCATGCGCTTTGCGAACGGTGGTAGTGTGGAGACCTGATTATATCATATATACAATGATGGCATGGGTCGCATGAGCGAAATAATGTACAGGTACAATGTTGATTGTCAAGAGGCAGGTAGGACAGAATGTCCTACCTGCCTCTTGACAATCAACATTGTACCTACGAAACTACCGCCTCCGATAGCTCTATTGTTCCCTCCCTTCGTTGCACCAGCACGGTGCGGAAGAGTGTGAGCAGAGTGGGGTCGAATTGCGTACCTGCGCGTCGCTCCAGTTCTTCTAGGGCGGCGGAGGGTGAGCATGCGGCCTGATAGGGCTGTTCGCTAATCATGGCGTGATATGCCTCCGCTATTGCAATGAGCCTTGCTTCCAGGGGAATGCTCTCGCCCGCTAGTCTGTCGGGAGTGCCTGTGCCATCCCAGCGTTCGTGATGATGACGAATGGCTGGTGCTAGCTCGCCGAAGCATGAACTGTCCTCTATAATCGCGGCACCTAGTTCAGCGTGTTGATGCAGTAATTGCCATTCCTGCTCCGAGAAATGCTCTCGCGGTTGCAGGAGCAGGCGGTCGGGCAAGGCAATCTTGCCGATATCGTGGAGGAATGCAGCGGTTGCTGCTCGCCATGCGCGTTCCGAATCGAATTGGAGAAGCCTTGCCATACCAACTACGAGGTCGCTAACTTCGTTTGCATGCACACTCATCCCTGGCTCGCGTCTATCAAGCGCGTTCATCAGAGAGTAGATGAGCCGCAACTGCTCCACCCGTAAATGTTGCTCAGGGGCATGTCCATCATCTGAGACGAGTGTTTCCTGTCGCACCAGTGCCTGATCAGTAGCAGCTTTGAGGGCAGCATCACGATTAGCTCGTGCCGCCTCCGCTGCTGTACGCACCTGGTTGCGTCCAAGGCGTTTCGACCAGTACATGGCTTGATCGGCCTGCTCGTGTAGCTCACTGGCGGTTGTTCCATCGGCAGGGTAGCTTGCCACGCCAATGCTCACAGTAGCTGCAATGCCGCCTGCTACTTCATGAGTTGCTACGGGAGAGGCCGCCACAGCACTACGCAAGCGTTCGGCGACGGCTTTAGCCTCCTGGATACCGGTTTCTGGTAGTATCACCAGGAACTCTTCGCCACCGAAGCGGCCTACAGTATCTCCTGCACGCAGCACGCTCCTGGCTCGCTCACTCAGTTCTCGCAATACCACGTCGCCGACTGAATGACCATAGGTATCGTTGACATGTTTGAAGCGGTCTCCGTCAAAGAATAGTACGGACAGAGGTCTTCCGAAGCGGCGGGCGCGTTCGCACTCCTGCTTTAACAGCGTTTGTAGGGCGCGATGATTGGGAAGATTTGTTAGCATATCGGTGCTTGCCAGCGTTGACAGACGAGCATTCGCCTCGTTAAGAGCCTCGTGTTCGCGCTGAAGGGATTCATGCAAGCGTTTGAGTTCCTCGCCCTTTGCCAGTTCATCGCGCTGTTGCCTTGTCTCATCGAGTAATCCTACAACTGTATCCAGGGTAGTATTCACTGCACGCGAGACGAGAGTAATCTCGTCGTTGCCCTCGACATCGACACGAGCCGCGAATGACCCATGCTCGACCGTTTGAACTACGGTGTGAAAGCGTTGCAAGCGTCGTATCAGCGTACTAGAGACGAGCCATGTCACAATCGCTATCGCTAGCAACAGACAGAGCACCGACAACACCATAACCAATAACAGTTGATTTTCCTCGACCATTGTAGCATCGTGAATAGCGGGAACCAGACCGTTTGTGAATTGAATCAGTAACATCAAAGAGGTCATGGCATCGCCATACTTCTGCTCGGTCTGAGTAGCTTCTAAGGTAGTCGCCTTGCTAGCATCGCCACTAGCAATTGCCTCGGACACTGAAATCAATGAGTCTTGATAGATTTGCCACATTCTCATAGCTTTGTCGGACTGAATGCGTTGCTCGTCAATCTGTGTACCATGTCCTGCAGCTTGAAGTAGCGCGGAGAGTTCGGGAGAAGAGGCCAGCACGTCATGTTGTAGATAGTCTTTGAGTGTAACATCATAGCTCGTTTCAAGGTGTTGCATAGTTGTTGAGTCTTCTTGAAGAGTCTGCAGTGCTGTTTGAGATTTATTCGCGTCGTTGACCGCTCCCAGAATATTAATGTGTGTCTGCTGAAGCGTACTCACGTCAGTGGTAAGAGAGGTGTATGCATGAAACAGATGTTGATTGTAGGTTGAGACGTTCGTCAGAAGCTGATTGCTCTGAACGCCGATGCTTCCCAGAGCAAGAAGTATCGCCAGAATCGGAAAGAGAAAGCCCAGGCTCAAACGTTTGCTAATCGACATGCTCAGTAAAAGAGAATAAACAGTACGTTTTGCCGTGCCAAAGAGACGAAACGATGCATTGGAGAAAGGTTTGCTGGCAATTTTCATTTGCTTGATGTTGCTATTCATGACATGCTACCTCCTGTCACAAAAACATAAGAGGTAGCATCCCTATCTCACCTCACCTCACTTACATAACAAGCGATTTGCCTGTTATACATGACCCTGACTCATGGAAACACTTACTGTGAAAATAACTGGTCCTATTAAATGCATCGGTCATTGTGTCGTTTTCTTGAGGAGATGTAGAAAATGATTGAATTAAGATGGGGAGAGTGCCAGAATGAAGCCCTCCATTGCGATAGGGTACTCCGATGCCATCGACATTGCCTCTGCTCGGTGCGTGAAACGACTCATCACAGAGTGGTTGCGGCAGTAGTAATAATAAAGACCTGCCTTGTTTAGGATGGCTGTGGTCGATGAGCCACCAGGAACATCATCTGTCCCCGCAATACGATACAGGCCGATGTCAACAGGATTTATCGGTGCCGACCAGCCCTCCACGAGTCCTATAAAATGTGGATCGTCGTCGAAGTTATGCCATGTCACGCCGCCGGGGGTGCTGATGGCTAGAAATTCGTCGGTGAAGTTGTCGTGTCCAGCGGGAATAAGATCGGTAGCCGATGTCGGGAGACTAGGAATTGAACCTTGCACCCAGATGACTCCATCCATTGCAAGTGGAAAATGAGGTGTTCCTTGCTTCGCTGCAACACGCGCCATAGAAGAATTCCAGCTGCTCACCGTGGGATCATAATAGTGGTATAGTCCCGCCCGATTGAAAGTAAACTGTGCTTGACTCCCAACCGGTATACGGAACGAGAACATCTGTAAGTTGAGAAATCGGCTCTGTTGTGCTGTGGTCATGACTCTGTGTGCTATAGAGTCATCGTTACGCCACGTTACAGTCGTATGGAGTGGAACAGCGAGAACAAAGGGCATGAATAAATCCTGTGCCTTTGGGCTGGTGATAGTGGTAGACGAGGCTTGTATCTTTGTAGATGTGGAGTCTGAATTGGGCTTATGTAGAAAGGGTAGAGTCAAGAGAGCAGGGTCAAAGATGAGACCAAGCACGACGCAACTCAGCAGTACCCCCAGAGTAAGTTTGAGGCGCAAAGGCAGCTTGAACACGGCAGAGCATCCTTTCAAAAGATGAAACACTTTTGATTCCAGTATACGGAGCCGTTCAACGTCTCATCGGTGTTCTTGAAGAGATATTTGGAGAGTTAATCTTCGATTAACTCTCCAAATATCTCTTCACATTGCCATCTCGATCAACTCTTGCTCTATCTGTTGCCATAAGCGTTGCTCCGCCTCTAGCATGGTGAGAGGCTGTGCTAGCCCTGCTTCTTGAATCGTCTGGCGGACACGTTGACGAAACGTGAGCATGTGTTTGTGTTGCTTCTCGTTATGCGGCATGGGATAGAGTTCGATAGCTTCGAGGGGATAGAATTGCTTGTCGTCGAAGGCGAGCGCGAAGAGTTCCGCGTATTGCTCAATCAAATGCTGCTTTTGGAGCGAAAAGTAATTGGGCTTTGTGCTTGATACAAGTAGACACCCTGCAACGCGGTTCGCATGCAGGATGGGACATGCAACACAACTACATTCCTCGCCTATGTCAAGTATGCGCGGATAGAAGTATCGCTCCTCCGCGAAATTCTGCACCACTCTCTTGTGAGGTGACGAAAGAACAGCACCTACCAAAGATTCCACGCCGAGAAACGTTCTTTTACGCTCAAGAGTGCTATTTGTATCTGTACTATTGCCACCCGTAATCTCTTGTAGACTTCGTACTCTCCCATTATAAGAAGGTGGCGTGCATTGAGCTACAACGATTTCTACTGCGTTGTGTCCTGTTGCCAGTTGTGAAAGTGCGTGTTGTAGAATAAGCTGAGATATCGACCAGAAGAGCAACGTGGGAGGCGTTAGTGAGTATGCATTTAGCACTTGTGTATAAAGAGGTAGTATGCTTGTAGCATCTACTTCGGCAAGCTGTTCTTTCTGCTCTTCGTCGCCTGATAGTTCCTTCAGTCCTTCTTGGCACTCTGGTAGAATGGTGAGTAGCTTTTGCAATGATTGTTTGTGAGGAAATGATTCGTTTTTTGCCCAACGTGTGATTGTAAGAGGATTCACACCAACTTGATGTGCGATACGTTTTCGCTCTTCGCTATTTCTGATAGAGATACTCAGTTGTTCGCGCCACGTTCGTACCTCTTGCATTGAGTGCTTGTGTTCACTCTGCTTCATGAATACATGCTTCCTGTTCAAGAGAAATTTGTAGAAATCTATAAACAATCTTCTACTAAGATGCAAGAGTAGCACGATTCGGGTACAGGAAATTATAGTTTTTCCTTGCGCTTTCTCGGAATTATAGAAATCCATCCTATTTCCCTTTAAGTCCCTGTATAGGTTACAATGAATGTATGAGAATTGGAAAACAATGAGGACTATGAAATGACTACGCCACCCTCTCTTTCATCAGAAGATGTACCACCTATGCAGAATCGCGCTGCATGGCGTGCGTATTGGCAGGCACGGGGACTGCCTTGGCGCATAGAGCCGGAGATCGACAAAGAGCGTTGTGAGTTTCTCGCGGAGCGTCGAAGTATCGCGCCAAATATCAAGCATAACATTTATCCTTTTGGTGGTGTTTCCTTGACTCGTGCCGATATTGAGTGGCTGTTGATAACGCATGAAGATGGGCGCGGTCCCATCGATTGGAACGATGCATTCCAGCATGAGCGTGAGGGGCTAGATGTACGTGGCGCAAATTTAGCGGGAGTGAATTTGAGTAGCTTACCCCTTGCTCGTCTACGCGCTGGCATCAACTGGCAAGAGGGCAACAGCCCCACCCCCGATCAGATTGAGAGCGCGGCGGCACACATGGAAAAAGTCGATCTGCGCGAGGCTCATTTGGAAGGCGCGATTCTCTGTCATGTCTATTTACAGGGGGCGGCTCTCTATCGTGCGCGTTTAGATGAGGCCAATCTGAGTGATGCAAACATGCAGAACACCGTTCTCTATGATGCTCATTTAGAGAAGGCGAATCTGGATGAAGCACACATGGAACAAGCATATCTTTTCCGAGCGCACCTCGAAGATGCAAACCTGCAAGGAGCGTTCTTTGATGCGGGCACAAACTTAGAGCATATTCATTTGCGGCATGAACATCAGCATGTCGGCGTCTCGCTGGCTGATGTGCGCTGGGGCAACTCAAATCTCTCCATCATCGACTGGTCTGAAATTCATATGCTGGGCGATGAGTATAAAGCGCGTCATTATGTCTTTCATAACGACTCAGAGCAGGACGAAGATGAGCAGCGTGAAGCGCAAATGGAACTCTATGAAACCGCTGTCCGCGCGAATCGCCAGTTAGCAGTCGCCCTACAAGGGCAAGGTATGAACGAGGATGCCGCACGTTTCGCCTATCGCGCACAACGTCTACAACGGCTGGTGCAGTGGCGGCAAAAACGCTTCGGGCAATTCCTCTTTTCCCTTTTTCTCGATCTCATCGCGGGCTATGGTTACAAGCCTGGACGGAGCTTTATTGCTTACCTGTGCGTTATCTTGAGCTTTGCCGCCGCTTATTATTTTATAGGAGTAAGGGAAGGGATAGTCTTTAATCCGTTGGAAGCCGTTGTATTCAGCATGACTTCGTTTCATGGACGCGGTTTCTCCCCAGGCCAAAATATTACGCTGGGCAATCCGATTACAGTGCTGGCGGCACTCGAAGCGTTTGTTGGCTTGACGATAGAGGTAACGTTTATCGCTACATTGACACAACGCCTTTTTGGGAAGTGATCGGTCCCTATGGACAAGCTATGGGTAACGTAAATGTAAAACAGGTTCCCTGCCCCAGTTGGCTCTGTACTCGAACGCGACCTCCGTGTGCGTACACGAGTTTCTCAACGATTGCAAGGCCAAGTCCCGTGCCACCTGTGGCGCGGGAGCGCGAGGGGTCTGCTCGATAGAAGCGTTTGAAGAGATAGGGCAAGTGTTCGGCTGCTATCCCTTCTCCCGTATCCTGTACGCGCACCTCTACTTCCTGTTGAATGACTTGTGTACTCACAGAAATCTCTTTGTGTGGAGGAGTATGTTGAATGGCATTGCTCAGTAAGTTACGCAGAATTTGCCCTATGCGTTGAGCATCTGCCTCAACTAATGGCAAATCTGTCTTCGGCATCTCGACACAGAGCGAGATATTCTTTTCCCCTGCTTGCAGTTGGAGGCTATTGATAGCGGTGGTAATAATGTCCTCAAGCGCAACCGGTACGCGATGCAAATGGAGGTGTCCCGCTTCGGCTAGAGTCAGGTCTTGCAAATCCGCTACAAGGCGGCTAAGCAGCATAGTTTCTTCATGAAGGGAGAGAATTACCGAAGGCTCTAGCTCAATCACCTGATCTTGAAGTGCTTCAAGATATCCTCGAATATTCATGAGCGGTGTACGTAGTTCGTGTGCAACGTCACTAATGAGGTTTCGCTGCAATTGTTCTGAATGCTCCATTCCCTCTGCCATGACATTAAAAGCGTGTGCAAGGTCTCCAATTTCGTCTCTCCTCTCGACTTGCACACGTTGACTAAGGTCGCCTTGTTCCATGCGTCTTGCTGCCTGCGTTAACGCAAGTACTGGTTTCAGAATGACACGCGAGAGCAGAATCGTCAATAGGAGGACGACAAGTCCTACAAAAAGAGTCGTCAGAATCAAGGAACGATTGATCGAGTCGATGAATGTAGTGCGTGTGGGAAGTGGAAAACGACCAAAATCCGCAATTTGTCCGTTTGTCGAGATGATACGTATAGGGCTAGACATACTGGAAGGAGGTGGAAAAGGAGACTCATCCAGGTTGCCTTTACTAGTGCTAAGTGTAATGAGTTGTGAGGTCGTGAGTGTTTGACTTGTAAGTTGATGTGCTGAGTCGGCAATAACTTGCTGTTTGGGATTTATCACCAGAACACGAATATTGCTTTGAGCAGTATATTGCTCTACGAGAACCTGTACTCGCTGTATATTGTGTGTTTGATTATAGGAGACCTGTATATTGTCGATGAGTTTCTGGTTGGTTGCCTGCTCATTTCCTGTAGAGCTTTGCAGAGCGTCCTTCACGCTTTGACTGGTAAACACGGCAGACGCGCCCAGTGTGACCATTACGACGAGCATAAACATCATAAGAAAACGCACATACAATTTAGGGATTTTCATTCGTCTCCTCTTTTTTCAACTTGTATCCGATGCCGTAGACCGTTTGTAGATAGATCGGTTGGTCTGGAAGAGGCTCGATCTTCTTGCGTAAGTTCATGATATGCACATCAACCGTGCGGTCAAAGCCTTCATAGTCAATGCCAAAGACATGTGTCACGAGGTCTGAACGGCTAAAGGCGTGTCCAGGTTCTCGCGCCATCGTTTCCAGCAACTTAAACTCTTTAGGTGTGAGATGAACGACGACACCGCGCAGTGTGGCTTCACGAGCGTCAAAATCAACAACGAGTTCGCCCAGACGCAGTGCTGGCAAGGAGTCTTTTTCTGCCTTCCGATTTGTGCGCCGCAGCACGACACGGACACGCGCCACAAGCTCACGTATGCTAAATGGCTTGGTCAAGTAATCGTCAACCCCCAGATTCAAGCCGAGTACCTTTTCATCCTCAGTCGATTTGGCAGTCAAGAGGATAATGGGCGTATCTGTCTCGGCATGGAGAATACGGCACACATCCAATCCATCCATCATCGGTAACATCCAATCTAGGATAATGAGATCAGGGTGCCTCTGAAGCGCCATTTCCAAAGCTTGCTGTCCATCATAGGCAACCAGAACTTGATATCGCTCCTTCTGTAGATACAGGCGAATCAAATCCACTGTTTTTTTGTCGTCGTCAACGACCAGAATTGTGTGCTGCATGGCTTTTTCCCGTAACACTCCCATAATTTCCCTTGCTTTAGTATAGCGTAGGGTTATGAAGATGTGATGAAGATTTTCTCGACCTTGTAAGCGACGTTTTTCTCTCCTCTTAAAGCTTATAGCATCTTGATACGTTCTTCATCAAATCTTTATGGCTGTTTTGCTATAGTTGCAGCAGTGGATGAAGTACATCTTGTTTTGAAAGAGATTTGTATTGAAAGCACCATTCGACATTGAGGAGAGAACACCTGACGTGCATGTACCAACTGCACCACGTTCGGTGACTTCTCCTACAAAACGTTCATGGTTCTACGGCGTGCAGCAATTTGTGCGCTTTGGTCTGGTCGGTGGATTGAACACGCTTGTTGACTTGCTCATATTAAACGCGTTGCTCTGGGTACATCCCACGCAGAGGACGTTGCTTCTCATTCTCTATAACTCCATCGCATATGGCATAGGTGCCATTAACAGTTTTGCCCTGAATAAATATTGGACCTTTGAGCGTAGACAACGCACAACGATTGCCGAATTGCTCCGTTTTGCCTTGACTACAGCCGCCGGTATTGTGGTCAACGACCTCCTCATCTGGGGTCTCAGTAGTGTTTTACAGACGTTCATCACAAACACGACCGTATGGACGAATGCATCAAAGATACTTGCCATCCTCGGCACATCAAGCATTTCGTATCTAGGCATGCGCCTGTGGGTCTTTGTAAAGAGAGGAGAACATTCCGAACATATGCAACAGCAATCAGAAACCATTGCAACCATCGTCGATACGCACAAAACGCAATCAGGCGATGAAACATCCATGGAAAATCGCCAAAGTAACTCCTGGATACCATCTGCGGAAACGGAGCAGAGCCTTTCAATCGTTTTGCCCGCACATAATGAGGAGCATATCATTGCGCGTACCCTCTCTGATACCTTAGAAACGGTGTCGCGTTGGGTCAAAAATTTTGAGGTGATCGTTGTGAACGATGGCAGCACCGATCAGACAGCAGGACTCGTTACAGTTCTTGCTTGCTCAGATTCACGAGTACGCCTCATCAATCATGAGTGCAATCAAGGTTATGGAGCCGCTCTTGTCAGTGGTTTTGCCGCTGCAACGAAAAACTTGACGTTTTTTATGGACTCAGACGGGCAGTTTGATATCCGCGATCTGCAAAGATTTCTTCCTTTCATTGATGAATACGATGCCGTCATCGGCTATCGCCTGGATCGCCAGGACACCTGGATACGCAAATTGAATGCATGGGGCTGGAAACTCGCGATCAGGGTAATGCTTGGCGTTGATGTGCGTGATCTGGACTGCGCCTTCAAGCTCTTACACACCCAGTTCCTGCACGAGCATCCCTTAGAGACTCGTAGCGCAATGATCAATGCCGAACTCCTGTACAAGTTGAAAGAGGCTGGCGGCACCTATAAGCAGATTGGTGTACATCACCTGCCCCGTCTAGGTGGTCGCGCTACAGGAGCTAACCTAAAGGTGATCACGCGTGCCTTCCGTGATCTCTTTCGCTACTCTGTCCGCTGGAAACGCGAACAACGCCAGATGAAGCAGTCACTTCTCATGAGAAATCGTAACGACGCAGAAAGAAGAGAAAAGGCCGTATGAAAACACAACTTGTAGCTCAACAAGAGAACACGCACCTCACTACACCTGCACATACCGAAAATGGCGTAACACAGTTATGGCATCGTGTCGCTCTCGCTGGCATACTCCTCGTTTCGGCATTTCTCAACTTTTTCGATTTACAGCAGGTAGATTACGGCAATATATACTACTCTGCTGCCGTGAAGAGTATGCTAGAAAACGTACACAATTTCTTTTTTGTCTCTTTTGATGGTGTTAGCCTTGTCTCTGTTGATAAACCTCCTTTGGGATTGTGGATTCAAGCTGCAAGCGCGAAAGTATTCGGTTTCAGCGGCCTGAGCTTGCTTTTACCGGAGGCGGTAGCAGGAGTACTTTCCGTGGCGTTGCTCTACGTTCTCGTCCGTCACGCCTTTGGTCCCGTCGCAGGATTGCTGGCGGCACTCATTCTGGCGGTTACTCCTGTAAGTGTCGCCACGAGCCGTGACAATATTGTTGATGGTCTGCTAGTGTTGTTTGTGCTCGTTGGAGCATGGATGATAACCAGAGCGGTAGAGACAGGAAGTTTGCGCTGGCTGCTTTTGTGCGCTGCATTTCTGGGTCTCGCATTCAACATCAAAACGTTGCAGGCGTACCTTGTGCTGCCAGCCTTTGGCCTCGTGTATCTCCTTGGCGCACCACTGCGCTGGCGCACACGTATTATCCATCTTGCCATTGCGCTGGTCGTGCTGCTTGCCGTCTCTTTTGCCTGGATTGTCGCGGTTGACCTCACGCCAGCATCACAACGCCCCTATGTCGGTTCAAGCTCGACAAACTCAGAATTGAATCTGACCTTCGGCTATAATGGTGTGCAACGCGTGCTGGGTACTATCTTTGGTGGAGGTCGTGCGGCGTCTGGCGGCTCTCCATCATCCCAACAGCAACCAGCATTTCCAGGTGGAGGTGCTAACGGTCCGGGAGGTATGGGCTTTCCAGGAGGGGGAGCATTTTCCTCAAGCGGACTGGGAGCAGCAAGCCCGTTACGCCTCTTCTTACAAGACATGGCTGGTCAAATCAGTTGGCTTTTGCCACTTACGCTTGTAGGGCTGTTCGCTGCCGCCTGGCAGACATGGCGCAAGGCTTCCACTCGTTTGCCTGGGAATCAACGGCAGCACGCGCTTATCCTGTGGGGTGGTTGGTTGCTTACAATGGTCATCTACTTTAGTATTGCAGGTGCTGAGCATTCCTACTACCTGACCATGCTCGGACCAGGCATCGCAGCTACATCTGCTATCGGCATTGTAGCATTATGGGGTGAGTATAGACGTTCAGGTTGGACAGGATGGTTGCTCCCAATTACTCTTATAGGGACCGCGCTAGTGCAGGTATATATCCTGTCGGCATATGCAAGTTGGAGTAGCTGGTTGACGCCGCTCATCCTTACCTTGAGCCTTGTAGGGGCTGTTGCCCTGGTAATCGTGCGTTTGTTCCCGCGCTTGAGTCTACCGCGCGTGACATACCCCGCTATTGTTGCTGGTATGCTGGCTTTACTGATTGCACCTACTACATGGGCAGCAATCACTACGCAACAACCGGGGGGTCTCATCCCAACTGCAGGTCCTACCTCAACACAGACCGTTGGGGGAATGGGAGCATTCCCACAAGGTATTGGGGCACTGAGTAGTGATTTATCGCGTGGCGATCCAACGCTTGAGCATTACCTGATTGCTCATCAAGGGCAGTCATGTATTCTTGTTGCGACTCAGAGTGCCACGCAAGCTGCTCCTATTGCTCTGGATACCGGCAAAACGGTGATAGCGTGGGGTGGATTCTTGGGAACCGACCCCGTGCTGACAACGCAAAAGCTCGCCTCAATGGTAGATAGTGGCGAGGTACACTTTTTCCTGACAATGAGCATATCCCCGACGGATTTCAATATCGACGAGATACCGCCGCAGATTCGTAAAGAGCTACCGCCGCAAATCCTGCGGCAAATGGAAGCAGGTGATTTCGAGTTTGGTGGCTTCGGCGGCTCTAATGCGAATAGTGCGATTACAACATGGATTACCAAGAATTGTAGTCAAGTACCTGCGTCGGACTGGCAATCGCCTGCCAGCAGTAATCAAGCAGGTCCAGGAGCAATGGGAGCTCAGTTATACGACTGCTCATCCCATCGCTAAACTTCAAGGTATTCAAAGAGAGCATGATAGCGGCTCTGCCGCTATCATGCTCTCTTTGAATACCTTGACAACTTGGAGTGTATGCTTGCATCCACCACTAATGCCTGTTATACTAACTATGCAACTTACAACGGTTAAGTTCGTCTTGGATAAGAAAAAAAGTAGCTGAAAATAACACATCTTTTAATGGAGCATGAGAGCCACACATGGCTAAAACACAATCGAGGACGAGGCCAATCCTCCCCGTCATGCAGGATGGCCCTATTATTCACGGAGATGAAGAGGTCATTAAGCACTGGCTCACTTTCTACTGGCATAAGTTGCAACTTCCCTCGCACGAACTTTCCCACGTCGCCATCACACAGGATCGCAATGAGTATAGACTGTGGACTGGCAAACGCCTCAACATTATGGCTCTCGGTTGCTACTGGTACTATGGAGGTGGAAGTCCGATGTCGAGAAGCCATATGCCACGTCCTTTGCGAGATGAGAGTAGCGAATTTCACCGTCATCTCATTTTTATCGAGCCTACTCTGCAACCTCAGTCGGTAGAAGTGACCGTCGCGCACGAACTGATTCACCTTGCTGACCGCGTACATGGAACTCCCCGTCGCCACACACATCACGGCTATGACTCAATTGCCGACGATGAAGCTGCAATCACGGGCTATGCGCCAGAGGAGCTGCGTACACTCCTACGAGAGGAAAGTGTGCGTTTGGATTCGGCGCGTCGTGAGCGGCGTCCCATTCGCTATCTCTATGAGTGTCCGCACTGTGGGCGTCAATATCCTCGTACACGTCGTTATACGCACGCGGTTTCGTGTAGCAACTGTGATAAACGCTACAATCCTCAATTTCAATTATCGCTACGCACCCCCGACGCATCGTAATAATATGCTACCCTCGACCCAACATTTCGTAGGGACCCGATTTATCGGGTATAGGTTGGTACTGCAAATAAATTATAGGCGATAAATCGCACAACGGACGCGATACATCGGGTCCTACGAAACAAAGAACTGGTGGAATGAAACACCTACCCAATTACGTTATAATACGTAGAGAAAATAGTATTAAGAATAAATAGATAAATATAAGGGCAACAGTATGGTCGGTGTTGACTACTTGACGTTGCTATGGCGTGGACTACGCCTACGCTGTCCAGTATGTGGTCAAGGGAAATTATTCAAGAGATTCTTTACAATGCATGAGAAGTGCCCTATCTGCGGTTTTACGTTCGAGCGCGAAGAGGGCTACTTTACTGGTGCAATGGCGATCAATCTCGTCATCAGCGAACTGTTGGTTGCGATAGCGATTGTGCCTTTCGCGGCTGCGGCTGGCCTCAATCCTGCCATTCCATTCTGGCCCATTATGCTTGCAGGTCTGCCATTGCCGATTGTGTTACCGCTTATCTTCTTTCGTCATAGCCGTTCGTTATGGATGTCTGCGGATCATTGGTGGAACCCGCCAAACTATCGCCCACCGCAGGGAATATAGAAGAGTTGGGGGTTTGTTGGGCAGGGGGGGCGGGGCAGCCCGCGCGCGCACA
>CAXUGH010000011.1:14164-30402 GCA_964250365.1 uncultured Ktedonobacteraceae bacterium
GAAGGGCGGCATGCCACCCTTCCGCATCCATTCCCAACTCTTCTAAAGAGGCTTTGGAGTCCTTGTGTTTTCAACACTCGTATGTTAGAATCGCGGTAGGAACTCGATAGCTACTTTTATTTTTGTTAGCACGCACACATTCTTTTATTTGACTTTTACTCCCGTTGGCGGAAATGGGAGTAGAGATAAATACATTTTAATACAGTTTATAGCTATACTACATAATATATGTAGTCAGGAGGTTCCTTTTACCTTGACAATAGAAAATATTCGACTCGTCCCGCTAGGTGGACTAGGGGAGGTCGGAAAGAATATGATGGTCGTCGAATATGGAGACGACATTATCGTTGTAGATGCTGGCGTGATGTTTCCAGATGAAGAGATGTTTGGCGTTGACCTCGTTATTCCCGACACCAGCTACCTCTCAGATAAGAAAAACCGCATTCGTGGTATTCTGATTACACACGGTCACGAAGACCATATTGGTGCCCTTCCCTACGTTCTACCAATGCTCGGTTTTCCTCCCGTTTATGCAACAAGGTTGACTCACAGTCTGATTTCAAACAAGCTCAAAGAACACAAAATACTCGAAAAGACCAGTATTACCATCGTTGAAGCGGGTGATACTGTGCGACTTGGGCAATCGGAAGTAGAATTCTTCCGCGTCAATCACAGTATTCCAGACTCTACAGGCGTTGTGATTCGCACTCCCGCAGGCGCGATAGTACATACTGGCGACTACAAGTTTGACTACACACCTGTTGATGGCAAACCCGCCGACATTGGCTCACTGGCACGTATTGGCAACGAAGGTGTGCTACTCCTGATGGGTGATAGCACTCGCATTGAGTCGGCTGGCTACACGCCTTCCGAGCGTACTCTCAACGACTCGTTCGACAAGATTTTTGCCAACGCCTCGGGACGTATCATTCTCGCCACCTTCTCCTCGCTGATTTCACGCGTACAACAAGTAATCGACGCCGCGAGTCGCTACGAACGCTTTATCGCGCTTGTTGGGCGTAGCATGATCAACAACGTGCAGATGGCTACCGAACTCGGCTACTTGAAGGCACCACAGGGCATGTTTATTCGCGCTGAGGACATCAACAAGTACAATCCTGAGCAGGTGGTGATCATTTGTACCGGTAGTCAGGGCGAGCCAACATCTGCCTTGACACGTATCGCTCACCAGGATCATCGGCTTGTACGTATTCAACCCGGTGATACCGTTATTCTCTCGGCAACGCCTGTGCCCGGCAATGAGAAGTCAGTGAACCGCAATATTAACAGTCTCTTCCGCCAGGGGGCTGAGGTCTTCTATCAAGCCATTGCGAATGTGCATGTCTCCGGTCATGGGGCCAAAGAAGAGTTGAAGCTGATGCTAAGTCTCGTTCGACCCAAGTTTTTCATGCCAGTACACGGCGAGTATCGCCAGCTGATTCAGCATGCGAAACTTGCTTACGCGATGGGCATTCCAGAGGATCATATCGTAGTTGCTGAGGATGGCGATATCGTCGAGATTTCCGGCGAGGAAATTCACTTGATCGATCATGTGGCGAACGGCAACGTCTACGTGGATGGTCTGAGTGTGGGCGATGTCGGGCAGATTGTCCTGCGCGACCGTAAAGCCTTATCGCAAGATGGTATCCTGATGGCGATTCTCACGGTTGATAAAGAAACGGGACAGCCAATTGGCAACCCTGATATCGTCTCACGCGGCTTCGTTTATATGCGTGACGCCGAGGAACTGCTTGATGGTGCGAAGGATCGCGTGCTTGAGTCGTTTATTGGTCTCAACGGGCATTCGTCCGATTGGAGCTTCATTAAAGATAAAATCAAGCACACTTTGAGCGACTTCCTCTATGAGAAGACGCGCCGCCGCCCAATGGTTCTGCCAATCGTCGTCGAAGTCTAAAAATAGGCTGAACTCCTCGGAAAAAATGCCATTGGCATTTTTTCCGAGGAGTTCAGCCTATTTTTAGACCTATAGTAACTCACTATCTACACGGAAAAATGCAAGTCGTGAGCGCAATGCATTAGTCAATTCTTTGAGATGTGAGGCCGATTGACGTACCTCGCGCATGTGCGTAGAAATCTCGTCGGTCATGCGTTGAATCTCTCCAGAGGCATACACAACATGGCGCGAATTCTGCGCTTGATTTTCTGCCAAAGTGGAAATGCTTTGTACTAGATTCGCCATTTGTACAGTAGAGGCATCAATAGCGTAAAGCATCAAGCCTGTTTGTGTCACGAGTTCTGTCTGATCGACCACCTGTTGTGTGTTCTGCCCCACGCTCTCTGCAACCTGAGCTGTTTCTTGTTGAAAAGTACGTACATACGTGCTAACTTTGCGCGATGCCTCGGCGCAAAACAATGAGAGGTTACGGATTTCCTGGGCTACAACCATAAACCCTTGCCCGTTTTCATTCGAGTGAGATGCCTCAATCGCGGCATTCAAAGCAAGGAGATGCATACGTGCCGTCAAGTCTGTGATTGCACTGACCGTTTCATTCACTTCTTGTCCGCTCTCACCTAAATGTTTCATAGTACGCTCGGTTTGTTGCGTAGCTTCGCGGACTTTGCCCATACCATCAATTGCGAGATCAACAACATTTTGTCCTGAATGCGTCATCTCGGTGGTCTCTGCCGCCATCTGCGCGAGGTTAGTAGCACTATCGGCAACTTGATGAATGACATTTGCGAATGTATCAATAACCTGCGAAATACGCTTCACCTGCTGATCCTGTTGCTCCGAGTCGCGGATGAGCAGTTCAGTGGTGTACTCCATGCTGTGAGTATGCTCATTAACAGCTTGCACGACTTGTTGTGTGTTTCCCACGATAGTACTCATCTCTTGAAGAGTAGTATTCATCGCATCACCAATTGGCTTCAGTTTTGCATGTCCCGTGCGTATATGCGTACTTAAATCACCACTCCGTACACGCTCCATATCCTCTCGTAGCTCGGTGATGCTTTTTTCGAGGTCGATACGCTCTTTTTCACGTTCTCGATAAACGCTTGCGTTGTCAATTGCGATAGAAGCCTTTTGTGCGAATAGTTCTAGTACCTCGATATCCTCAAGCGTTGGTATCTTACCATCTTCAGGATCATCTAAGGAAAGGAAACCGAGCAGTTTATCTGCTCTCGTGCTCACCAAGGGAATGAACAAGTAGTCTTCAGGATGCCAAGCATTAGTCACATTCTCCTGTACTGGTAGGTCTGGGCGGATAAATGTTGCTCCTATTACCACATTTTGGTGTTCGTGTGGAATAAAATAGCTATTACTGATGCGAAAGTCTGGTAGCATACTACGATGCAAATGCTCAATAGATGCAGGATTTTCTCGTAATACGCGTTCACCTTCTTCTGTGAGGCCTACTGATGTGGTGAGTATAGCATAGTCGCCACCCTCTTCTATGATATTGACAACAACCATACGAAAACCTGTACATTCGGTGATAGCAGTTGCAACTCTATATAAAAAATCATTCAAGCCCAGGCCAGCACGCAATAGCGTACCGAGGCGAAGCAGTCCTTTGATTTGTTTTGCACGTCGCTCGTCGTTGGGCTTCTCAGGAGTTGCGAGCGAAGGCGTTACTAATTCGTGTCCATTCTGTTGATGCCCGTTCGCGGACTGAGATTTTTCCGGTTGGCGAATACGTACTCGTATAGGGACATATTTGCCCTGCGTTTTTTGCTGTTGCATGAACTGCTCTCACTTGGCTGTGTGTATCAAATTATCTCGACATACTCCAAGATAAGATAACACACAATACCGGTTGTGTACAAAAGAGTAGTATTTTTGGTCAACACACAAATAAGCAAACAGGTGCAAGGCCATCGGCCTTGCACCTGTTTGCTTATTTGTGTGTTGTAGTTAGGCTATAGGGGGCGTAGTAGCCACGTAGAGTTCGCGCGATGCGGCCTTCGATGAAGGTTCCCTCGGAGCGATGCTCCTCGCGCTCGACGTAGCCGCGTCGATGAAACAACTCAACCAGTTCGCCTCGTGCGAAGGGAATCATAACCTGGACAGTTATCATATTTTCTGCTAGTACCTGTGCAATCTTCTCACGGAGGGCATCCAACCCTTGCTCTTGAAGGGCAGATATAGGCACCGCGTTGGGGTAGAGTGTTATATCGATCTCTTCTGGATGTTCGAGCAGGTCGATTTTGTTGAGCGCGGTGACACGTGGCTTCTCCTCCGAATTCAAATCGCGCAATACGTCGTTGACCGTCTCGCTCTGCTCGATGGCGTTTTCATGCTTCACATCCACCACCTCTAGCAGAAGGTCGGCTTCTCGAACCTCCTCAAGTGTTGCGCGAAAGGCCGCTATCAATTTTGTCGGCAGTTTCTGAATGAAGCCAACGGTATCGGTCATCAATATCTCTTGATTTCCTGGCAACACAACATGGCGCGTGATTGGATCAAGAGTTGCGAATAGCTTGTTTTCGGCTAACACATTAGAGGCCGTAAGCGCGTTGAAGAGAGTCGATTTACCCGCGTTGGTGTAGCCGACAACAGCAACCACAGGAATGGCTTGCGCCATACGTTGCTGTCGATGAAGAAGGCGTTGTGTGCGAACCTCTTCGATAGCTTCCTTGAGTTCTGAGATGCGGCTACGGATGCGACGACGGTCAATTTCGAGCTTTGTTTCACCGGGGCCGCGCACGCCAATCGAACCACCCGCTCCACCAGAACTTCCAGAGCCACCCGCGCTGGCACTGCGCGAGCCACCCGCCTGCCGCGAAAGCTCTGTGCCATGTCCGACCAAGCGTGGTAGACGATACTCCAATTGAGCAAGCTCAACTTGAAGGCGGCCTTCACGGGTACGTGCGTGTTGCGCGAAGATGTCGAGAATGAGGGCGGTGCGGTCTATGATACGAGCGTCGAGAACTTTTTCGAGGTTACGTTGTTGTGAGGGCGTCAACTCATCGTCAAAAATGACGAGATCAACATCAAGCTGTTTTTCTAAACTTGCTAGTTCCTGTGTGCGTCCCTTGCCTAGATAGGTTTGTATATCAGGGTGGGGAAGTCGCTGTATCATGCTGCCGACAACCTCGGCACCGGCGGTAGAGGCGAGTATGCCCAATTCAGCTATCGAGTCCTCCACGCTCCACATCGTGTCCGCGTTGTTCGACTCGATAGCGACAAGGTAGGCGCGTTCAAGCCTACGATTGACTCCTGTGTCAATAAGACGATCTTGCTTTGCCGTAGTTTCCTCCTCGTATGCTACAACGAATATCTCTCGCTCTTATCATACAACACGATGCAAAAAGCCGTTTCGTTTTACGACTGCGGAGGCTGTGGTACATTCGGCAACGTTTTAAGAAAGAGGCCATTCACTTTGGCAAACAGGCTATGAGTGAGAGTTTGATTGTAGAAATCGTTCCATTGCTGAAGTTGACTTACGCTCACATTCGTATTTGGAAAAATGCTTGCCCCATGTTGCAAAGTAGCCACTGTACCATCAACTCCGTTCAAAAAGTTTCCTAACAGCACTAAAAGGAAAAGCCACAGTAGCCATGCCTCCACAAACCCAACTACGCCGCCCAGTAATGTATCACCGGAGCCAATAAGAGGAAGACTTTTGACGATACTACGCAGAGTGCCGCCGAGAAAATGCAACACCACGACGGTTATAAAAAAGAGCACGAAAAACGAGATGAGCGGTGTGGCGGAAAAACCAGTTGTGGCAAGAAACGCAGTGAATTGTGGTCCGAAGAAGTACGCTACACCGAGCGCGAGTGGAATGCTAAGCAAGTTCAGCAAACTGACGACAAATCCGTTTCTCAATCCACTCAAAACCAGCAACACAACCGTTATTAAGAATAGTATATCTATCACACTGAGCGACATGGAGCGTTTCACTTTCATAGTAAGACAAACACAAACGAAAAGACACAACCATTGTTATCTTATACGTAAAAACGAGACATTTATCAAAGTCGTAACAAAACAGAGAAGCAAGGGACTACGAAACATAGGAGCATGCAAATATCTCAACCCATTTATCCTAATTCTTAACAATATCTCAACCGGGAAGCATATAATATTTACATTCATAAACCTTATACTTGGGATGCATACAAGATTTTTGTATTTCTGTTTGTTGCTTACACTATATTACTACTCCAGCTAAGAAAGCCACGAAACCTTCAAAAGTGCTGAAGGATGCTCGAACTCTATGGCGATAGTGAGGAAAGGGTTGTAATGCGTATGAATTTACGTCGCGTCACGCTTATACAGGATGTCTACGATATAGACAAAGTCAATACGGTAAAAAGTCCAATAATTCATGTTTCACTACCAACAACACCTGCACTTAATACGGATGTTTCGCAGACACCAACAATACCTGTCTCTGTGAATAACATTTCGCTGGCACCGCCTACTATCGCAGTTGTCCCAACGTCATCCGTGTCCTCTAAGGACATGAAGCTGGCTTATGGCTTGCTCTGGTTCACATTTATTCTTTTCTTCGCGGGCACGGGCTTCGGCAAACTATGGGATCGTGTGTGGCATCTCACGCATAAATTCGAGACTTTTTTCTCGCCACCGCATGAATTCATTATAAGTATAACAACCCTGACTGGCATTATCGCTCTTACGCTTGCCTTCTCGCCGCGTTTCCGTAGCTGCTTCGGTCTCAGAACATACGTACCTTTCCTCAAGAGAGAGGTCGCAGGGTCGATCACCATTATGGGGGCAGGTCTCATCTGCTTGAGCCTTGCCATCGTTATGGATAGTATCTGGCACACTGCCTTCGGCCTCGACGAGACGATGTGGTCGTTGCCGCATGATATGCTTCCGCTTTCCTGGTGCGTCATCATTCTCGGCTTTGTCGCCTCGCGTCTCGCTATGCGTGCTTATAAGCCGATTGATTGGCTCACAAAGTTGGTCTTCGCGGTACTGATTCTCTGCTTCCTGTGTCCCCCCATTCTGGGACCGTTCTACCTGAACTATTCGATTAGTCTACTGCATGCCTTCTCCATTTTGAGAATCAATGAGATACAGCCTACTATCGAGCATACCTATCGTATCTACATCACGGCACAGTTAAGCCGCCAATCAAGTCCACTATTCATTCCGCTTGTCACCTTTTTTGCTGGCATTGCTATCGTGCTACTGCATCAGTTTAATGTAAATAATAAGAGTGATGCAATAGGCATTGATGCTCCTAAAAATAAGCTTATGGCTCTCCTACGCTGGGCGGATCAGAAAGTGAGCATCGAGCTACTCGCGCCAATTATATGGTCGTTGGTCTTCATGGGGCGCGATATCTACACGGTGTGGTTTGTTCATTATGACGGCCTCACAAAGATACGCGGTCTACTTCCTATTCTTCTGAAAGAACCATCACTATGGGTACCTATTCCCCTGCTTGTGGCGTCGGTAATCTTTCTTGCTCTTGAGAAGACGCGCATGGACGAGCGTTGGAAGTGGATGCTCAACGGTGCTGTTTTTGCGCTCATCACCTTCTGTATCTGGCATACATCGATATGGATGATTTTACTGATTATCCCTGCCGCTCCAATCATGTTCTTAGGTTCGAGAGTGGGCTACAAAATCTACAGCGTCCTGGAGGCACCACACTTCAAAGATATTCTTCGCATTCTGCTCGTCTCAAATGCACAGGTGCCCGCAGTTCTCGGTATTGCGGACCTCATTCTGCGCCGCACAATCTCATAAAGTGTCTTGAGAGATACAGAAGAAGGTCTTTCCATTTTACGAAAAAGCGTTTTAGGGAAATTGTAAGACCTTATTCGGTATTGGTATCTTTCACGTCGCTTGGTACAATGCTTTTACTACTCAGACCCCTACATGTAATGATGCATAAGAGATACACAATGGATTTCACCCTTACAGAAAATACACATACAACACATGGAACATACAACCAATACGGCGATTTGACTTTGCCATATGGTCAATTGCATATGCCTTTCTTTATGCCCGATGCAACACAGGGCGTTGTGCGTTCGCTGGATGCAACCGACCTGCTCACATGTAATATTCAAGCACTGGTCATGAACACGTTTCACCTTATGCAGCGTCCCGGCTCCTCTACCATTCAAGCACTTGGCGGCTTACACAAAATGAGCGCGTGGGAGCGGCCTATCATCACAGATTCAGGCGGTTTTCAGGCATACTCGCTGATTCAGCAGAACGCGAAATTTGGCACGATAGACGACGATGGTATTACCTTCAAGCCAGAGAGTGCCGACCGCAAGTTTCATCTCACGCCTGAGAAGACGGTTCAGTTACAGGTCAGTTATGGCGCGGACATCGTGATATGTCTCGATGATTGCACACATGTAGACGCGTCACTAGAGATACAAGAGGTTGCGGTACAGCGCACGATTGCGTGGGCGAAACGTTGTAAACGCGAGTTTGAGCGCTTGATGCAGCAGAAACGCCTTCCCAAAGAGCGACAACCTCTGTTGTTCGCCGTTGTGCAGGGAGGTGGCTTCCGCGAGCTACGCAAACGCTGTGTCGATGCTCTGCTGGAGATAGGCTTCGATGGCTATGGCTACGGTGGTTGGCCTCTCGATGCACAGGGAAAGCTCTTGACCGACATCATCACCTACACGCGCGAATGCGTGCCGTCTCAGTTTCCCATGCATGCGCTTGGCGTAGGCCATCCACAGAATATCGTCGATTGCACACATGCTGGCTATGGCATCTTCGATAGCGCGATGCCGACCCGTGATGCTCGCCATGCGCGTCTCTATACCTTTACAGGTGCATCGGGTCTAACCGATAAATGGTTTGCCTATGTCTATGCCAACGACGATAAACACATCAAAAATAACGCGCCCGTTTCGTCCTACTGCGATTGCCTCTGCTGCACGCACTACTCGCTTGGCTATCTTCATCATCTCTTCAAGATAAGCGACACGCTGTTCTTCCGTTTAGCAACAATACACAACCTACGCTTCATGACGCTGCTCACGCAACGTCTGCGGGAGAACTACTATGGGCAACATTCCTGATACAGCGCAAATCGACGGTGTAATTCAATCAGTATTGACTAGCGCAAACTACAAATATGTTAGCCCCGATCTTATACGAACAATTGCGGCGCAAGAGATCGCTAAAAGGCGCAACCAGAAAGAGGCAATCAAGGCCACGAAGAACAAGCTTCATCAGGTTGGAGGTGCTTATCTTGACAGTCGGAACGACTATGAGGAGGAACTGCAAACGTTGCGTAATAGTGTTGCAACGGGGAATGAGGCCGAGTTGCGACAGACGTGTCGGCGTATCATGAGCAACCACGCCTCAACACGCGAACGGCTCCCCATTCTTGACTCGTTCTACAGCACCCTGCTTGCCGAACTGAGTCCTATTTCCAGCGTCCTCGATCTCGCCTGTGGCCTGAATCCCCTTGCTCTCCCCTGGCTTCCACTGGCACAGAATGCTAACTACTATGCCTACGACATCTACCAGCACGTCATGGATTTTCTCGCTTCATGGCTCCAACTCCTGCATATTGACGGTTCTGCACAGGTATGTGATCTTGTACAATCGTGCCCAGAACAGCAAGTCGATGTCGTCCTCGTCCTCAAGACGCTGCCCTGCCTTGAACAGATTGATAAACAAGCGGGATACAGGCTGTTACGCTCAATCCGCGCCAAACACATGCTCGTCTCGTTCCCCTTGCAAAGTCTCGGCGGCAAAAGCAAAGGCATGGAAACTTATTACGAGAACCATTTTCTGCAACTCGTCGCTGCAGAGGCGTGGCATGTACGCAAGTTCGTATTTACGAATGAGCTTGTGTTTGTGGTAACGAAATGAATCATCGTCTGTAGGGGCAATAATTCATTACGCCCTGTGAGCGATGTACAATGTTGCGAGGATTGAAGAACGTATTTAATGATGGAAAACGTGCCCTTTGATCCCATTTTACCTCGCAATATCCCTTAAATCAAAAATCGGTCCATCTCGACACACTAATTTCTGACCAATTCGTGTCTCAACGCTACAAGCATAACAAATACCTGTGCCACATGCCAGTGGTCGTAGAAGTGTTCCCTGCGCGAAATTTTTGCCACGTAGACGCTCGAAGCGCGTGTAGAGTGCAACTGATGTTTCATGTGAAACACTGCAATATGCGGCATCAGCCCAAGGCAGTGTCTCGGTGAGCAGTTGTAGAAAGTTATTGTTTTGTTCTTCTGACACGACGGAATATTCGATTTCTGGCGAGAGCAATGCGGGGGGATAGCTCTCTTCTGCTGCGTGGCTCTGGTTAATGAGTGTAACGGCAATATCTTGTTCCAGCGCAATCTGGGCGAGTAGAGTTAATGCGCTAATTTGACGCTCTTCTCCGATAAGCAGGGCGTTTCGTGTCGTGGGGCGTAGCGTCCAGCCGTGTCCCAGAGGTCCTAGGATATCGAGGATTGCACCCTCCTGTTGTTGCGCTAACCACGCTGTGCCACGTCCCTGAATAGAGACGTACAGTGTGCAGGTGCCGCGACTGAGGTTGCGGCTATGGATGTAGAATGGACGACGCAGCAAGGGATCGTTTGCATTTGGTGCCGCACAGCGCACCATGCAGAATTGTCCAGGCTGAACCGTTTGCGCGAGGTTGGGGGCGTGCAACTCGATTAGTTGCACACCCTGTCGTACCTGTGTTGTTGCGGTAATCGTAGCAGTATGGAGACGCATGGCTATGAAATCATGCCTAAGAAATTTCGGGTGCGCTCGTTCTGCGTATGCCCGAACACCTGCTCCGGCGTGCCCTGCTCCACTACGACCGCCTTATCCATGAAGATTACGTGGTCGGCAACGTCGCGTGCAAAGCCCATCTCGTGCGTCACCACCGCCATCGTCATACCCTCGTCGGCAAGCTGGCGCATAACTTTGAGAACCTCGCCCACCAGTTCAGGGTCGAGAGCCGATGTAGCCTCGTCGAAGAGCATCAATTTAGGGTTCATCGCCAATGCACGCGCAATAGCAACGCGCTGCTGCTGTCCGCCCGATAGCTTGTGCGGATACGCATTCGCCTTCTCTGACAATCCAACTTTCGCTAGCAGTGTATGCGCCCGTTCGACGACCTCCTCTTTTGGCTGACTCAGCACATGAACGGGAGCCTCAATGATATTTTCGAGTGCCGTCATATGTGGAAAGAGGTTGAAGCGTTGAAAGACAAAGCCAATCTGCGAACGCATATGAGCAATATTCGCCTCGCGGTCCTCGACAAGCTTATCGTTGACAGTACGGTAGCCCATCAATTCGCCATCAATGTAGATGCGTCCGCCATCAATCTTTTCGAGATGATTGATGCAGCGCAACAACGTCGTCTTACCGGAGCCGCTTGGTCCGATAATCACCACCACTTGCCCACGCTTCACCGAGAGATCGACGCCATTCAACACCGTCAAACTCCCGAAGCGTTTCACAATCTGCTCCGCATGCACCATCTCATCCGTCTGTATCTCTGTACTCATCGAATTATCGACCTCCTACCAGCGTACCACCACCTGTACGCGTACCAAAACCAACCATACGTTGCGTCCAATTCTTTTTATCATCTATCTCAATCTTCGAGTTTGTTCGGTTGGGGTCAAGCCGATTCTCAATCCAACGCTGAGCATAACCCCATAGCGTTGTAAGTATTAAGTAGTAGAAAGTAGCGACTATGAGCAGTTCAAAGCTTGTAAAACTGATTGAGCCTATACTCGTGGCTGTTCCTGTCAACTCTTGCACACCTATAATAGAGGCAATCGAGGTGGTTTTGAGCATGTTGTTAAACTCATTGCCTAATGGGGGAACTACAACACGCGCGGCTTGTGGCAAGACGATACGTCGCATTGCTAATGTGTACCGCATACCAAGTGCCTTTGCTGCCTCCATTTGTCCTGTATCTACAGAGTCGATACCCGCACGAATAATTTCCGCCATGTATGCCCCTTCGTTAAGCGAGAAGGCAATTAGAATAACTACGTAGGCTGATAAGAAATTTGTAACTGTCTTGTCATGAAAAATTTCTGGTATGCCTGTAAAAAGAATGTAAACTTGGACGAGAAGCGGACTACCACGAAAGAGCCAGATATAGAAACGAGCAGGCAGGTTGAGTATAGGGTTGCGTGACATACGCAAGATTGCAAGAAATAGCCCTATAATAACTCCTAGAAGTTGGGCGACAACTGATAGCCATAGGGTTGTCCACATAGCCTGTAAGAATAAGGGTGAGAAGAGGTTCTGCCAGACAACATTCCACTGGAACATGGGGTTCCTCCTGTCTGTTTGCGCTAATCGGAAGAAAAATATTTGTGCATATGATACTCGATGAGCCTCCGATATACAAGTAGCAGCATGACAGGGGCAATTTTCATGACAGGGGCAAGCCCTGTCACTACTATACTGTCTGCCGCTACGCGTCGAGAATCACTGTGTATAGTAGTGACAGGGCTTGCCCCTGTCATGTCGCTTTACACATAGCGAGAACGACGGTCTACGAAGCTAATAGCTTCCGATGTTAGTCCCCATTTGTTGATGAGGTTTTTGTATGTACCATCGGATTGCACTGCTTTGAACGCAGCTTGTACCGCGTTAAACATGGATGTGTCGCCCTTGCGAACAGCGATGCCTTCCTCGGCTGCGTTGACGACAGAGCCGCCCACCTCGAACTGCCCTGGATTTAATTTGTTGTAGTAATCGGTTACAGGAGAGTCTTGATAGGTTGCGACGACACGGTTGGTTGACAGAAGTTGTACAACGGCTGTCTGATCCGGTAAGACGGTAATGTTTATTCCTGGTTTGCCAGCTTTTTTACAGGCAGTATTTGCTGTGTTTAAATCAGTTTGTTCGACAGTTCCGTTCTGTACACCGACATCCTGTCCACACAAATCAGCCGTTGATTTCAAGTTTTTAGGATTACCCTTCTGTACCAGTAGCGACTCACCTGCATTAAAATATGGCACGAAGTCCACAACCTTTTTACGGTCATCATTGATGGTGAGAGCAGAAATAACTACATCAAAGCGCTTGTTACCCAGGCTTGTAATAATTGTGCCGAAATCGGCTTTTTGAATCTGTGCCCTCAACCCTATCTTTTGAGCCATTGCCGTGATGAGGTCAACATCGAAGCCAGTATATGAGCCTGGATTCTTTACATCTGGAAACTCTTGTGGTGGGTACGTTGTGTCGCTACCAACCGTTAGCACGCCAGAGGTGAGCAGATCTGTGGGCGCGGCAATTGCGGGTTTGCTGGAGCCACCTGTTGTTGTGTTGCTGCTGGTGCTGCCACAGGCCGCGAGCAGCATGGAGAGCAATACAAAAAGACTGACCACAAAAAATGAACGTTGTTTGTTGTCGAGAAGAAGGGAGCGCATGAGGAAATACCTCCTGGAATGAGTGCGTCTTGTCAACGCCTGGAACCTGACGCGGCGTCCACGCCAAAAAGAGTGTGTTATCTCTTGTGAGTAACTACGCATTCTCAACACAATGTATCACATAAATAAGGATACTATAATTGCAAAGTTAAACCGCATATCCCCCACAGCCTTAGGCTGTGGGGGATATGCGGTTTAACTTTGCAATTATGTCAACATTTTTTTATTGCTGTGCAAACAATGCGAATTAATTTGTTGTAAATTTGTATAAATTTGGCGACAAATGGGGGACAAAATACTGATTTTAAGCGCGATATATGTTACACTGAAAGAAGAGTTGAATGTATAACATTGCTCTTTACACACACAATCTTATGTAAAGTTCGATGAGAAAATGGAGAGGTTTCTCATCTGCCCTATGTAGTTTACTCATAAAAAAACACATCGCGGGGCTTGGAGGGTCTATGATGCCCGTCACATTGAATCGCAGCATTTGTTGGAACTTGGATGAGACCATTTCGCGTGAATGGCTTCTCACAAATGGCCTGGGAGCATATGCAACTGGCACTGTCGCAGGTGTCCTGACACGCATGGAACACGGCTTGCTGGTTGCACGAACACCCCAGAGCGACATCCCACAACTTCTGCTTGCGAAGATCGACGAAGAAGTCGTTTTTGATCAGCGTACCTACTATCTCGGCACGAACGAATACCGAGATGGGACGCTCAATCCATCTGGATTTGTTCATCTGGAAACTTTTCGGCTCGAAGAGGGCTTTCCCGTTTTTACCTATCGTTTCGGTGGCATTGATGGCATCATGCTTGAGAAACGCATCTGGATGCAACAGGGACGCGACACTACCTACATTCAGTATCGCCTTATCCGCACTACACACGCCGACGAAACTGGCTATCGACGCAGCGGCATCACTGGTGCATTGAGCAATGGTCCGAGCCGTAACAGCGACTATAGCGAAGCGACGCCACGAATGCTTACACTCACGTTGTTACCGTTTACCGCTCATCGTCCCTACAATTCGACGCAACACGGTAACAACGATTGGCATTTCTCTATTCAACAGTATCAAAACAGTAGAGAGGATGTGCTAGATGGAGATGGTCTAAAAGACTCTCTGAACTTACCGGAAGGCGTCGCAGGTTGTACTATTCGTGCGTGGGAGAATGCACACCCATACCACCTTTTCGCGGTTGGGCTGCCAGAAAGCGAAGTGAGCTTCATTCCTACGAACGTATGGTACTGGAACTTCCTGCATCGCCAGGATGCCGCCGCAGGTCGTCCGGCACACGAAGACCTTTATCTACCCGGAGTTATTCGCGCCACGCTCTGGCCCGATGACGATGCGACACTTACCATTATAGTGAGTACTGAAGATATTGCGTCACTAACGCTACGTCCGCAGCAACTGCATTCTTCTTATAGCAGAAGCGTCGAGGGACAGCGACAGCTCTTCTCAAACGCCTTGACGCACTCTCGTTACTTCGGCGATGGCGGCGAGGCGGCGCATGCACAACGTCTCTCCGTCTTACCGCTGAGTACGCCCACAGAGGACGAGGCGTTTCTGCGCTCGTTGCTGCGAGCCAACGAACGTTTCTTGCTGCAACATAAGTTGTCACACGCAAGCACACATGGCGACCACGAACGTCTCTTTGGCAGACCCGACAGCGTACCCGACCTGCTCACAGATTTTTATGGCATGGAACGAGCCACACGCGATGCTCTGATTGCCCTTCCTGGCTTAATGGTCGCAACGGGTCGTCACAATCAGTTCTCGCGTATTCTGCGTAACCTCGTCCAATACATGCAGCAGGGAATGCTACCCGATACGCTTCCACTTCCTAACAGTTCAGCAAGCGAGTATACCTATCGCGGCGCGGATACGTTGCTCTGGTATTGCTATGCCCTCGATGCCTATCTGCAAAACAGCCAGGACTATGAAATGCTCTCCGCGCTCTATCCGCACATTGCTGAAGGCGTTTCCTGGTATCTACGCGGCAACGAGTATGGCATACGCATGGACGCGCAAGACGCTCTACTAGCTATCTCTGGCGATGCTCGCACCTGGATGAACGCTTCCGATGCAGCACAGCGTTCTGGCAAGCCAGTAGAGGTGAATGCCCTCTGGTATAACACGTTATCGCTACTACATGAATGGTCGCAACGTCTCGCACGCTCTTCTCGCTCTCCTATTTTCCGAGAGCAAGCACCTTATCGAGAACTACTGCTACAATGCAAGGCAAGTTTTCAACAACGCTTCTGGTATAGCGAAGGCGGCTATCTCTTCGATGTCGTTGACGGTCCACATGGCGATGATAGCGCGTTACGCCCCAACCAGTTGTTTGCCTGTTCGCTACGCTATGCCGTACTCGACGACGAGCAATGCCGCTCTGCAGTTTTAGACAAGGTGACAAAGCACCTGCTCACACCCTATGGATTGCGAACACTCGCGCCAGGTGCCGAGGGCTATCGCGGCTATCTCGGTACATCGCTAACAGAGCAACGAGACGCATTGCATCAGGGAAGCGTCTGGACGTGGTTGCTTGGTCCATACATCGACGCCCTCTGCAAAACAACGCCTCACGATGCATTGTGGAAAAGGAGCATTCGTCAACTGCAACCTTTCCAGCAACATCTCAACGAGGGTATGCTAGACATGATTGGCGGTGTCTTCGATGGCGATGCACCACACACTACTGGATATGTCCCCGCATCGCTATTGGGCAACGCTGAACTCGTTCGCGTCTATGCCACACTGATACAGGTGCATGTGCGCCAGCCGCACCTTGTACAATCACGATAAAACAATGATGCTGTGTTGCGCCGTGGGAACCGCCAGGTGGAGGAAACCCTCGATGTTTTTTAGCTATTTTTTTTATTTATAAAA
>CAXUGH010000011.1:30412-37765 GCA_964250365.1 uncultured Ktedonobacteraceae bacterium
AACATTTATCAGTCTTCCCTCGATCACCCCGCAAAGTTGCAACACAGCATCATTGTTTTATCGCATTTTTTGCTCTTTCAAACGCGCAATCGCGCGTTCCGTCACCTCCAAACCAGCGCGTAGCGTTGCCTCTTTATATTCGCGTACCAACATCTGATATTCTAGTAGACGGGGGCGACGTGCGGGGCGTGCGGCGTACTGTTGACGCGCCCACTCCATGTGTTCCAGTTGTTGCAGCAAGCTGTTTCTATGCTCTTGCAGGTGATGGAGCGTGATTTCGTCCGAGGTCTCACCACAAAAAAAGAGCTTGGTAAGAAAATCGTCTTTGTTGAACCGTTCCGGCACATCTTCCTCTAACCATTGCTCAAGCTCGGATTGTCCTGCCGATGTCAAGCGATACACGATACGATCAGGACGCGTAGTTTGCACCACCTTCTCCGACTCGACGAGACCAGCCTGAGAAAGCTGTTTGAGCGTGGTATAAATCTGGCTATTGCCCGCATTCCAATAGCTGGCAAGAGCGCGGTCAAAGGCTTGTTTGATATCATAGCCCGTCATAGGATTCGTCCACAATAAACCGAGAATAATGTAGCGCAGCGTGTTACGCGCGGTAATGCCATTACTCTCTTCACGCTCTTTTTTGTGTATCGTCACAGGCTATCTCCACGATGCAGGGTTTAACGTGTAGGGGAGACCCTTGCGGTCTCCCTGTCTGTCTTTATCTCTGGTTGGCACCACATCAGGATAGAGGCAACGTAAAGCTGAAAGTAGACCCCTGTCCCACAATGCTCTGGACGTTCATCTGTCCGTTGTGTGCCTTCACAATCTCATTCGAGATGTAGAGGCCGAGACCAAGCCCCGTTTTTGCCTCAGGCGAAGTAGTCTCTACCTGATAGAATTGATCGAACACTTTTTGCAGGTGTGCCGCGTCAATGCCTTGCCCTAAGTCTTGTACATTTACTACGACGGAGCTAGCATTTTTCATGAGCCAGATGAGTACCTTATCCGCCTGTGGGGAGTATTTGATAGCATTAATCATCAGATTGACCAATACTTGCTCTATGCGGTCTCGGTCTCCGTAAGCCAGGATTGGTTCAGCATTCTCAAAGGCAAGACGGTGACTGGTTGTGGTTGTCTGAACATCTCCCACCACTTCTTGCACCAATTGCGTCAAGTCGAACGTTTCCTCATGAATTGTAAATTTCCCTGTCTGCAAGCGCGATAGGTCAAGCAGGTCATTGACCAGTCCTGTGAGTCGATCCAGTTGCCGCTCTGCTTTTGTCAGCATATTGACCGCAGGCTCATCGTTTCCCTGCTTTCTAAAGCTCCTGAGCAGCAGTTGGACATAGCCCTTCACGCTGGTTATCGGTGTTTTGAGTTCATGGCTAGCAATACGTAAGAAACTCTCCTTGAGTCGCTCTAGTTGAATGCGCTCGGTGACATCCGTGAAGGCCAGCAGGATCATCTCAGTATGATTGGCTTCACGATAGAGCTTACGCGCATTGAGTAGCATAATTCTTTCTCCCATTTCAGGAAAGGTATGCTCAACGCGGTAATCTTCAAAGGACGAGTCGTTTGGAAGAATATCTTCAAGTAGTATCCGCAGTTCGGGAATGTTCCACTGCCCATCGCTTAACTTGTAAACATAGTGATGCAGAGTCTCTTGAGGACTGACCTGGAATGTGCGATAGAAGGAGCGGTTCGCAGAGATGACAGACAAATCTTTGCCCAGTACAAGAAGCGGCTCTCGTATCGTCTCGACAATACTCTCTGTGTACGCCTGTGCATCTGCAAGCCGTTGCTGCACCAGTTTCTGCTCGGACATATCGCGCAGAATCTTGGTAAAGCCCCTAAGTTGTTGTTGCTCATCGACAAGCGGAAACATAAGACCAGATGCCCAGAAAAGGCTTCCGTCTCTTTTGACGTGTTGCCGCTCATCCTGCCCACGCCCCTGTCGAAGCGCATTCTCGCGCTCAACCTGTGGTTGGCGATTTTTAACGTCTTCTTCAGTAAAGAGAATTGCGATATCTTTGCCGATGATTTCTTGTTCGTTGTAGCCTAAAACTTGTTCGGCTCCCGTGTTCCAACTGCTAATAATGCCTTCCGTATCAGTGGTAAAGACCGCATAATCCTCAAGGCTTTCAATAACCAATCGGAAGAAATCATTATCATTGCGAAGACTTTTGTGATATCCCTGCTCTTCGTTATTTGAGAGACGCGAGCTAAATTGACCCATTTGTGTTTGAGAAACATGTCCTAATTGTTCGGAACCGTCCATGTCTGCCCTCTAAAAAATCATCTCTTTTTTCAGGAGAAAGTTTTCCCTAGTATACCCTATAACACAAACTGGTGCAACGCTCTATAGCTGTAGGGATGATAAAATTGCAAGCGGCGTACCAGTACGCCACTTGCAATTTTATCATCCCTACAGCTATTTATTATTTTATGAGGCACTCAACAAGTTGAGTGTGTTCAGGTTGTCGTCGGTATAGTAGACCATAAGATTGCCTCTGCTATCCGTCGTGGCGGCAATACCGAACAGCGCGGAGCCGTTGTTGTCGTCGGCATTCACTGGCACATTGTCAACTTGACGCACGCCAACAACTCTGCCCGAAGTCATATTCAGCTCGACTATATTGTTATCGTTCAGGTTAGTTACCAGCAGGTCGCCAGTTGTTGGGCTGACTGCGAAGCCTCCAGGATTGTGAAGGGGCTTGCCCTGGAAGACAGTGATGCCCTTGTCCGTCGAGCGATTCTTACTTGTGTTGCGTGTGCTGCTGTTAGCATAGGCTGCGATACGATTGTTCGCTGGATCAATTGCCAGCAGAACATCCTTCAAACGCTGGCTACCAACTTTCAAGCTTGGAAGCCATGTCAAGCCGATCTTGGTTTTCTCAGGATTCTTTGTAAGCTGACCAATCTGATAGACGCGGAACGATGTACCATTGTCACCTGCTACGATGTCGATACGATCAATGGTTGCGTCGCCAGCATTGCTGGTGAAGAACGAGCCAACCACTCCATTGCGTGCATTGCGATTACCGCCATTGTAGGCTATACCCCAGGGCTTACTGAACAATGGATTTTGTAGCGTTGCAATAACGTTGCCGTTAGGATCGAAAATCTGTACATTGCTACCTGCGAGATTGGCAACCCAGTCGGTGCCAGTCGTAGAATTGAATGCCATCATAGCAGGTCCCTTTGTGTTCGCGTTCTGCACTTTGTTGAAGAGATGGGCAGGTCCTTTTTTGCCTGGAAAACTCACAAGGATATTTCCATCATGGTTCGCGCCGATGTCTGTCACTACAATATCGCCAGCTTTGAGCATACCTGCGCCCGTTTTCATGGTACGAGGTACAATTGCTACACCATAAGGATTCGCATCGAATGTTTGGGTTTTGCCATTTCCATCTATAGCAAATGCTGTACTACCAACAACAGAAATATTTTTCAACTGATTGATGGTCAGAGCACGATCATCACGATCATAACGTCCACTTGCATAGGTATTATTGTGCGTGAAGAATGTGACCGCCGCCGCGAGAGCAAATAGAATCACCAGTGCGGCTCCCCCAATACGTAGTGCCAACGAGTTACGTTTCAACATGGTCGGAATGTCTCCTAATTATTTTTATTGTCGTCCGCTCATTCTGAGGTCCGACAGGTTCAAGATGCTGTGCCCCTCAACGTTGTGAAACGCCCTGACACCCCTTGCACATCTTTGAAGTGAACCTGTGAAGATAATAGCATGCCCAAATTGCCTCTATGCTTACACGTTAATTTATCTATACCTATATGGTAATGTGTGGTTAAGAAACCTTAACCTCATGTTTTGCTAAGTAGCCTACACACCTCATATTCCGCTACAAAAGTCCGCTTTACAGAAATCTACTCAACTCATATGCAGACTTGTCGCCATTGGCGACAAGTCTGCATATGAGTTGAGTAGATTTCTGTGGTATACTTTGTGAGATATTACCATCTCTCTCATTAAACTTTGGCTCCCATACAACGTACATACTACTGTACTGACCTTTTATTAAAGAATAAAATCGACCAAAAGCGGAGGGAACGGAACGGATGGACGCACGCTTTTATAATTCAGAAGAAATAGATATTGAGCGGCTCGCGCAAGATTTAATGAATGTCTATAACGCGCAGGGCTATCAGACACAGCAGATTGGCAATAAAGACCAGATGCTGGTGCAAATCAAAAAAGGTGGCGACCTTGAGGCTCTTGTGGGTCTGCAAGCTGCCCTCTCGTTGACGATTCAGCGCACCGGTGGTGGAACACTAGCTGCGATTGGTCAACAGAAATGGCTTGACAAGGCAGCCGTTGGCACCATCGGTATTATTGGCTTTGCGTTCCTGTGGCCTCTTGCAATCACGGCTGGCGCGGGAGCATTGCGTCAGGCCAGTCTCGGCAATCAGGTTCTCAACATCGTCGATGGTCTGGTGCATCAGCAGCGACCAGATGTGCAAATGGGACCAGTCCCAGCGCAATTCATGCCACAGATGCAGCAGCAATGGGGGAATCCTCCGGGCTACAGGCAACAGGCACCTTTCTATACGCCACCAGCGCAACAGCAACCGCAGACGCCGCCAACATATACACCACCGCAACCAGCGTATACGCCGCCTCAACCCATGTCACAGCAGGCTCCGGCACAGCTACGTTGCACAAACTGTAACACACCCTATGAGCAGGGTGACACCTTCTGCTCCGGCTGTGGTCGCTCGTTGACACCTGCGAAAATCTACTGCGCCAACTGTCACGCGGAACTCAAGCCCGGCGCGTCCTTCTGTCCCAATTGTGGCTCCTCGACCTTCCAACAAACTGTGACACCTGCTGGTAGCGCAAGGCCGCAACAGGCACCACCAGTGCAACCAAAACCGGCAGCACCTGTGTATACGCCAACGCAACAGACTCCGCCAGCACCACCAAAACCAGCGGTTCCTGTCTATACACCACCCGCGAATCCACTCACGCCGCCAGTACAACCACGCGTTGAGCCATATGTTGCACCGCCCGCCGTGCAGAAGCCAAAACCAGCACCAGAGCCGCTCTATGTGCCACCTGTGACACAGGAACCAGTTGTACAGCCACAACCAAAAGTGACGATGATACCGACCGATACCGCTGGTGCAGAGACACTCTCCGCGCCACCACAACCCAAGCCGCAGCCACAGTACTATATTCCGTCGAATCCTCAGGCTCAGACAGCATCACAGGCGCAACAACTCGCGGCCTCGCAGTCAACGATTGCAAACCAACCAGTGCAGTCGCAACAGTCAACGGTCGATGCCACCGTGCCCTGGGGCGTGTTGACCTTCGCGGATAGCAAACAGGTAGAGCTTACAGGTGCAAGCGCACTCGTGGGACGCTACGACCACGACCTCGGCGGCGAACGACCAGCCGTTGACCTCAGCGATCAACAAGGTGCCGATACCACCTCGCGCGTCCACGCTGTATTCGAGCATAATGGCACTACTTACACGCTCACCGACCTGAACAGCACCAACTCGACGCGTATCAATAACAAACGCCTCGATCCCGACAAAGCCACACCAATTAACGATGGCGATACAATTTTGTTCGGCAAGGTGAGTAGTACATATAAGAAATTGTAAGCATGTTTCATGGTAGCGATGGTGCCGCTCTCTGGCACCATCGCTATCATGAAACATGCAAAAATATATCTACAAGGGAAACATGACACAGATACAAACAAAAACCGACCTGCTCGCCTTAGCTCTACCGCAATTGCAGGAGTGGTTAGTCGAGCGGGGCGAGGCACCATTTCGCGCGAAACAAATCTATAGCTGGCTCTATCAACATCTTGTGACGGATTTCGCTACGATGTCGAATCTTCCGCTAGCTTTACGCACGCGTCTAGCAGAAGAGGCCACGATTGGACCAATGATTGTCCGTAGCGAACTGCACTCGAAGGATGATCGCACGCGCAAAATCCTGCTCGAACTTGCAGATGGCAAGCTCGTCGAGTCGGTTTTGATGCTTTACCCTCCCGTTGGTGAAAGCACTGCCCGTGCCACTGTGTGTGTCTCCAGTCAGGCGGGCTGTGCCTACGGTTGTACCTTTTGTGCGACGGGACAGATGGGCTTTGATCGTCATTTGAGCGCGGGCGAGATTGTGGCGCAAGTACTCTACTTCGCACGTCAATTGCGCGACGAGCCGTGGACCGCCGCAGGATTGCCAGGAAGCACACCCATCGACCACATCACCAATATCGTTTTGATGGGCATGGGTGAGCCACTGCACAACTACGACAACGTGCTACAGGCGTTGCGAACTCTGAATAGTCCTGCTGGTTTCAATCTGGGAGCGCGACACATGACCGTCTCCACCGTTGGACTCGTACCCGCGATTCGCAAGCTGAGTCAGGAGCAGTTACAGGTCAATCTCGCCATCTCGCTACACGCGCCAACCGACGAGCTACGCAGTCGTACTATGCCGGTCAACCGCAAGTACCCACTCTCGGAACTGTTAGCGGCCTGTAAAGACTACATCGCCATCACACATCGTCAAGTTACATTCGAGTACGTTCTGCTGAGTGGCGTCAACGACACGCTCACGCATGCCGGGCAACTTGCAGACCTGCTTGCACCGCTCAAACAGTTCGCGCACGTCAACTGTATTCCAGTCAACGCGACCTCCGCCGACTATCGCACGCCAGGACCAGAAGCTATTCGTGCCTTCCGCAATGCTCTCTTCGAGCGCGGCATCAGCAACAGCGTTCGTGCCGAGCGCGGCGACGACATCGCCGCCGCCTGTGGTCAACTCCGCACCCGCTTCGAGGCTCGCAAAAAGGTGCTTTCCGTTTGAAATAAAAAGTCCTGCATACCATTCACGCGGTGAATGGTATGCAGGACTTTTTATTTCAAACTCTATTATCTTTGTTTTGGAACTTTGCTCATGGTACGCAAACAACGTGTGCAAATGTTCACGTTGCGTGGCGTTCCATTGATCTCGATACGACGACGCTGTACATTCAATATGAAGCGACGACGGGTGCGATGCTGCGAGTGTGGTACGTTGTTACCGTACATCGGCTTGCGCTCGCAAATGTCACAACGACCTGCTGCCATTTTATAAAACCTCCATTTACTTGACTATCGGCAGGGCCTGTGGTATTTTCATTCTCAGATAAAGCACCCAACATTTTGCCAATACCCATGACCCAGTACACATTCTTACCTCGTTTGTGCGAGTATAACGCATATTGGGCAATTTGGCAAGAGCTATTCCTATATATAGGGGAGACCCTGGACAAAACAGGGAGACCGCCAAGGGGTACCCAACATATTATGGAAAAAATAAGTATGGGGGAGCCC
>CAXUGH010000012.1:0-6144 GCA_964250365.1 uncultured Ktedonobacteraceae bacterium
TTTGACAACAGTTCCGCTTTCGCCACATCGTGTTAGAATGCAAGAGCATATAATGTTAGTATCAAAAACATCAGAAAGTAGGATACCATACCATGAGAAAACTTATTGTCACAATGTGGGTAACACTCGATGGCTTTATCGCGGGACCGAATGGAGAAATGGATTGGATAGGGGAACACTTCGATCCAGAAGTAATGGGCAAGTATGAAGACGATCTTGTCAGCGCAGCAGATGTGCTTGTACTCGGACGTGTGACCTATCAAAGTTTTGCGGGTTCATGGCCTCGTGTGCCTGATAACCCTAATGCCTCGCAGGGCGAGATTGACTATGCCCGCAAGTTGAATGCTATGCGTAAAATAGTGTTTTCAAAGACGCTGGATAGCGTTGAATGGAACAATTCAACGCTAGTGAGAGAAATCGTTCCGGCAGAAATCACCAAACTGAAGCAGGAGTCTGGCAAGGACATGGTGATATATGGCAGTGCCAGCATCGTGCAAGCACTCACCAACCTTGGCTTGATTGATGAATATCAGCTTTTAGTCTATCCTGTTGTTTTAGGCGGTGGCAAGTCCCTCTTCAAAGACATTAACCACAAGGTCAATTTGAAACTCACGGAAACGAAGACGCATACTTCAGGCATCGTTTTACTCACTTACCAACTAGCATAATGAACATGAACCAAGTAATCATCTCTCCGTAGGGGTCTAATTCACTACACTATGTTCGCGCATCACAAGCCATTCCAGGGTGTAATGAATTAGACCCCTACGGAGAGATGTACGACAATGAGGATTTCTTATGGCAAGAGAAGAGAATCAGAACAAGTACGTGTTCGACTCAATTATCAGTGAGCAACGAGAGGACTATATCACCGAGCAACTTGTCGCCTTTAATCTGGCTCATAGCACTGCACTTCCGGCTGAGCAATTTGAGCCTCTTCCGCTCCATTGCTATGCATTGAGTCAGGAGGGAACCGTGATTGCTGGCTTGGTAGGGAGAACGCATAGCATCCCATACTGGTTAGAGATTAGCATAATATGGGTCGGTGAACGGCTTCGTCATCAGGGGCTAGGGCGACAACTCATGGAGCGGGCAGAACGTGAAGCAGTACAACGGAAATGTCGCTTCGCTCGTCTTGCCACCGGAAACTTTCAAGCTCCTGCGTTTTACCAGAAATTGGGCTATACGCTCTATGGAACGCTCGACAATTGCCCGCCAGGGGAAACCGTCTTTTATTTTTGGAAAAAGCTTGACTCTGCATCACGCGAAAGCTAATTATTGGAAGATGGCTATGGTATCAGACAAAAAGGGGGGGATGTATGAACCGCAATCTCATATGGTCTCGTCTGGACGCACCAGGAATGGAACACCTGCACCTGATAGAAAATCAGCATGGTATTACCGCCAATGGCCTCATTCTTGTGGTGCAAGAAAACGTTCCCTATCGTATTCAATACACCATTCATTGTGATACATCCTGGCATGTACGTGAGGTGCATGTGACGCTGTTAGACAGTAATACGCCAGGTATACATTTAAGGGCGAATGGTAAAGGGCATTGGACAACTGATGCAAATGAGAAACTTCCTTCGCTGGATGGCTGTATTGATGTGGACATTTCAGCGACTCCATTCACCAATACCGTTGCGATACAACGGCTACAACTGGCACCCGAAGAGGTTGCCGAAATAACTGTTGCCTATATCAAGATACCCACGATGCAACTTACTGCAGTTACGCAACGCTATATATACCTTGATGATAGCGACGAAGAGAATGGACGTTACCAGTATGCAGGTTATCCGAGTGGATATCAGGCCGAACTCACAGTGAATCGTGATAAACTAGTTATTGCGTATCCAGAATTGTTTATGCGCGTCTGGTCTAGTGAAGAGTAAGTGCTACAGAAAAGAGAACATAACGATGGCAGAGAAAAAACGTCTACGTTTCGGCATCAAAACAGCCCCTCAGAATACTACCTACGAAGATATGAAGCGCGTCTGGCTAGAGGCCGACGAAGTGCCAGCAATTGAACATGCATGGCTCTTCGACCATTTTATGCCACTTAGCAACGATCCCACTGGTCCCTGTCTGGAAGGTTGGACACTACTCGCAGCATATGCGGCTCTAACGAAGCGTCTCCGTCTCGGCCTAATGGTCACAGGCAACACCTATCGTCATCCCGCTGTACTTGCAAACATGGCGGCAACCGTCGATGTCATCTCGAATGGTCGCTTGGACTTTGGTATTGGCGCGGGCTGGAACGAATTAGAGCATACTGCATATGGTATTCCTCTCTATGCTCCCGGCGAACGCATCAAGCGTATGGGCGAGGCGTGTGAAGTTTTCAGGCTATTGTGGGCAGAGACAAAACCTGATTTCAACGGACAATACTATCAACTCAAGGGTGCCTATTGCGAACCCAAACCAGTGCAGAAGCCATACCCTCCTATAACCATTGGAGGCGGTGGAGAACAACTTACGTTGCGTATGGTTGCCAAATACGCCGATATCTGGAATATGCCAGGGGGACCCGTCGAGGACTTCAAACATAAAAGCGAGGTTCTCGATGGGCATTGTGCGAAGATCGGACGCGACCCCTGGACCATCGAACGTTCGATACAGGTTTTAGTCAATCCCAACGACATGCAAAGTACCATCACTGCTGTTCAAAGCTTCATCGACATAGGCGTAACGCACATCGTCCTGAGTCTGCGCCCACCCTATCCCGAACAAATTGCTCATAGACTAGCACAAGAGGTAATTGAGCCGTTACTGCAAGCTTACGAACAGGCGGCGTAACAGGAGACTGCATGTATGAGTCATCCAGGCATCGTAAAATTACGTCCTCTCAATAGAGATACTGACCTGCCGCGCTTATCAGAACTCTACATGACAGCGATGGTCGAGCCAGAACCAGTCACAGTCGAGGATTTACAAACGTGGCTGCAGAATGCTCCACCAGGGCGTATTCTGCAGTTCATGGTTGCGATAGATGAGCGGGAACGTATCGTTGGCTTCGGCAACGTAGGACGTGATGCATGGATGGCTCCGGGGCGTTTCTGGATAGAGGTTGTGGTTGACCCTGCCTTTTGCAAACAGGGTATCGGTTCGCTACTCTATACTCATGCGTTTCAGTTTGCACAAGAGCATGGCGCAACATCTCTAAAGGCAGAGTTGCGCGATTCCCTTGTGGATGCCCTCAAGTTCGCAAAGTGGCGTAATTTTAAGGTTGATCGATACATCTTCGAGTCCACACTCGATCTTGCAACCTTTGATGAGACCCGTTTTGATGACGTAATCGAACGCGTCGAAGCCACAGGAATTCGTTTCTTTACACTGGCAGATATTGGCGACACGCGCGATGCACAATATAAGCTTTATGAGATCAATCGCCGCTATGCCTTCGACATTCCTGGAAGCGACAGCACCTTCGCACCATTTGAGGAGTTTCACAAGCAAGTGTTTGAGGCGCACTGGTATCGTGCCGACGGTCAGATAGTTGCCGCTGATGGTGACAAATGGATTGGTTTATCGGCAGTAGGATATTTTCCAGAAAGCAACTACATGTACAATATGATGACAGGAGTAGAGCCAAGCTATCGCGGGCGTAATATCGCGCTTGCCCTCAAGCTACTTGTTGTACGTTGTGCTCGCAAATATGGTGTCTCGTATCTTCGCACGAACAATGACTCCGAGAATATGCCAATCCTTGCGGTCAATCGCAAGCTAGGCTATCAGCCTCAACCTGGAAAATACGTATTGCTGTGTAATCTCTAAGGAAGAAAAGTAAACATGTCCGATATTTCGCAATACACAGAAAAGAATAGACGCGCCTGGAACGAAATTGCTTCCGTTCGTGAAGCCTCACAACCTTCCGCAGAGTTTTTTCGACAAGGCGGCTCGACGCTCGACCCACACGAATTGCAAGCGGTAGACGATATCCGAGGCAAGAAACTGTTGCATTTGCAGTGTGCTACAGGTGAAGATACGCTATCGTGGGCGGTTGCAGGTGTGGATGCAATTGGCGTTGATATCAGCGAACTACAAATTGTGCTGGCACAACGGAAGGCAGCAGAAGCGGGTCTTCCAACTCGTTTCGTCGCATCTGATATCTATACTTTGCCTGCTGAACTGCAAAATAATTCCTTCGACTACGTGTATACTGGACGTGGCGTGCTTGTCTGGCTACCCGACCTTACAGCATGGGGACGGGTTATCGCGGCGACCTTGAAATCAGGAGGACAGTTCGTACTGTTCGACGAGCATCCTCTCGCAACCTGTCTATCGAGTAACGATGGCAAACTTGTAATCGAGAGCGATTACTTTGGTCGCAATAGACCGGAGCTATCGAGCGGCTGGCGACATTTTCAAGGCGGCGAGCAAGCTGTAGAGGAAAAAGTCGAGTTCCTCTGGCCTTTAGGAGATATCGTAACGGCACTCGCTCAAGCAGGTTTGTATATAGAACGTTTAGAGGAGTACCCTGCCGAAAGCGGCTGGCGTTTTGACGATAACATCGACAAATTAGCATACCTCCCTGGGGATTTCTTGCTCGTCGCACGCAAGGATTAAGCGTAAAGGGAAATTTCTCAACCGACGAAATTGTTTATATCAGTAGATAGAAGTCATCACGAATAGAGCTTTAGGAGCTAGAATATGAATAAATTAACACCACAAGAGGAACGCATCATCGTCCATAAAGGTACTGAAAGGCCGTTTAGTGGCGAATATGATGAGTTCTTTCAGGATGGAACATACGTCTGTCGTCGTTGTAACAATCCCCTTTTCTCAGCCGAGGCAAAGTTCAACTCAGGTTGCGGCTGGCCCAGTTTCGACGACAACTTCCCGAATGCCGTCAAACGCTTGCCCGACCCCGATGGCTACCGTACAGAAATCGAGTGCGCCAATTGTGGTGCCCATCTCGGACATGTCTTCCTCGGTGAGCGTCAAACGCGAAAAAACACGCGTCACTGTGTCAACTCTCTGTCCATTCGCTTCATCCCAGCAGGCAAAGAGTTACCTCCAGTCTTGCACGAAGAGAATGTGAAATAAGATAGTGCGTTAGGAGAATATCAGTGCTGCAAAATAGAATGTGTCTTGTAGAAGCCTTTCATTGGCGGTTAGATGAACACACCTTTTGCGGCACTGATGGATATTTCAATAAGGTCTTGCTATGGACCTAACCTCACTTTCGCTTACCGAAGCGTCCTCTCTTATATCGAGTTCTGCTATTTCTCCTGTAGAACTCACAAAAGCTTATCTCTCACGTATAGAATGCTTCGATCCTCAACTAAACTGCTTTATAGCACTTTTCTCTGATACAGCCTATAAGCAAGTGACAGGCTGGCACAAGAGAAGACCTTTATTGAGGTAGAACTGTTTTCCTCTTTATAAACAAGCCGCACACATAAGAACTCGACATGCTATACTTATCTTAACTTATTTCAACGTCAACAAGATTAAAGAAGACTGAAATTGAAGATGTACAGTCTGCTGTAATCGTGGAAAAAGTACGTAAGTAGATTTCCGAATATGCACGCTACATATAGAATAAGCATGTACATGTCTTTCTAGGACTAACGAAACGAGAAGGAAAGTAGTACAAAACACAACACTTACTCAGCCTAAAAAGGAGATCGTATGGAACCACAAGAAGATGCTATTGTTGACATTCCCGAAAATCGGCTACGCTTCTTTGGCACATCGGGAAAAATGCTGCTACCCAGCTCGGCGACAGTAGAAGCCTTGATCAAGACTATACCCGAACATCAACTCGTGACGACAGACCTTCTTAGGAAGAAGCTAACTGAGCAGTTTAATGTGCAAGGCACTTGCCCAGTTACCACTCAAAAAGCCCTTCAGTCAGTTGCTTATGATGCGAACAACCAAGTCGCGTATTGGCGGGTAATAAAGAAGAATGGGGAACTTTTCGCTCATTTCCCAGGTGGGATAGAGAGTCATGCAGCACTTTTAAGGAAAGAAGGCTTCACCATTGACACAAAAGGGAAACATCTAAAGGTAAAAGAATTCACAGAGTACTTGACTCACTTCGATTGATGCGTTCGGCCTCGGAAGCCTGTTGTGAGAAGCGAACAAGCGAGAGGGTTGCGATGAGCATGCCCATCACAACCCTCTCGCTTGTTC
>CAXUGH010000012.1:6154-13512 GCA_964250365.1 uncultured Ktedonobacteraceae bacterium
CCCCACCTCACGCGCGCGCCGCCCCCCCCCCCCCCCCCCCCCCCCCCCCCCCCCCCCCGCTTCTCTCTTTACGCTGTCTTGACCGACCCAACCTGTTGCAAACCGAGTTCCTCAGTAGACTGCTCGCGCATCTGGTATTTCTGTACCTTACCTGTCACCGTCATAGGAAACGATGTAACGAATTTGAAGTAGCGCGGCACTTTGTAGTGTGCGATATTGCCTTTGCAGAAATCGCGCAGTTCCTCTTCCGTTGCTTGCTCTCCTGGTTTGAGGATGACCCAAGCCATGATTGCTTCGCCGTACTTTTCGTCGGGTACGCCGATGACTTGCACGTCGCTAATTTTGGGGTTCGTGTACAGAAATTCCTCGACTTCGCGCGGATAAACGTTTTCGCCGCCGCGAATAATCAAGTCCTTGATGCGACCAACGATATTGACGTAGCCCTCTTCATCCATCGTAGCGAGGTCGCCCGTGTGCATCCAGCGAGCAACGTCGATAGCTGCCCTTGTCGCCTCCTCGTTGTTCCAGTAGCCCAGCATGACACTATAGCCGCGTGTACATAGCTCGCCAGTGGAGCCAATCGGTACAATCGCACTTGTGGCAGGATCAACGATCTTGATCTCAAGATGTGGGTGTATCTGCCCGACGGTACTCACCTGCTTCTCTAGGGGTGAACCGATGCGCGTTTGCGTCGAGACGGGGCTGGTTTCGGTCATACCGTAACAAATCTCAACATCGGTCATATGCATGAGCGTCTGCACTTTTTTCATAACCTCGACAGGGCAAGGTGAGCCAGCCATAACGCCTGTTCGCAGACCGCTGAAATCGAATTTAGAGAAGTCGGGATGGTTCAGTTCCGCGATAAACATTGTCGGTACGCCGTACAGCGACGTGCATTTTTCCTCTTGCACTGCTTGCATCGTCGCAAGCGGCTCGAAGCCCTCCGCCGGATAGACCATCGTTGCGCCATGTGTGATACAGCCAAGATTGCCCATCACCATACCAAAACAGTGATAGAGCGGTACTGGAATGCAAATCTTGTCTTCGTGCGTAATATTTTGCAGGTCAGCAACGAAATAGCCGTTATTTAGAATGTTGTGATGGCTGAGCGTTGCCCCTTTAGGAAAGCCCGTTGTGCCACTTGTGTACTGAATATTGATAGGATCATCGAACTCTTGCTCGCGTTGTCGTGTCGTGAGTTGCTCATCGCTTACCTCGTCGCCTTTTGCAAGCAACTCATCCCATGTAAACATGCCAGGAATCTTCTCGGCGGTCATGCGAATAACCGTTGTCAGTTCTGGCAATTTCTCAGCTTTTAACTTTCCTGGTTCGTTTTGCGCCAGTTCAGGAGCAAGCGTCTGTACCATCTCTGTATAGTTCGAGGTTTTGAAGGCTGGCGAGATAATAATGGCACTACAGCCTGATTGTTTCAACACGTATTCTAGTTCATGTAGACGGTATGAGGGGTTGATGTTGACGAGGATAACACCAATTTTGCTGGTAGCAAATTGTGTAATCGTCCATTCGACGCGGTTGGGGGACCAGATGCCGATACGTTGCCCCTTCTGGAAACCCAATTGTAGCAAGCCTTTCGCGCACTGGTTGATTTGTGCTTGCAATTCTTGGTAGGTCAGGCGAATGTTCTGTTGCCGCGAGATCAACGCGGGATTGTCAGGGTAGGTGTTAGCGGTCAGGTCGAATTGATCGCCAATCGTCATACCAAGTAGCGGCTTATCACTGGTGCCGCTGGTATAACTCCATTGTCGCGCGGACTGCTCAGTAGGAGCAGGAGACGTACTTCTTTGTGTCACTGTCATAGTGGATACTCCTAATACACGGTCATTCGACGAAAAGGCGAAATTGTTGTGTCTCGCATTAGACATAGAGTACCCGACACGCAACAAAAAATCAAGGGAGCAGTTCTGAGAAAATTCGGTTATGACGCGTGCAATGTGAACCTTCTATAAACATCGCAACGTGATACAAGGGAAAGCTAACAAATGCTTGATATTCACATATTATTGTTGGCAATAGAAAGGCAGAGAAAAATATATGGCAAATACTATTCTTGGCTCTAGTGAAAATCCTACGGGTGTCTATCTACGGGCTGGACTACTTGGTTTCGTAACAGGTCTGCGCTCTATGACGCCACTTGCGCTATTGAACTGGACGAAGCGCATCGGCGTTGACACCGACTCAACAATGGATAGAGTGCTTGATGCTCCTGCAAGCCGCGTTGTCTCAAGTCTGCTTGCGGTTGGCGAACTAGTTGGCGATAAACTTCCTGCGACGCCAAGCCGTCTCGATGTTGCTCCGCTGCTCGGTCGTCTTGTAATTGGAGCGGTAGCGGGTGCGACAATCTGTCAGCGTTCGCGCCTCTCACCTGTAGCTGGCGCTGCTATTGGCGCAACCGCTGCCGGTGCAGGCTCGGTAGCAGGCTACTATGGACGTAAAAATCTTGATAAGGTAAAGTTTGTGCCCGATTTCGTGTGGGCAAGTATGGAAGATCTCCTCGCGCTTGGCCTCGGCTACCTCGCTACACGCAAACCTAAAAACTAGGATATAATGTTCTCAGACAACTATGGAGGTACGACAGATTTCCTGTCGTACCTCCATAGTTGTCTAAGGATATTATATTGTTATAGACTATAAAAGGATATATTGTGGATTCTACCGATCAGGAAGCATCAAAAGAAATTATTGAAACAACAACGCTAGCAGAAACATCCCCTGTTTTTATTGAGCCAGCGAAGCCGCACGATCCCTATCTCGCGTGGCGATTTCTCGACTTTCGCCTTTTGTTTATTGGCTCATTCATTGCAACTCTCGGCGAGCAGATGATTAACATTGCGATTGGTTGGGAGCTATATGATCGTACAGGTTCCGCCCTCGTATTGGGTTTCGTCGGCCTTGTACAAATCATTCCTGTCTTTCTCTTATCGCTACCGGCAGGCTATGTTGCCGACCGCTTCAACCGCAAGCTGATCGTGATTCTCTCGCTCCTCTTGCTAGCACTAGCTTCTATCGGTCTAACCTACTTGTCATATGTTCATGGTCCTTTGCTTCTGATTTATGGATGCCTGTTATTGATTGGTTGCGCGGCTGCTTTCAATAGTCCAGCTAGTTCAACGTTGGTAACACAGGCTGTACCCGAACATGCATATCAAAGTGCCGCGACTTGGAGCAGTAGCTCGTGGCAACTTGCCTCTGTGCTTGGTCCTGCCGCCGGTGGAGTTCTTATAGCGTTGATGCATCGCGCAACGTTGATATACGCGCTTTATGGTGTCGCTGTAATTATTTTTGCCCTGCTACTGCTACCGTTACGTGGCAAGCAGCAGAAGGTAATATCTAGCACAACAACGACCACAATTGGCTCACTGTTAGAAGGTCTAAAGTTTCTCAGGAGTACGCAGGTCATTCTGGCGGCAATTACGCTTGATATGTTCGCTGTATTGCTTGGCGGAGCGACAACGTTGTTACCTATCTTCGCAAAAGATATCCTGCATGTGGGTCCAACAGGGCTAGGTTTGCTCCGTACCGCGCCATCCGTTGGTGCCCTCTGTGTCACCTTTGGCCTCGCTTATATCCCTCCGTTCAAGAAAACAGGTAGAACATTGCTTTTAGCTGTTGGTGGCTTTGGACTGGCAACGGTTATCTTCGGCCTGTCACACACATTCTGGCTCTCGCTTGTCATGCTCTTCTTGCTTGGTGGACTCGACAATATTAGCGTTGTCATTCGTAGTACGCTGGTTTTGACGCGCACCCCCAATGCGATGTTAGGACGTATCTCTGCCGTCAATTCGCTGTTCATTGGTGCCTCCAATGAGCTAGGCGGCTTCGAGTCTGGCTTGACCGCGCAACTCTTTGGACCGATGCTATCCGTTGTTGGTGGAGGCATAGGCACCATTATCGTAGTTTTACTAGTTTTCCTCCTCTGGCCTGAGATGCGTCGCCTGGGAAAAATGCAAGTCGAAAAATAATAAAAAACATTCTTCAACATTTGACGCCATCGGCGTCAAATGTTGAAGAATGTTTTTTACGTTATGATACAAGTAGAGTAGCAACGGTACTACAGACGTGACGGGCTATTGCCTGTCCATCGTCTAGCGACTGTTGCTCCTGCGTATAGACCGAGAGAATGTAGGTTTCGTTATTTGTTGTTACAATACCAGAACTGTTCATCGCCCATTGACCATCGGGGCCGGGAACCCAACCGTCTTTCAAGGCGACCGTTGCTCCATTGGGAGCAGTATCTCCAATGCCGACTTGCTGATCGGTCTCGACATTCTCCATAAGATTTAGTGCGAGAGCGCGATGATTCGCATTGAGAATCTTGCCATCGTGCAGCAACGTGAGCAAATTGACCATTGTTTGCGATGTAATCAGACTGTAGCCCCAGGAGTCGTCATCAGGTGACAGACCCGTGACGCCTATCTTCTGCATATACGCAGAGATGCCAGCCGACTGTCCAACCTCTGCAAATAGTGCTGAAGCCGAGTCATTGTTGGAGTTTTCGATCATCGTTGTAAGTAGATTCGTCTCATTATCATCCGGCTCACGGCTCTGTTGCTCAATCATGTCGAAGAAGGTAAGCATGATCGGCACCTTCATAGAACTCGCTACGATAAATTGCGTCGAAGTATTGTAAGTGTAGTACACATGGTGCGTTTCATCATAGAGCGTTGCGCTGACATTCTGACCGAGGCTATTCAGATATGCAACGAGATCAGATGATAACGCATCGAATGAGGCTCGTCCTGCTTGGTTGCCAGGAGAAGTGAACGTTACTCCCGAACTATCTATCCAGCCATTGTGTGAGTTCTTCATGCTAGAGAATTGCACATTATACCAGAGTTTTCCTCCCGACCATTGCGTGTTCCCCAGTAGAGCAAGTGGAAAATCTTGTCCAATATGTGCAATCTCTTGCCCTGTTGTTGGTGAGTTAAGCACGGAAGTATCGCCCAGCGACCAGATTTTTTGTCCTGCCGTAAGCTTTACAGATGGCAAGCCAAAGGTATGAATATAGTCTAACCCTGTATTTAACCGCGAGATAGAAGGTTGACCTGCGGACGCAGGAATGCTGGAATCGTAGATTAAGCCACCTTGTGTGAACACTTGCGCGAGCAAATGATGAGTGTGTCCAGCACTGATAATAGTAAAAGGCACTATGCCGGTGAGTGGAAGACCAAAATCTTTTTGCCAACCGTCGGGTGATATATCAGGACGCTGAATATACTCCCAGAACGATTGTAGGACAACATGCCCTACCGCTTTGCCCCCACGCACTCCGCTTTTGACGAATATGCCATGACCATCGTTGACTGTAGCATTGATAGTAAGAGCAGCCCGCTCATCGGCTGCGGAGGCTGTAACCATAAGATCAGGATTGGCGGCTTTACGGATATCGGAGTACGTAAGTGTACTACCTTGTCCACCAACAGGTACGAGACTTCCTTCACTAAGCAATGCCTGCAATAGAGGCACACGTATCACATCCGTCGAAGGGTCTTTCATTCCGTTATGAATGAGTGGAAACAGATTGTCTTGAGGAGATGGTGGAACATGTGCCTGTGGTTGTGTTGGCAGAAATAATGCGCCGCCCTCGAAAAACTGTAACCAGCCATTGTCGATAGGAAAAGCTGATGTTATTGGATTGCCTAGAGTTTCTGTACCATTGTAGTGTTTATAATAGGTAGTAAAAACAGAAGAAATATGTACCTGACTTGTATCAAGAAGCGAGATTGTAGTAATTGCTTTCGTTGTTTGTGTGTCACTCATAAATTGAGTCGCGCCATTGATAGCCTGTGTTTTTTGCGCCGCAAAAGTGCCGGATGAGCGGTTCGGCTTCTCTGTAGATGCAAATACAAAGCTTGCGGTACCGACGATGAGAAGCAGCAATAGGGACACAAAAAGTGTACCTCTAGTGACAAAACTGCCGTATCTCCATCTCTGGTTTTTTGATGTCAACCGCATAAAGTGTCCCCCACCTAAAAAAGTATGTCAAATAAAGTAAGCAAGAAGGGCGCAATACTTTATTCTGTAATAGAGTATATAGACAAAAATGTTAAATCTCTTAAACAAAAGGTCAAGATTTGCTCAATAAAATGCCTTTGGAAATCATATTGCTTATAGCATATCCCTGAGGATATCATATAGAACAAGATGTAGGATTCGTGGTGTGGTTAAGACTGGGTAAATAAGCTCTTTGATATAGCAAGATTTCTCAACCTATATGTATTACGAAGAATACCCTTTCAACAGATTACATGTTTTCACATGAAAAAGGGGAAGTTCGTTCGTCCTGATATGTGTGAAAATCTCTACCCATATGTCAAATTTTAGCAATGGAAATATAGTACTCATTTACATGACGCATACTTTTTTATGGAGGAGTTCGTAGCTCTTCTGTCACAAGTATTTCAAGTTCACCGTATTACATATATACACTGAGGATAAAAGCCTTGAAAGGACAGATTGTTATGGCAATGACGCAAGATGCGATTGCTATTGGCGTCTTTTCAGATGTCAAGCAAGCAAGGCATGCGATAGATGAACTGCGACGTGCAGGTTTTAGCGATGAAGAGATTGGGTTTCTTTCGCGTGTGGAAGCAACGGATACGGGAGGTGATGCTGAAGGAAATGCCGTTACCGGAGCGATTAGTGGAGGCGTAATTGGCGGTGTGCTAGGTGCCGCTGTCTCCCTACTGATTCCTGGTCTTGGACCAGCTCTTGCCGGTGGTATTCTCGCGGCAACATTTGGTGGTGTCGCGGTTGGTGCTACCGCTGGTGGTCTCATCGGTGCGCTCACCGGACTGGGTGTTTCAGATCGCGAAGCCAGCTTTTATCAGCATGAATTAGAGGCGGGAAGAACAATCGTCACTGTCAAAAGTGCAGATGGTGCGGCTCAGGCAGCGGCAATTCTGCAACAAAACGGTGCTTACAATGCTCGGAACGAACAGGCAATATTCAATGCACCGCCAACGTTACGTCCGAGAGCAAACGAAGAGATCGATCCTAACGATTTGCAAACCCCTTAGTTAGAGAGGAGACTCAGAAGATGGCAAACTCACCTAAGAAAGAACAGTATAGCGACGAGAACGAGCTAGGTGTTTTAGGCAATCAAGACCAAACCAGTACCAAGGCCAACCAGAATCAGATTGCCGATCAATACCTGTATAGCATGACGCCGGATCAGCTTATCGACGAGAATCAGAACGATCAGGACCTCGCCGACGAAGACGATTATGTAGAAGTTGACGATGACGACGACCAGTACGATATTCAAGGCGGTGAAGGTCTCTATGGCACCGGCGACTACGGGCATCAAGGTCGCCCTGAGAAACCCGCTAGCCACCGTT